>JAFRJF010000193.1 GCA_017432405.1 Clostridia bacterium | reverse complement strand
TTTACTCATAGAATTCTGACTGTTTTCATCTCGCTTCCTCGCTCCTGCCTCTCGGCCGTCCTCGCAAGTCTGCAAGATCTTGTACTCGTTTCCTCTGTATCGTTTTCAAGGTTCGCCGCTGCTCGCTCCTCAGGGTTTTTCCACCCTGTCTCGCTGACAGCTTTGCCAGTATAACAAAAACCATCCCCCTTGTCAATAGCAAATTCTTTGATTTATCAATCACTTAACATTATTCCGGTCTTTTTCGGCCTTTTTTAAAGAAAAGCTGCATAGTTTACAAAGAAATGCAGGAACGGTGCAAGTCTGTTTCTTCTATATAGCGTTGAAAAGGAGTGATCACATGAGAAGGCTGAAAGGGGCGCTGTGTCTGTTGTCCCTGATGGCGTTGATTCCCGCGCTCTTGTTTGCCCGACACATACTGCCGATCGACACGCGCCCGTTGGTCGCCGAGAAATATGCCGGATGGTCCGGCGTACTGAACCTCTGGATCCACGAGGGCTGGCCCTGTGGCAGCGGCAGCATCTCACCCTGGCTGAACCGGTGCATTGCAGGCTTCGAAAAGTCCCATCCCGGCGTATACGTGCAACCCCAGTTTGTAGACGCCGGCGCAATCACTTCGATGAATGACAGCGGCATTCTTCCTCCGCACATGCTCCTGTTTCCGCCTGACCTGCTGGCGTCGCCGGCGGGTTTATTGCCTCTGGAAACCCCGGAGAACCTGCGACCCGCCCTCTGCCAAAGCGGCCAGTGGGACGGAGCAACCTATGCCATACCCGTGGCCATGGGCGGCTACCTGTGGGCCTTGAACACCGGATTGATCGACGGCCTGCCGGACAGCTGGCATGACACGGACGCCGTTCTGTCCGTTCCCCGGCCTGAACCCTGGCGGCGCTGGGACGCAGCGCTGTTGGCACTGTGTGCCGGGCGATATGCGCCTTCCGATCCCGATTCAGCGGCGAAGTCGACAGCTTCACCCGCGGGCGAGGTTGAACTCGGCCTTGCCGGTGGAGAAGCCCCTGTTCCGGCAGCTTCTGCCGAGCCCAATCGAAATGCGACATTGTGCCGGCACCTGCCCGCGGATTTTCACTACGATGAAGATGCCTGGCGAAACTTTGTCAACGGGGAATCCGCGGCAATGCCTGTCACCCAACGGGAGATTCGACGATTGCAGTCCCTTTCAGACCAGGGCAAGAGACCCCAGTGGCAGCTGTGCCCCGGGGACTACAGCTTTACCGACCAGCTGCTGGCCATGGCGATCGTCAACCGCGCGGATAGCGCCGACCAGCAAGCCCTGTGCGCAGATTTTATCGCCTGGCTGTTGACGGACGACTGCCAATCTTCCCTGTATCGCGCCTCAGCCTTTGCCGTGACTGGTGCTCTCTCAGGATACGGCCCATCGGACCCACTCTCGATACTGGACAATGCGCTTCGGAACCCCAGCCTGTCTGTACCCCGATTATTCGACGGACAATGGGTCTTGAACGGGGAAGCGATTGTTCGGAAATTCACCGGAAATATCGAAGAAGCACCGGCACTTTGGCGTAAGCTTCGTGAACTACTGGCATAAAACACGAACAATTATTTTCATAGCGGCTTCCAAACACCGTAAATAGCGTCTATATAATAGGAAGAAACAAGGGCTGAAAAGCCTCGATTTCGGGTATTGAGCGCCGATGGTTTGTGTGATATAATAAATGGGAAAACCGAAGTCGGAGGCGCCCATGAAATCGCTGATTCCAAAAGAGATACGGGCTAAAACCCTTTCGAACATTATTGTCGTTTGCATCGGCATTGCCCTGGCGGTCACGCTGCTGCATCTGGGCGAGCTCTGGGGCGCCTTCAAGGCCGTGCTACGCACCATCGCGCCCTTCCTCATCGGCTTCATCATCGCATTCCTGCTGATGCCCATCGTAAACCGTGTGGAGACGCTGTTCAACCAGGTGCTTTTCAAGCACAAGCCCCATCCAAAGCTGAGTCGTGCCATCGCCACGATCATCGCCTACGTCGTATTTTTGTCGCTGCTCTCCGGGTTCTTCGCCATACTGGTGCCCCAGCTGATCACCTCTGTCAAGTCGATCCTGCAATACATCGCCAACTTCGTGTCGATGAACCGGGAAACCATCAACCAGCTGCTTCTGAAATTCGAATTCCTGAGCATCGAGGGCGAGCAGCTGGTGATCGCCTGGGAAAATGTGGTCTCCCAGCTGATGAACTACACCTCGCTGCTGGTCAACAATCTGATGGCCATTTCCAGCAGCATCTACACCCTGGTGTTCCAGCTGCTGGTGGGCATGATCGCGGCCTTCTACCTGTTGATGGAGCGGGAAAAATACTGCGCCCAGGTCAAGAAGCTCTGCTATGCGATTTTCAAGCCCAGCACCTGTGAAACGCTGATTTACTGGACCCGCCGGGCCCACAAGATCTTTTCCGGCTTTATCACCGGCAAGATACTCGATTCCATGATCATCGGCATCATCTGTTACGTATGCATGCTGCTGTTCCGGATAGAATATCCGCTGCTGATCAGCGTCATCGTGGGCTTTACCAACATCGTGCCCTTCTTCGGCCCGCTGATCGGCGCCATTCCCTGCGTGCTGATCCTGCTGCTGATCAACCCGCTGAGCGCCCTCTGGTTCACCGTCTTCATACTGATCCTGCAGCAGCTCGACGGCAACGTGATCGGCCCGTTCATCATGGGCGACTATGTGGGGCTGTCACCGTTCTTCATCATGCTGGCCATCATGGTCGGCGGCGGGCTGTTCGGCTTTCCGGGCATGCTGTTGGGCGTACCGGTATTCGCCCTGATCTACGCGATGGTCAAAGCCACCACCGAGACGCGCCTGCGGGCACAAGGCCTGCCCACCCAAAGCAGCGACTATGAAGGCGCCCCCGAAAACATACCCCGGGAAATCATTCGCAAAGAGGACGAGAGCAATGAAGCATCTGATATTTGACTGTGGCGGCGTGATGGTTTGGCCGCGCCTGGGCGAATGGAACATTCCCTTTGGCGCCCTGGATATCCTCGGACCGCGCGCCCGCGATATATATACCTCAAAATACCTGACGGCCCATCGAACCGCCGTCCATTTTCTGGACGAGGATCAGCTGGTGCCCAATGTTGAAGCGGAGCGACAGCTGCGCCGGAAATACGTTCTTTCCATGAACGACCTGATGGATTGGAAATTGACCACCCTTGATATTGCGCGCCTGGCCGACGATTTCACCGACAACATCAACCGCTACGGGTTATTTGAAGATGTCGCGCCCTGGCTGAAGCGCTGGAAGTCGCAGTACAGCCTGGGTATGCTGTCCGACGCCATGCCCTCCCTGGTCAGATTCATGGATCAGTGGGGACTGCTCAGCCTCTTCGACGCAACCGTCATCTCCACCCAGGTCGGCGCAATCAAGCCCGACCCGAAGATGTACGAAGCCATACTGCAAAGGCTGAACGCCGATCCCTCTGACTGCCTGTTCGTGGACGACCGCGCCGTCAACCTGGAGGGCGCCCTTGCCGCGGGCATGAAGGCCGTGCAGATGGCGCGGCCCGCATTCCTGCCCCAGGCGCTCTGGGACGGCCCCGTCGTGGACAGCTTTGAAGCGCTGGACAAACTGATTGAAGCATGAACCATCCACTGCCTGAAGCCTTTCTCAACAATATGCAAGCGCTGCTGGGAGACGAGTACCCGGCCTTTTTGCGTGCCCTGGACGCGCCTGCGGCGCTGGCCCTGCGGCTGAACCCAAAGCGGCATGGGGCGGAGGCAGCCGCCATGCCCTATGTTGACGGGCCGGTGCCCTGGTGCGGGGAAGGGCGCTATCTGGCCCCCCAGGGCGAGGATCGGCCGGGGAGCGCCATCGCCCACGCCGCCGGGGCCTTTTATCTCCAGGAGGCCAGCGCCATGGCCAGCGCCGCCGTGCTGGATGCAAAGCCGGGTGAGCGCGTTCTGGACCTGTGCGCCGCCCCCGGAGGCAAGAGCACGCAGATCGCCGCCGCGCTGGCGGGCCGCGGGCTGCTGGTGTCCAACGATCCCGAGCCCTCCAGGGCCCAGGCGCTGGCGGGCAACCTGGAGCGCATGGGCGTTTCCAACGCAGTCGTGACCTGCGCGCTGCCCGGCAGGCTTGCCGACCGCTGGCCGGAGCGCTTCGATGCCATACTCGTGGACGCTCCCTGCTCGGGCGAGGGCATGTTCCGCCGGGACCCGGCCTCCAGGGATGAATGGAATCCGGCCTCCCCGGAGGGCTGCGCCCGCCGTCAGTCGGAGATACTCGAGCAGGCCGCGCGGATGCTTCGCTCCGGCGGACGGCTGGTGTATTCCACCTGCACATTCAATGCGGTTGAAAACGAAGGCAGCGTGCTGGGCTTCCTGGCCCGCCGTCCCGACTTTGCCCCCGAGGATTTCAATCTGCCCGGCGCGGGCCCGTCCCGTTCCGGCATGCTGCGGCTCTTCCCCCATCGCCTTCGGGGCGACGGCCATTTCGTGGCGAGGCTGCGCCGCATCGGCGAAGGATCGCCTGACAAAGCCTCTCCCATCCGGCCTGACCGCGCTGTTGCCGCCATCATGGACGACCTGGATCGCGATGTGTGCTGCCTGGACATCGTCGACGGTATGCGTTTTTCCCGACAGGGCGAATGGCTCCATGCCCGGCCCCCGGCGTGCCCTGACCTGGATGGCCTGCGGGTAATCAGTGCCGGCCTGTGCCTGGCCCGCCTCGGCCGCAACCACATCGAGCCCGCCCATGCCCTGGCCATGGCCATCGATCCCGACTGTGCCCGAAGGCGCTTTGACCTGGACGAGACCGCCGCCCGCGCCTGGCTGCGGGGCGAACCCGTGCCCTGCCAAGGCGAAAAGGGCTGGACCCTGGCGCTGTATCGTGGCATGCCCCTAGGCTGGGGCAAGGTCTCGGACGGTATGCTGAAAAACCACCTGCCCAAGGGACTTCGGCGGTTCTGAAATATCTCCATTTTTTCTGTATTTTCAGCCAAAAAACGACCAAATCAAATTGACAAAGCCCCTTAAAAATAGTATACTATAAACAGAATTAATCCTTGTATAATTTTTGAAAGGGGATACCACAATGGCAGGAAAGTTTGTTATCACCACTGCGAAAAACGGTGAATTCACCTTCAACCTGAAAGCCTCCAACGGCGAAGTCATCCTCACTGCTTCTGAAACCTATACCACGATGAGCGCCTGTGAAAACGGCATCGCCTCAGTAAAGAAGAATTCCAGCGCGAACATTGAGGATCAGACCCGCAGTGAAACCCAGAAGCATCCGAAATACGAGCTTTATAAGGATAAGGCCGGTGAATACCGCTTCCGCCTGAAGGCCGCCAACGGTGAGATCATCGGCAAGTCCGAGGGCTACAAGGCCAAGGCCAGCGCCAAAAAGGGCATCGCGTCCATCGCAAAGAACGCCCCCGACGCCCCGATCGTGGTCATTGACCCCGAAGCGAAATAACCCCTCCGTTAAAGCTGCCCGCAGGGCAGCTTTTTTATTGACATTCCGCACTGCAAACGCTTATAATGATTGACATGAATACTTCAGAAGCCGTCACGCGATCCAATATTCACAGCCACACCACCTTTGTCGACGGCCGCGACACCGCCGAGGAGATGGTGCGCGCCGCACTGGCGCTGGGCTTCCACACCCTGGGTTTCTCCGAGCACGGCCATGCCGACTACGACGACTGCTCGATGGCCCTGGCCCAGGAGCCGAAATACCGGGCGGAGATCCGCCGGCTGAAGGCGAAGTACGCCGGCGCCCTGGACATATTGCTGGGCTACGAGCACGACTGGCTTTCCCCGGCGGATGTCTCCGAATACGATTACTGGATCGAATCGGTGCACTACGTTCCCGCGAAAGGCGCGCTGTTTTGCGTGGACAACACCCGCGAAATACTTGCCGACGCCGCCCGGGACCTGTACGGCGGCGACATGTACGCCCTCTGCCGGGATTACTTCAGCACCGTTTGCCGATCCATAGAGGGCACGGACGCCGACATATTGGGCCACATCGAGCTGGTAATGAAGTTCAACGAGGCCCGGGACCTCTTTGACGACGCCGATTCCAGGTATCTCGGCCCCGCGCTGGAATGCGCCGAGCTGGCCGCCCGCAGCGGACGGCTCATCGAGGTCAACACCGGCGCCATCGCCCGGGGCTATCGCACACAGCCCTACCCTGGCGAAGCGATGCTGCGGCGCATCGCGGAGTGCGGCGGGCGGATTATATTCACCAGCGACTGTCACAACAGCGATTACCTGGATTGCGCCTTCGGTGAAGCTGCACAGCTGGCCCGCGCCTGCGGCTTCAAATCCGCCTGGGAATACCGGGGGAACGAGGCCGTGGAATACAAGCTATGACAGAGGTAACGCCCATGAACAAGCGCATCGCACTGTTTGCGGGGTCCTTCGATCCCTACACCAACGGCCACCACGACATCGTCCGCAAGGCGGCTGCCCTGTTCGACGAGGTGGTGGTGCTGATCGGCGTAAACGTCAACAAGCGTCGCGCCTTCGACGCGGAAGCCATGTGCCGGGCCATACAGCAGGCCATCGACGCGGACGGCCTGAACGCGCGGGCGGTGATCCACGCCGGCCTGGTGGCGGACTTCTGCGCCGAGCAAGGCATCCGCTGGTATGTCCGGGGGCTGCGGAACGCCACCGACTACAGCTACGAGGAAGGCAACGCCCAGGTGAACAGGCTGCTGAACCCCGAGCTGGAAACCGTCTACCTCCGGGGCGACGACAGCGCCCTTTCCTCCAGCATGGTGCGGGAGCTGATGGCCTTCGGCAAGGACGTCGGGGATTTTGTACCCGCGCCTGTGCTGCAAATGCTGCAATAACGACTGAGAAACGAGCAAGAGCTATGAAAAAAGTAGGAATGATCTCCCTGGGCTGTGCCAAGAACCGCGTGGACAGCGAAAACCTGCTGGGCATGCTGGTGGACAGGGGCTTTGAAATCGTCAGCGACCCCGCCGAGGCGGACGTGCTGTTTGTGAACACCTGCGGCTTCATCGAAAGCGCCAAGGAGGAATCCATCGACGCGATCCTCGAGATGGCCCAGTACAAGAAGCTGGGCGACAAGAAGCTGTTCGTCACGGGCTGCCTGGCCCAGCGCTATCCCGAGGCTTTGATGTCCGAGATCCCCGAGATCGACGGACTGATGGGCGTGGCGGAATACGCCCGCCTGTTCGAGATGCTGGAGGCAGCGGAGCAGAACCAACGGCCCTGCTACACCGCCAACGGCGTCCGCTTCCTGCACACCCCTCGGGTGCTGACCACCCCGGGCTACAGCGCCTATGTGAAGATCTCCGACGGCTGCGACAACCGCTGCACCTACTGCGCGATACCGCTGATCCGGGGTGGCTACAGCTCCCGGCCCTTCGACGACATCGTAGCGGAGTGCGAGGAGCTGGCCGAGGGCGGCGTGACCGAGATCACGCTGATCGCCCAGGACACGAGCCGCTACGGCTGCGACCTCGGCGACGGGCACTATCTGCTGCCGGAGCTGCTGGAGCGGGTCAGCGCCATTAATAAGCTGCACTGGGTGCGGGTGCTGTACTGCTATCCCGACAGCACCGAGGACCGGCTGCTGGACACTATCCAGCGCCTGCCCAAGGTAGCGCCTTACCTGGACCTGCCCCTTCAGCACATCGACGACGACCTGCTGAAGCGCATGAACCGGCGGGGCAGCGCCGACTGGATCAAAAGCCGCATCGCCGAATGCCGCAAGCGCGGCATCCTGTTGCGCACGACGATGATCGTCGGCTTTCCCGGCGAGACGGACGGACAGTTCCAGACCCTGCTGGACTTCGTGAAGGAAACCCGGTTCGAGCGCCTCGGCGCGTTCACCTACTCCGCCGAGGAGGGCACCGCCGCGGCGAAGATGCCGGACCAGATCGATGAAGCTGTGAAAAACGAGCGCCTGGACCAGCTGATGATGCTGCAGCAGGGCATTTCGATGGAGGTCAACGAGACCCGAATCGGCACCGAATGTGAGGTGCTGGTGGACGGCTTCGACGAGGAGCAGGGCCGCTTCTACGGCAGGAGCCTGCTGGAGGCCCCGGAGAGCGACGGCTGCATCTGGCTGGAAGCCGACAGGGAACTGACCCCTGGCGAATACGTGCAGGTGCGGATCACCGGCGCGGACGCCTATGACCTGGAAGGAACGATTATCGAGTGAGGCGATTGACGTGAATCTACCCAACAAGCTGACCCTCCTGAGGGTGTGCATGATCCCGTTTTTCGTGGTGTTCGCCCGGATGAACACCTTCTGGGCCCAGTGCGTGGCCGTAGGCATCTACGCGCTGGCCTGCATCACCGACACGCTGGACGGCAGGATCGCCCGGTCCCGCAACCTGATCACCGACTTCGGCAAGTTCATGGACCCCATCGCCGACAAGCTGCTGGTGATGAGCGCCCTGGTGGTGCTCACCGCCCAGGGACGCATGCCCGACTGGGTGTGCATACTGATGCTGGCCCGGGAATTCCTGGTCAGCGGCTTCCGGCTGGTGGCGGTGGAGAACGGCCGGGTGATTGCCGCCGGACCCCTGGGCAAGCTGAAGACCGTATTCCAGATGATCGCCACCATCGCGCTGATGCTGCTGGTACCCGTGGAAGGTGAAGCCCTGCTGGGCAACGCCGGCGTGACCGTGGCCAATGTGCTGATGTACATCGCCCTGGCCCTGACCGTGGTCAGCGGCGCGGATTACCTGATCAGAAACAAGGATTGCATCAAGGATATGTAATCAAGGAAAGGATGGATCATCCATGAACAAGTGGTTTCGCATCAAATACCATCCGAATCTGCCCCTTGGGGCGGACGGCACGCGGGTCACGGCCAGTCCGGCCCACATCCGCCTGAGCAGGAACGCCGCCCGTGAGGGCATGGTGCTCCTGAAAAACGAGAACAATGCGCTGCCCCTGGCGCGGGGCGCGAAGGTGGCGCTGTTCGGCAAGGGCACCTTCGACTACGTGAAGGGCGGCGGCGGCAGCGGCGACGTGACCGTGCCCTACGTGCGCAACCTCTCCGACGGTATGCGCGCCTACCCCGACCGGGTGACGGTGTTCGAAGAGACCGACGCCTTCTACCGCGCCCACGTGGCGGCCAGCTATGCCGCCGGGCGGGACCCCGGCGCGGTGGTGGAGCCAGAGCTGCCCGACGCGCTTCTGCAGCGGGCCGCGGCCTTCACGGATACGGCCATCATCTCCATCAGCCGCTTTTCCAGCGAGGGCTGGGATCGCAAGAGCGCCTTCGACAGGATCGAGCGCCACAAGGGCATGTGGACCGAGGACGCCCGCTATGAGCTGACCCAGGCCATGTTTCCCAGGGGCGACTACGTGCTGACCGACGCCGAGGCGGCTATGGTCGAAAAGGTCACGGCGGCCTTTGCCAGGGTGATCGTCGTGCTGAACGTGGGCAGCGTGTTCGACACTACCTTCTTCAGGGACAACCCCCGCATACAGGCCGCGCTGATGGGCTGGCAGGCGGGACTGGAAGGCGGCGTCGCTGAGGCCGAGCTGCTGCTGGGGCTGGACAATCCCTCCGGAAAACTGGCGGACACCTTTGCCGCCACGCTGGAGGACTATCCCTCCTCGCCGGGCTTCTACGAGTCGGACGACTACGTGGACTATGAGGACGACATCTATGTGGGCTACCGCTACTTCGAGACCATCCCCGGCGCCGCAGACAAGGTAAACTATCCCTTCGGTTTCGGCCTGTCCTATACCCGATTCAGCATCTCCGAGCCCGAGGTGTGGGTCGATGGCGACGAAATCGCGGTACGCGCTTCGGTGACCAATGTCGGGGGACTGGCCGGCAAGGAGGTCGTTCAGGTCTACTTCTCCGCGCCCCAGGGCAAGCTGGGCAAGCCCGCCCGGCAGCTGGCCGGCTGGCAGAAGACCCGCAAGCTGCGCCCCGGCGAGACCCAGGTCGTGGAAATCCGCTTCCCCATCGACCAAATGGCCTCCTACGACGACCTGGGCAAGGTGCAAAAGTCGGCCTGGGTGCTGGAGGCAGGGGAATACCGCTTCTTTGTGGGCACGGACGTTCACGCCGCGAAGCAGGCCGGCTTTGTCTATGCGCTGGATACCGACAGGATCGTCGCGCAGCTCACGGCCCGCATGACGCCCACCCAGCTGAAGCGGCGCATGCTCTCTGACGGCAGCTATGAATCCCTGCCCCTGGGCACGCCCAACGACCCGGACGCCGACGCCCTCGAGCACATGCCGGATTCCGAGAGCGAGTGCAGGACGCCGGCGGTTCGGCCCATGCCCTCCATCCAGCTGACCGAGAAGAACCCCAACCATCAGCTCCTGGAGGTGGCCGAGGGAAGGATCACCCTGGACGCCTTCATCGCCCAGCTCTCCGACGAGGACCTGGCCTGGCTGCTGGGCGGCCAGCCCAACGTGGGCATCGCCAACACCTTCGGCTACGGCAACTTGCCCATGTTCGGCGTGCCCAACACCATGAGCGCCGACGGCCCCGCCGGCCTGCGTATCCAGCCGGAGGTAGGTGTCGTGACCACGGCCTTCCCCTGCGCCTGCCTGCTGGCCTGCACCTGGGATCCGGAAGTCACCGAGGCCGTTGGCCGCGCCGCGGGCGAAGAGGTCAAGGAGAACAGCATCGGCGCATGGCTGGCCCCGGCCATCAACATCCACCGCAACCCGCTGTGCGGCCGAAACTTTGAGTACTACTCCGAGGACCCGCTGCTCACCGGCCACCTGGCGGGGGCGCTGGTGCGGGGCGTTCAGAGCAACGGCGTCGCCGCCACGGCCAAGCACCTTGCCCTGAACAACAAGGAGAGCAACCGCAAGCAGTGCGATTCCCGGGCCTCCGAGCGCGCCATCCGCGAGATCTACCTGAAGGCCTTCGAGATCATCGTGAAGGACTACGACGTCTGGAGCATCATGACCAGCTACAACATCATCAACGGCCACCGCGCCAGCGAAAACGCCGACATGCTGACCGGCATCCTCCGCCAGGAGTGGGGCTATGAGGGCATGATCACCACCGACTGGTGGACCGCGGGCGAGCACTACAAGGAGTGCGCCGCCGGCAACGACGTCAAGATGGGCTGCGGCTACCCCGAAAGGCTGCTGGAGGCCCTGGAAAAGGGCGCGCTGACAAGGGATCAGATGGCGCTGGCCGCGAAGCACATTTTGGGAATGATATTGAAGATGGACTGATTGGATAAATAAACAGGCAGGCAGGGCAAGAATAATGTTATTCCTGGCCCGCCTGCCTGTTATTATCCATAATGACCCTTACAGCTTGCTATCACAATAGCCCCATCTTTTTCCCTATAGACAATGCGATTAACTTCATCAATGCGTCTGCTCCACCATCCACTTAAGTTTCCCAGAAGAGGCTCCGGTTTTCCCATGCCTTTATAAGTATCCCTTTGTATATCCTTGATCAATGCGTTGATACGCTTCAGTGTTTTCTTGTCCTGCGTTTGCCAAAGCAAATAATCTTCCCAGGCCCGTTCATCCCACAGTATCTTCATTGTATCATTCCTCGATCAACTCATGCTCTGCCAAAGTGGCTATTCCAGAGTCTATCTCAGAAGTCACCTTTTCCAAATGACTGATGTTGGTTTCTGAATAGAAAGGATCAATGGACACATCAAAAGGGATCCGCTTCTCACGTCTCAGTTTCTTGGCAAAAATATTAAAAGCGGTGGACATACTCATTCCCAGCTCCTTGCATACTTCCTCCATGCCCTTTTTATCCTCGTCATCCATCCGGAAATTCACCAATACCTGTGCCACCTGAAACACCTCCTTTGATCAATTATATCATACCATAAAAAATGCAATTTGTAAAGCGTTTATATTTATATTATATATACAAATGCCATTTATCAATTTCACTCCATCAACTCACGCAACCAACAATACTTGATCCGAATACCAAGATTTCCCGCGCCTGAACCAATGGGACGGGAAATCGTCGCTATGCACCGCAACAACAGTCGGCAGCCGGCCCTTCGACCTATTTACAGTCCTCAAACATCTCGTTTGCCTGCTCCCTCGTAATCAGCACCTCGCGGGGCTTGTAGCCGTCAGCTTCGGTGACAATGCCTCGGCGGGACATCTCGTTGATGATTCGATCCGCGAGGGCATAGTCAATGTGCATCTTGCGCTGGATCATCGATATGGACACCTGGCCCAAGTCCAGAGCGATGTCTACAGCTTCGAGCAGCTTTGAATCATATTTGGACTCCACAACCTTCTGCATGTCCCGCTGCCCATGGGCCAAGGTATCCTCCACGTCGCCCTGGGCCAGCAGGTCGATGGGGGGATAGTTGTACGCCTGCGGATCTTCTTCGGATGGCTCCACCTCCTTCACCCGCTTCAGCTTTGGAAAGGCCTTCTCCTTTTTTCTTTCTCTGTTATAATAATTTTCAGAACTGTCTATTTCTGTTTTTTATTTATAGTTTTGTTTTCAACGGAAAGCAATTGCTGTATTTTTTTCTATTATTACAACAATAATAGTACATGGACTGTCTCAACAACATCAAGAAGTCATTTTGACAGTCCATGTTATAATTTATTATTTAATCTATGCGCAATCCTCAAACATCTCGTGGGCCTGTTCTCTCGTGATCAGCACCTCGCGGGGTTTGGAGCCGTCGGCCTCGGAGACGATGCCCCGGCGGGACATCTCGTCGATGATGCGGCCTGCGCGGGCATAGCCGATGCGCATCTTCCGCTGGAGCATCGATATGGACACCTGTCCCAGGTCGATGGCGATGTCCACGGCCTCGGGCAGCTTGTTGTCGTACTCGGCCTCAAACTCCTCCTTCTCGGCATCGCTGCGGGTAGCGTTCTCCATGTGCTCCAGCATATCCGGGTCGTATTCGGCCTCGCCGGACTGCTTGATGTACTCCACGATATTGTGGACCTCGTCGTCGGACACCCAGGCGCCCTGCACGCGCATGGACTTCATGCCGTTGGGCACGAACAGCATATCGCCGTTGCCCAACAGCTTTTCCGCGCCGCCGTGGTCGATCATCGTGCGGCTGTCCACCTGGGAAGCCACGGAGAAGGCGATGCGGGTGGGGATGTTCGCCTTGATGATGCCGGTGATGACGTTCACCGACGGCCTCTGGGTGGCGATGACCAGGTGCATGCCGCAGGCGCGGGCCAGCTGGGCCAGGCGGCAGATGCTGTCCTCCACCTCGCCGGGGGAGACCATCATCAGATCGGCCAGCTCGTCGATGATGATGACCATCTGGGGCATCAGCTTCTCGCCCTCCTTGAGAGACTTGTTGTAGCCTTTGATGTCCCTGACGCCCCGCTCGGCGAACAGCTTGTAGCGCTTCGTCATCTCCGCCACGGCCCAATCCAGGGCGCTGGCCGCCTTCTTCGGATCGGTGACTACCGGGCAGACCAGGTGAGGGATGTTGTTATACACCGACAGCTCGACCACCTTCGGGTCGATCAGGATCAGCTTGACCTCCTCGGGGGAGGCGCGGAACAGTATCGACGCGATGATGGCGTTGATGCAAACCGACTTACCGGAACCGGTCTGGCCGGCGATCAGCACATGGGGCATCTTGGCGATGTCCGCCACGATGTAACGGCCCGAATTGTCCTTGCCCAGGCCCACGGCGATACGGCTGGGATGCTTCCTCGCCTCGCCGGATTCCAGCACGTCGCGCAGGCGCACCATTTCCACCTTGTCGTTGGGAATTTCCACGCCCACGGCGGCCTTGCCGGGGATGGGCGCCTCGATGCGCACGGACATCGCCGCCAGGTTCAGCGCGATGTCGTCAGACAGCGACGTGATCCGGCTTACCTTCACGCCCGGGGCGGGCTGCAGCTCAAATCGGGTGACCGCAGGGCCATGGGCAATGCCCGTCAGCTTCGCGGAAATGCCGAAGCTCTGCAGCGTATCCTCCAGGAGCTTGGCCTTCTGCATGTCCCGCTGCCCGTGGGCCGAGGTATCCTCCACCTCGCCCTGGGCCAGCAGGTCGATGGGGGGGTAGTTGTACGCCGGCGGGTCGTCCTCGGAGGGCTCCGCCTCCTTGATCCTCTTTATCTTCGGGAAGGCCTTCTTTTCGGCGATGCCGGCCTCCACCTTCTCGATCTTTTCCGCCTTCTTTTCCACCTTGGCGGGCATGTCGAAGGGCGGCTCGTCCTCGTCCGGGAGCTCGTAGACCTCCGGCTGGATCTTCAGGTCGTCGATGGAGACATTGCTCTTCTTATCGGCCTTCACCACTGGTGCCTGTGCCGGCTTCTCCTCCGGAATGTCGATGATGTCCTCGATGATCTCGCCCTTTTCATTCATCATGGAGGGGCGGTCCGGCGCAAAGCTGCGCTTGCGGGTCTTCGTCGCCTTGCCCTGCATCTCGGCGTTGTCGAAGGCTGCGCTTTCAGCCTTATCGAAGGCCACGCTCTCGGCCTCGAGGCGGTCGAAATCGTCAAAGCTGTCGAACAGCTCGTCCTTGACGGCCTGTTTTTTCTGTTCTGTCTTCTGGACATCCTCGTTGTAGAGCTTTTTGCGCCTCCGGGGCGGGTTTTGTGCCGCAGCCTGCGCAGGTGCCGCGGCCTTCGGACGCTGCCGGGACGGCGTCCTGGACTGAACCTGCTCCATGGCCTCCGGGGCGGGACGGCTCCGGCGAACGGGCTGGTTGGTCGCCCTGGCGGGACGGTGCGCCGCCGCCTCCATCTCTGAAACGACGGCTGCGCGACTGCGCGCAGGACGCTTTGCGAGCTTATCCCTGGGAACCCCCGCGCCGCTCACCACATCCTCCGCGAAGGGATCCCTGGCGGGTCGGCGGTCAGGCCGGCCCGCCGGCTTCGCCTGAACCCTGTCAAACCTTTGAGTTTCATTTTGGTCGGCCCTTCGGGCTTCAGTCAGGCTGCCCACATAGCGCACCGCGCGGCCCGTGCGACCCGTCGCCGTCACCAGCAGCACCGCCAGCAGGAAAACCGCGATAAAGCCGCCCGCCACGCCCAGGTTGTGATACAGCGGCCAGCCCAGCAGCGCGCCGATCGCGCCGCCGCCCTTGCCGTAGCCGTAGGACTTTGATACAAAATTGGCAAAGGTCTGTATGGTCATGCGCTCCCGGCAGATGCGTTCAGCGGAAAACAGGTGCACCGCCGTAAAGAGGCACACGAACAGCAGGGCGTCGCAGGTGACGACCAGCGGAGAGGGGCGCTTGCCCCGGGCCGAGCCGATCAACAGCGCACCGATCCACACTAAAATCAACGGCAGCACGAAGGCCACGTCGCCGCCCAGCGCACACAGTATATTTTTGATCTCTCCCATGCTGGTTCCGGCCTGGGGCGAGGCAAAGCAGATGTACAACAGCAGTATTGCCACGCCGAACAGGGCCACTGCGGCGAGTATTTTACCCGGCACATTGGCGTTCCTGTCCCGCTCCTCGAACTGTCTCCTGTTTACAGCTCTTGCAGTCATTGAATCAATCCCCCATTTTTTTAATGGCTTACCCCTCGACGCAAAACTCCCACCTGACCTCGTATTAACAGGTTCAGATGGGGTTTTGTCACGATTCTGTCTGATTTGGTCAGCCGCCAACCAGGCTCGTCACCAGCTTATTGACGTTCAGAAAATCCATTTGCATCACATAGCTGTACAACACCGACCCGGTTCTCAGGCTGTCCGCAAATTCGGGAGAGACGATCTGTACAATCGCCGGCACCAGGCACAGAACCAGCACGACCACCACAAGCCCCCTGGCGAGGCCGAACAGTCCGCCAAGCAGCCAGTCAAAGCCCCGTACCATCGGAAAGGATATGACGTGGTCCAGCAGATTGACCACGAGGCATACCAAAACATACAGCGCGATGAAGCAGAGCAGGAAAGCGAGGACATTGAATACCGCCTGCCAGATGGTCTGGTCCAGGTAATCCGCCAGGGTATTGATGCCCAGGCGCTGGAACATCTGCGCCCGTATATTCGCCTCAAACGCCTTGGAAATCACTGCCAGTTTGTTGGAAACGGACGCCACAGCGCTCTGTATCGCCGATTCACCGCCCGCAATGACCTCTGAAACCGTGCTGACCGCTTGGGTGTGCGATTCAAAAAAGGTTTCCGGCTCCAGGTACTGGTTCAGCACCGCCATCAGCGTCTGGTTGGACAGCGCCAGCTGGGCCACCCGAGGGTAGAGCTGCTGGGCGCCAAACCATGCGCCCACAAACCCAATGGTCGTCAAAAGAGACGTTATAAAGCCCCGGTACATACCCGATATCAGGTAGAACGCGAGGATCACGATGATCGTGATATCCAACAGATTGAGATTCATCGTTTATCCTCCTTTGAAGGAATTGTGTCTTTACCGTCTATCATACCCATTTTTTTCCTTTCCATGCGCTCCGCTCACGACAGGTTCAATATATAGATGATGTTGCCGCTGCCCAGGATGGCCATGTTGTTCGAAGTCACACCGTATACCTTGTCAAACTGCATCGGCAGGGCATAGGCGTTTACCCTTTGGCTGCCCCTGTTCGCGATCGATACATAGCCCTCTGTTGAAAAGCCATAAACGCGGTCATTTCGGGCGATCAGCATCTGGCAGCCGTAGGGCATGCGCACCTGCTGATCCAGGTTGGAGCGAATCATGCGCACATCCTGCATGCCCGACCGGGAATCGTACTGGGCATTGGGCACGAAGGCCATCAGAGGATCGTCCTGAACCTCCTCCTCCAGCGCGGCCATGTACCAGCCGTACACCTTCTTGCGTCGCGTCCTGTCCTCCTTGCCCGTGTAATCGTATATCTTCAGGAAGGTATCGCCCACGCAGCAAAAATAGGAGGATTGGAAAACCACGCCGTACATCAGCTGCTCGTTGTCGTGGATCGAACCCACCATCTCCTTGCCCGGCCTGTAGGTGTTGACGGTACAGCTGGGCACGGTGCCGCTGGTATCCAGGCTCATCACCCACAGCAGCGACCCGTTAGAGAAAAAGCCGTATTCGATCACAGTCTGGTTGGTGAGCGTGATGTTGTTCACGCGCCGACCTCCCGGCTCCATGAGGACAATCGTGCTGTTGTATTCCGGTCCCAGCAGGACGGCGGTATAGCGGCTGCCGACACAGGCGGACAGTACCTCCGATTCCATGGCGCCGCTGTAGGAGGGCGTGCCGTTCTGGCTGTCAATCACCGTGAACAAGGTCTCCGACCATGCCGCTACGCCGTTCGCGCTGGCTCTAAAGTCGGCGTTTTTGCCGATGAGGTAGGACCATTTGATCTTTCCCTCCGTCGTCACGGCATAGATATAGCTTCCATCGTAGTACACAAATCCATCGTTTACCACATCCAGCCCGAGATTGTTGGACAGCTTGACGGCCTTGTAGTCGTAGGAGCTGCGATGGGTGATATTGCTGACGATCCGTCCGGCCACCAGCGCGATGACGCAGACAAATACCACGATCAACAGAGCGATTGCCCATGGAAGGCGCCCCTTTCGGTTCCTTTCCATGGTCTTCTCCCATACTATTTTATTGACATATGGCATACAAAGGGCAGCGTATGACCCTGTTACATCAGTCACAAATCAACCCGATTTGGGCCAGTATCCCTTGTATACCATACCGAAACTAATTATAATTGAAGTTGATACCCGTTGCAACGACGCTGCTGTAACAAAACCGGGCAAAAAGCGTATAATTCCGCTGCAATTTTCAAACCAAAACCACATTGCGGCAGTAATTATCCAATCAATGACAAATTTGAATTTAAATTGGAGTTTTGGCTATGGCAACCAAAATTAAGACAAACAAAAAGCCGGGAAAAGGCGCAAAAATTGCCCTTGCAATCTTCGCCGCGCTGCTGCTGATTATTGCCATCACAGCCTGCGTCGGTGTGATCAACGCCAGCCTGCTGCGCATACGGCGCGCGGAGGTCGTCTTGCCCGACCTTCCCCCTGGCTTTGACGGCAAAACCCTTCTCTACGCTTCGGATATCGATCTCTTTGGCATCAATACCCCGGATCGCGCTGGCGCATTGTTCGATCAGCTGCAATCGCTGCATCCGGATATGTTGGTACTCGGCGGAGACTACAACTCCACCTCGCTGCTGAACAGGCTGAATCGCCCTGATAGCAGCAGCGACAATGCGGCCCATCTGCTGCAATCGCGTTCGGATTTCTTCCATTATATAAGTGCTTTTCATGCGCCCCTTGGAAAGTACGGCATAGCCAACACCGAAGACGTTCATTGGCAAAGCCTGCGCGAGGCGATGGAGGAAAACGGCATTAAGCCCCTGATCAACGAAAAAATCGATCTCCATATGAACGGAGATACCCTTTGGCTCGTCGGCATCTGCGGGAAGCACTCAAGCCTGAATGACGCGGGCAATGCCTTCTCTCGCAAGGACTGCGTGCTGGTCTTCGCCGAGGGTCCGGACATCTTGCCCATATTGTTGACCAGTGAAGCGGCAGACAGCGGTCCCTGGGCGGATATGGCCCTCTGCGGGCATACCCACGGCGGGCAGATCCGCATTTTCGGAAGGAGCATCCTCTCCCTGTCCGATGCCGAGAAGCGCTTTCTCAGTGGGTGGAACACCCAGAGCGGTATCCCAATACTTACCAGCGAGGGTGTGGGCTGCGAAGTTATCAACCTGCGATTGGGTACGGAACCCGAAGTGTGGCTGATCACGCTCAGAACAGCTTAATGTTTCACGTGAAACATACACATCCTGACACCGGGCGATATCATCCCCGAATTTTCCATGTTTCACGTGAAACATTCTGAATATCGATAACATTGATGAATTATAATGAATTGACTGTATCGAATGAACAGGGAGGTTCGCCATGACGCCCTATATCTGCTCCGCCTGCCCGAGAAATTGCCATGCGATGCGCGGAGAAACCGGCAAGGGATTCTGCCGAATGGGCGCGGACCCCGTAATTGCCAGGGCCGCGCCGCATTACGATGAGGAGCCAGTCATCAGCGGAACAAACGGTTCCGGGGCCGTCTTCTTCAGCGGCTGCGCGCTGCGCTGCCGGTTCTGCCAGAACTATCCCATATCCCATGACGGCTTTGGCGAAACCGTAAGCGTGCAACGGCTTAGGCAGATTTACTTCGAATTGATCGATCAGGGCGTCCACAACATCAATCTCGTCAATCCAACCCACTTTTCCGAAGCCGTATATCGATCCCTGGAAGGCGGACTGCCCGTTCCCGTGGTCTGGAACTCCGGCGGTTATGAAAAAGTCGAGAATATCAGGCGTTTCGAAGGAAAGATACAGGTCTATCTGCCGGATCTCAAGTATATCGACCCCATTTCGGCGCAAAAGTATTCCGCCGCCAGGGATTACTTCGACCATGCAGGACCCGCCCTGAAGGAAATGCTGCGCCAGACCGGTCCGGTGGAGCTGGACGAGGACGGCATCATCCGCCGGGGCACCATCGTGCGCCACCTGATACTGCCCGGCTGCGCCAGGGAATCGATGGCCATATTTGACTGGATCGCGGACGAATTGCCGGGCGCATGGGTCAGCCTGATGGCCCAGTATCTGCCCTTCGGCGACCTGCGCGGCCTGGATGAACTGAACCGAAGGCTGACCCAGGCGGAATACGACACGGTCGTCGACCACCTGATGGCTCTGGGGCTGGAGGACGGCTTTGTACAGGAACTATCGTCCTCAGACGAAAAATACATTCCGAGCTTTGACCTGACAGGGGTAAAAAGCATCAAATAGAGAGGAAATACACGCATGGAATTGCGCTTTTCTCCGCTTTTCAGCGGGTCGAGCGGTAACGCGACCTACGTGGGCTGTGACGACGCCCACATACTGGTGGATGCCGGCATGTCCGGAAACCGGGTGACAGGGGAATTGATGGCTATGGGCATCGATCCCAAGTGCCTCAGTGCCATACTCGTCACCCACGAACACGCCGACCATATCAAGGGCATTGGCATACTCTCCAGAAAATACGACATTCCCATCTATGCCACGGAGGGCACCTGGCAGGGTATGTACAACAAAATTGGCTCAATCAGCGATAAAAACCGCATACTTTTCGAGCCGGAACAGGACTTTTTTATCGGTTCCATCGATGTCACGCCCTTTCCCACGCCACACGATGCCAATCAATCGGTGGGGTACACCTTCGAGCTGAAAGGCGCGAAGCTGGCCATCGCCACGGACCTGGGCTGCATCAGGGAGAGCTGGTTGAAATACGTCCGGGGAGCCCAGTCAGTGATACTGGAATCCAACTATGACCCCAACATGCTCACGGTCGGTCCCTATCCCTACGAACTGAAGAAGCGCATCAAATCCAATCGCGGCCACCTTTCCAACGACGACGCCGGACACGTGGCCGTGGAGCTTGTGCGAAACGGCGCCAGCCAGATCATACTCGGCCACCTGAGCAAGGAAAACAACTTTCCCGAACTGGCCATGCGCACCTGTGAGCTGAATTTGCAGATGGCCGGAATAGAGCCCCATGTGGATGCTTCTCTCTATGTCGCCCGTCGGGATGGCGCGACGGGGATGTTCAGCATATCCTGTGAGATGGTATAGGTGCGGAACACCCCACATATCTATTAATATTTATTCAAGAGGAAAACCGATATGAATATCAGAAACCATCCAGCCCTCAGACTGCTGCGGCCCTCCGACCTCTTTCTTCCCCTGGCCCTCCTCGCCGCGTGCCTTCCGGGCCGCGGCGCGGCAGCGCTCGGGCTTTTTGTGGCCCTGTATGCCGTTAAGCTGTGCGCCCTTGCCACCTCAGACGGCCTGCGGGCCGCATTTGCCACCCAGCCTTCCATGAAATATGTCCAGGGCAGCACGCTCGTGGCGCTGGGCTGCCACCTTCCCGGCGCGGCGCTTTCCGCGCTGATACTCCACCTGATCCCGGGTACGCGCCTCCTGCTTCCCCTGGTCCCCTGCGGGCTGCTTTTAAATATAGAACATGTGTTCTATGAATATTTATGCGCAGTGGGGGGACAGGAAAAGCGCCACGGCCTGCCGGTGCCTCACCGCCGTCCTGGTGCTGTTGGGATTGATTCTGTGCATGCAGCCCCAACCGGACCTCATTCCATTATCCGCCGTAAATCCCGGCTGGCTGCTGGTCACCTGCGGCCTGTCGGCGCTGATCGGGCTTTTCATCAGCCTCTCACTGGGCGGAAGGTTTCAACCCGTGCCCAACCCCGAGGTACTCCGGCGCGCGCCACTGTCGATGCTTCACGCGGGGCTGTACCCGGCGCTGGCACTTCCGGCATTGGCGCTGCTGTGGCCCGGGCGCTTCACCCCGGCGCCCCTCTTCGCGGGGCTCCTGCTCTATGAGGCCTGTCGCACGCCCTTTCGACGCTCTCCCCTGGAATCCAGGCCGATGAACCGGCTGCTGTTGGCCGTCGGAGGCATCGCCCTGCTCGGCCTCGTCGTCTTTCAATTCCTGGTGAAAACCCCCGTTTCCGAATCCATTTCCATGACCTGCGCCGCGTTTTTGATCGCTGCGCTGTGCGCCTTTGGACTGTTCGGAAGCCTCACGCGCCGGGATTAAAATAAACAGGGACATGTCTTATCTCCGACATGCCCCTTTATTTTATTTTCCAACGCAGAACTGCTCAAATACCCGGTCTATGACCGCCTCAGTCGCGTTTTCGCCGGTGATCTCCGACAGCGAAGACAACGCCTCCCGTATATCGATGGCGGCGGTATCCAGCGGCATTCCCGCCTCGATGGCGTCGACGGCACTGTCCAGGCTCTCCGCCGCGCTCTGAGCCAGCTCGATGTGCCTCTGTGCCGTGAGCTGGCCGTTGTTTTCTTCGCCCACAGCGATCCTGCGTTTCAATTCGTCGATCAGCCCGTCCAGCCCCGTTCCGGTCTGGGCGGATATGCCCATGATCTTCGCATCCGTCATCGTCTTAAGCTGTTGTGCCGTCAGCACAGGCGGAAGGTCGCTCTTGTTCAGGCATATGATGGCCCGCTCGTCGGCGGCCTTCACCAGCTCGGCGTCCGACGGATCCATCTCGCTGGCGGCGTCCAGCACGATCAGCACCACGTCCGCGCGCTCCGCGGCCCGTCGCGCCCGGTCCACGCCGATGCGCTCGATGGGGTCCTCGGTATCCCTCTGTCCGGCGGTGTCGGATATCTCGGCCATCACGCCGCCGAGGCTGATCCGCTCCGTCAACACGTCCCGGGTCGTGCCGGGTATGCTGGTGACGATCGCCCGCTCCTGGTTCAATAGCGCGTTCATCAGGGAGGATTTGCCCACGTTGGGCCGACCCGCCAGCACGATGGATGCGCCCTCCCGCAGCAGCCGGGCGCTTCGGCGGTCACTGCGCCGGCGTATTTCCCCGGCGATCATCCGCAGTTTATCGGCGACCTCAATGGCGGTGGCCTCCTCCTCGACCTCCTCGGGAAAATCCGTGGAAGCCTCCAGCAGGGCAAGCACGTCCTTCAGGCGGTCCGAAACCCGGCGCACAAAGCCCGATACGCCGCCCTCCAGCTGCCTGAGGGAGGCCCTCGCCGCCGCCTGGCTGTTCGCGCCGATCAGCTGCATCACCGCCTCGGCCCTGGCCAGGTCGATTCGACCGTTCATGAACGCCCGCCGGGTGAATTCCCCAGGCGCCGCCATGCGTGCCCCCAGCGCCAGCGCGCGCCCAAGCACCGCATTTGCGCTGGCGCTGCCGCCGTGGCAGTGGATCTCCGCCACATCCTCCCGGGTATAGGTGGAAGGCGCGCGCATCAGCACCGCCATCACCTCGTCCAGCGCTTCGCCGCCTTCGTCCACCGCCCTGCCGTACATCAGCCGGTGGGACTCAAAATATTCCCGCTTTACAGCGGGAATAAACATCTGCTTCAATATGGCCTCGGCCCCGCCGCCGCTGACGCGCACGATGGCGATGCCGCCGGCGCCGCCTGCCGTGGCGATGGCGGCGATGGTGTCCGTTTCAAATTGGCTCATGGGCTCAGTTCGTCGCTCCGGTGCGCACCGGCAGCACCAGGTGCAAATAATCCTGGTCGCCCAGCGGCGTGATGACACAGGGGCTGATGGCGTTGTTCAGGTTGATCTCGATCTGATCGGCGTCGATGAAACGCACCACGTCCGTCAGATACTTGACGTTGAAAGCGATGTTCAGGTTCGCGCCCTCCTGCTGGATCTCCAGCTTCTCGTACACGTCGCCGATCTGGGAATGGGCCTCTATGGCCATCTCCCCGTCGGCGATCTTCAACACCAGCAGATTGTTGTTGCCCTCCCTGGCGATCAGCGCGGCGCGATCGATGCCCCTGCGGAAGGGCTCCAGCTCCACCACCACCCGGGTGGCGAAGCGGTTGGGCAGGATCTGGCGGTACTGTATGTATTCGCCCTTCACCAGTATGACGAATATCTCCGTCTTCTCCAGCTTGATGTGCAGCTTGTTGCCGCCAAAGGACAATGTAGCGAAGGCCTCGGGATCGTCCGAGAGCAGCTTGCCGATGTCGCCCACAGCCCGACCGGGGATGATGGCCGACAGCTTCTCCAGCACGTCGCCGCACTTAGCCCGCTTCAGCGCGAGCCTGAAGCCGTCCAGCGCCACCATGTTCACGTCGCCGTTTGCGATCTCCAGCAGGCAACCGGTCAGCACCTCCCGGGCATCCTCCACGGCGATGGCGAATTCCGTCTTCTGGATCATGTCCTTCAGCATGTCCTGGGGCAGGGAAACCTCCTTTTCGCCGCTGATGGACGGCAGGGCAGGGAAGAGGTCCGCGTCCTGGCCGGACATGTTGGTGCGGTTGCCCGCACCCCTTATGGTGAATACGAAGCGGTCGTTCATCGAAATTTCGATGTCGCCCTCGGGCAGGCGGCGCACGATTTCGTTGAACAGCTTGCCCGGCACCACGCCGCGCCCCGGCTCGGTGACATAGGCCTCCATGCGGGTGACGATGGTGATGCGCTCGTCCGAGCAGGTCAGTATCACTTCATTCATATCGGTCTGCACCAGTATGCCCTCCAGGATCTGGTTGGTGGTGCGTCCGGGCAGCGCCTTTGTGACGATTTGAAGCGCTTCTGTCAGCGTGTTGGCAGAACAGGTGAATTTCATGGTCCTTTCCTCCTGTGGTATCCTCGCGTCCGGCCCGATACCGGCAAGCATGGAAGTATCTGTTATTATATATAAATATGTATATATAGCCGTAGAAGTAGTGCTGTGCATACTGTGGAAATCCTTTCCAAATCCCCGTCATAAGGCGCTTTTCCCATCCACAGCGACTGTGGATGGCGTGTGGAAAATGGAGGGCTTGTCCACAGAGCGACTCAGCGTCCCTCGATCAGCCCCATGAGCTCCTCCACCCTTTTCCTGAAGGAGAAGTCGGCGTTCATGGAGGCGGCGATCTTGTCACAGCCGTGCATGACGGTGGTGTGGTCCCGCCCGCCGAAGGCCTTTCCGATGCTGGTGGTGGACAGCGTGGTCATTCGCCGGCAGATGTACATGGCCACCTGCCGGGGCAGCGCGATCTGCTGGCTGCGGTTCTTGCCGGTGATGTCCTGGGGGGTGGTGTCGTACTGCCTTGCGACCATGTCGATGATCAGCTCCGGCGTCACGGCCCGGGCGGCCTGGGAGCCGATGCGGCCCGACAGCGTGTTCCTGGCCATTTCCAGTGAGATGGGCGTCTGCATCAGCTCGGCGCGGGCGTTCAGGCTGTTAAGGCAGCCCTCCAGCTCGCGGATGTTGGAATTGACGTTCTGGGCGATGTATTCCACCACGTCATAGGGCACGTCTATGGCCATCTCGTTGGCCTTTTGCATCAGTATGGCCACCCTTGTTTCATAATCCGGCTTCTGTATATCCACGATCAGGCCCCATTCGAAGCGGGAGCGCAGGCGCTCTTCGATCTCGGGCAGCTCCTTGGGCGGGCGGTCCGAGGCGATGATGATCTGCTTTTTGTTGTCGTGGAGGCTGTTGAAGGTGTGGAAAAACTCCTCCTGGGTCGCCTTCGTGCGGGAGAGGAACTGTATATCGTCCACCATCAGCACGTCCACGTTCCGCAGGCGGTTGCGCAGCTCCGAGGTCTTTTTCCTGGCGATGCCCTCGATCAGCTCGTTGGTCATGGTTTCGCTGGTCATCAGCAGCACGTTCAGGTGATTGTCCTGGGTGGAGATGTAGTTGCCGATGGCGTTCATCAGGTGGGTCTTGCCCAGGCCGACCCCGCCGTAGATGAACAGTGGATTGTAGACCTCGCCGGGGGTCTGGGCCACGGCCAGAGACGCCGCGAAGGCAAAGTTGTTCGAAGCGCCGATGATGAAGTTGTCGAAGGTATACATCGGGTTCAGCGTATTCTGGCGAATCTGGCCCACCACCCGGGCGATTTCCGCCTCGGTGTAGTATTCCAGCTCGTAGCGCCGGCCGAAAACGAGGGGCACGGTGCTGTAGATCATCGTGGCAAAGCGGTTCTGCACATGGCGGATGTTGAAGGCGTTGTCGCCGCTGACATACATCGTGTCCGCCGCGATGGCGTAGAGCTTCAGGGGCCTGATAAAAGTATCGAAGAAGGGGCGCTGGCCGGACTTGGTCAGCGTCTCCTCCATCATCTGGATGACCTTTTCCCATTTCGCCTTGTCTTCAGGCGTGTAATTCATGGCGCAATCTTCCTCCGTCCGCGATGTGGATAACACAGGCGGATTAATACACAGCTTGTGGATAACATATCGCCTTCATTGTAGCATCACTGCTTTGAAAAGTCTATAGAAGGCCACAGAAAGCGCGTTTTTTTCGCGGGTTTTGTCATAAAACAGGGTATCCACAGGCGTCGTATCCAGGGTGTGGACAGTATAAATAAAAAGCGCTCAGGCGCTTTTTATTTGGCGAATTTATAGATCTGTTCAAGCACCTTGTCGATGCCGTTGGCGGTGGGCTCGGTGGCCATGGCCTCATAGAGCGCGCCGCGGTCGTGGTAGAGGCTTTCGATATTCCTGATCAGGCTTTCCGGCGTCATGTCCTCCTGCTGCAGCACATGGCTGAAGCCCTGGGTCCGGAAGGATTCGGCATTGAGGATCTGGTCGCCTCGGCTGGCGCCTTTGGGATAGGGAATCAGCAGCGCCGGCTTGCGCACCGCCAGTATCTCGCACAGTGAATTGCTGCCCGCCCGGGAGACCAGTATGTCGGCGCAGGCGTAGGCGTCGGCCATTTCCTGTTCCTCGGTCAGGTATTCCACCTGGACGTAGTTGTCTGTACCCTCCAGAACGGGCGAAAGGTTGCCCTTGCCGCACAGGTGCAGCACCTGGAAGTTTTCGGTCAGCTTCGGCAGGCACTGCCACACCGCCTGGTTGATGGCCTGGGCGCCGCTGGAGCCGCCCATCACCATCAGGACCGGCCGACTGTGATTCAGGCCGAAGCGCCTGAGGCCGCCTTCCTTGCTGCCGCGCAGGATCTCGGGCCGGATGGGCGAACCGGTGTGTACACCCTTGCCCCTGGCGTACTTCACAGCCTCCGGGAAGGTGCAGCACTGGGCCTTGGTAAAGGGCAGGCACAGCTTGTTGGCCAGGCCGGGGGTCATGTCCGATTCATGGCTGACCACGGGCACGCCGTTCAGCTTCGCCCCGTAGACCACGGGGACCGATACGAAGCCGCCCTTGGAGAACACCACGTTGGGCTTGATATTGTGGATGAGTCCGGTCGCCTGGCGAACGCCATTGATCACCCGAAAGGGATCGGAAAAGTTCTTTGGGTCGAAGTAGCGACGCAGCTTGCCCACCGATACGGTGTGGAAGGAGACGCCCTCCACCTGGGTGATCAGCGCTTCCTCGGCGCTGTTGGCCGCGCCGATGTAATGGATTTCCCATCCATCGGCCTTCAGGCGTGGGATCAGCGCCAGGTTCGGCGTGACATGCCCGGCGGTTCCGCCGCCGGTGAGAACGATCTTTTTCAATATTCGTTCCCCCTTATTCAGGATGCATAATTATAAGAGGAAACCCTCGCTAATATGCATTATAGCGACCCCACATGTAATCGCCTTTACCTCGCTGTTAAAAAACGGGGTAAAGAAAAGGCGGAAACGATTTCATTGTTTTTGAACTTTTTCTGCCCGCCCCCTTTCGTTTTTCGGAGAAATCAGTTACAATAGAGAAAGGAGACAGACATACTCTCCCGGAGGTTTTTCGATGAGCTATCAGGCATTGTACCGCGCGTGGCGACCGGAGACATTTTCTGAAATCTGCGGTCAGGAGGCCATCACCCGCACGCTGAAGCGACAGGTGATGACGGGTCGCATCGCCCACGCCTATCTGTTTTGCGGCACCCGTGGAACGGGCAAGACCACGGCGGCGAAGGTGCTCTCCAGGGCCATCAACTGCCTGACGCCCCGGGACGGCGACCCCTGTGGCGAATGCGAGATCTGCCGGGCCCTGAAGCAGGAGAGCAGCATGGATGTGATGGAGATCGACGCCGCCAGCAACAACGGCGTGGACGAGATCCGCGACCTGCGGGAGAAGATCAAGTATCCGCCGACGCTGACCCGCTACAAGGTCTACATCATAGACGAGGTGCACATGCTCTCCACAGGGGCCTTCAACGCCCTGCTCAAGACGCTGGAGGAGCCGCCGAAGCACGCCGTGTTCATACTGGCGACCACCGAACCCCAGCGCCTGCCCGCCACGATACTTTCACGCTGCCAGCGCTTTGACTTCCACAGGATATCCATGGAAGTGATCATCGACCGGCTGAAGGTGGTGCTCGCGGGCATCGGGCGCAGCGCCTCTCAGGAGGCCCTCGCCGAGATCGCCAGGGCCGCCGAGGGCGCGATGCGCGACGCCCTGAGCCTGCTGGACGTGTGCCTGTCCTATACCGACGGCGAGGTTTCCGGCCAGCTGGCCCGGGATGTGCTGGGAACGGCGGGCCGTTCGGCGATGTTTGAATTCGTGGACGCGCTGATCGACGGCGACGCGGGGCTGGCGCTGACACAGATCGACCAGGTGATGCGCCAGGGCAGCGATCCCCAGGTGTTCATCCGGGATACCGTGGCCCACCTGAGGGGCGTCATGCTGGCTTCAGCGGTGAAGGAGGGCCTGGCCGGGCTGCTCGAAATCACCCCGGAGGACGCAGAGCGCTTCGGGGCACAGGCCAACCGCATCCATCCGGACGCGCTGGAGCGGATGCTCGGCCTGTTCATGCAGGCGGAGCCGGATACCAAGTGGGCCTCCCGCCCAAGGACGATACTGGAGCTGGCCGCCGTGCGGGCCTGCCACCCCGAAAAGGAGGCGGACGCCACGGTCCGGGAGCGCCTGGACCGGGTGGAAAAGCTGGTGGAGCAAGGCGCGACCGCCCCGAGAACGCGGCCGCGCGCCGCCGCCGCGAAGCCGGAGGAGAAGAAGGAAGCGGAGAAGAGGGCGCCCGCGTCGAAGCCCACGCCCGCCGAGGAGCCGCCCCAAGCCTGGCTGGACGCCATCGCCGGCTTGCAGGCGGAAAACCCATCCATACGAAAGCCGTTGGAGGCCATGCGCTTCATACGCTTCGACGGCAACCAGGTCGTGGTGGAGTTCGCAAAGAAGAACATGATGGATAAAATGCTGCTGGAGCGCAAGCGCGGCATGATACAGGCGGCGCTCGAGGGTGCCTTCGGCCAGCCGGTGGGCATCGCCATGAACCTCGAGGGCAGCACCGCGTCGGAAAAGAAGGTTTCCGACACGGCCAGGGACGTCATCAACCAGGCCTATGATGTTTTCGGACGGGAGAAGACCAGCATTGAAGATTGACGGTTTAAAGGACAAAGGGGGAAAGCCCCTGTGGGAGGGCCACCGAAGCCGGCTGCGGCTCAGGCTGGAGCGGGATGGATGGGATACCCTGAAGCCCTATGAGATGGTGGAGATCGTGCTCTGCCACGCGATGCCCCGCCAGGATCTGTCGCCGGTCTCCCGGCTGCTGGTGGATCGGTTTGGCTCTGTGGGAGGGGTCTTCCGCGCCTCCCGGGAGGAGCTGCTCTCTGTTCAGGGGGTAACCTCCGGCATGGCGGAGTGGATCAACCTGACTGGAGCGCTGGTGCTGGCTTACCGCCAGATGCACAATGTCAGCGACATCCGCCTGCACTGCTACCAGCAGGTGATGGCCTTTTTGAAGCCTCTCCTGCCCGAGAAGCAGCGGACGGGCCTGTGGGTGATCTATTCCGATTTCAACTTCAACCTGATCACCATCACCGATCTGCAGGAGACGGAATTCTGGTGGGAGGCGGAGAGCGCCCGCCGGATCGTGATGGACGCCATTGGCCACGACGCCCGCTTCGTGTATATGGTGCTCTGGAAGGACAGGCCCGCCCAGGGTATGGACGACATAGAGGCCGCCCACCTGAACGCCATCGCCTCTGTGCTGTGCGCCGCCGAGCTGGACCTGGTGGACTGCCTGCTGGTGAACGGCGAGGAGACCTACAGCATGCGCGTCCACGACCAGATGAACAGCTTCAAAGCCACCGCAGCCGGGGGCAGCCTGCGGGAGACGTACCTTGAAGAATAAGATCCTGAGCAAAGCTCAGGATCTTATTCTTCAAGCTTCAATCTTTTCAGCACCTCATCCGATTTGATGGTCTCGAAACGGCGCGCGCGTCGCCCGTCGAGGCGGTCGTCGAACAGGCAGACGGACCGCCAGTCGCAGTACCGGCAGGCGTTCTGTTGGCGGTATATCGCCGGAGCCGCCTGCGCAAGTCCCGAGCGAATGGCGTCCAGATGCTCTCCGGCCCTTTCGAGGGTCTTCTTCATCAGCGCTTCAAAGCCGCCGGCGTCGGTGGCCAGCGTGCCCTTTCGCAGTCCGCCGTCGGCGTTGACCTTCACGTTCAGCACCTGAGTGAAGTTTGGCGACTGGGCCTGAAGCAGGTCCGTGTCGTCCGGGGCCAGTCCGTTCAGCCGGAAGCTGTCCAGGCGGGCTTTTTCCACATCGCCGGGATCGGTGCTCTGGGTGGTCAGTATGCCCTCGTCCAGGGGAAAGTAATAGACCCCGGCGCTCTGCTCGCGACGCTTCCGGGTGGCCGCGGCCAGGTAGACGGGCAGCTGGAGGCTCAGTCCGTGCCAGGCCTCGTCCAGCGCCAGGGGCTTTCCGCCGCGCTTGTAGTCGATCACCCGCAGATAGCCGCCCTCGGCCCATTCGTCGATGCGGTCGATCCGTCCCTCCAGCGTGCATTCCCCGCTCATCGCGTTGACCGTCAGCCGGGCCATGCCGTCCTCGACGCCGAAGTCCGTCTCCAGCGCTGCGGTTGTGAAGCGGCTGCCCCGCATGTGCTCGGCCAGCACGGCGGCGCAGGTCCGCGCCGTCGCCTTCAGTCGCCGGCGCTCGGCCAGGGACACGGCGCTGTCCCCCAGGGGCCCCTCGCTGGCCATCGTTTCCAGCAGCCGGTCCGCGATGCCGTCCATGCGCCGTCCGGCCTCATCGTCGTTCAACCGGTTCAGGTCCTCCATGCTGGCCAGCAGGAATTCATGCACGGCGTTGTGAAAGAAGGTGCCCTCATCCTGTACGCTCAGCCGGAAGGGCTCGATGCGCTCCGGGCGCAGGCCGTAGCGGGTGAAATAGGCGAAGGGACACCTGGCGAAGAGCTCCAGCCGGGATATGCTCTGGCGGCGCAGGGCACCATACAGCGCGCCTGCCGTTTCTGGATTCAGCGCGTCGGCGCTCTCCCCACGGCTCAGGGCCGCGCCGATTTGGCGCAGCGAGCGGCTCGCGCCGTCGCTGATCAGTCCCCTTCCGATCTGCCTGAGACCCGCCAGGGCGGCGGTGTCCCAGGGCTGGGCGGATTCCCCCTCGGAGACCCCTGACAGGGATTTGGCTGCCCAGGCGGAGGCCGCCTCAGGCGCGCCGCGAAGCATCCACTGCACGCCGTCGTCGTCGGAGACACCGCCGCGCACTGACAGCGCCGGAAATATGCCCTTCAGCAGCGCCAGCAGTGCGCCGGGATGCTGGACGCTGCCGTCCAGGGCGCTGAGGGGGGCGCTGACACACAGGTATTCCCCGGTCATCTCCACCGAGGCCTTTAAATAGAAGCGCCGCATGCGGGAAAGCTCCATGCCGTCTGATCCCAGCCAGGCTCGGGCGAGGCGTGAAAAGGCTTGTGTCTGTTCAGGGCTCAACAGCCCGTCGGTGTCCGAGATCGTCCTGTCGGTTTCACCCAGTATCAGCAGCGCCTTCGCCCGCTGGGCGATGATGCGGTCCGTGGTCTGGGCGTACACGGCGTCCCCGGACTGGGGCAGGGGCTTGATGATGGCAGCGTCCAGCGATTCCGTCAGGGTCTGGCGCAGCTCGGAGACGGGCAGGGGCCTTTCGCCCATCAGCTCGGCCATCTGGTCCAGCGCGCCGACGATGCGGTTCCAGACCTGGCCCTCCTCGCCGGCCTGCTCCCGGAGTCCGCCTTCACTCAGCGCGTTCAGCCTCTGACGCAGACGGTCAGCCGCGCCGATGTCTTCCAGGAAGCCGTAGATGGCCGCCAGCTGGTCCTTCAGGCCCTGTGAGCGCTTCATATGGCGCTTCAGCTTGCCGATGGGTTCCGCAAATCGGACCCGCACGGGCTCCAGCGCCTCCCGCTCCGCTGCACTGCCCCTCTTCAGCGGACGCAACAGCGCCCAAGGCTTCAGGGCGTATTTTTCGATATAATTGCTCAGCCGGTTCACCTCGTCCGCCTCCAGGGGCATGTAACCGGTGTGCAACAGCGCCAGGGCGTCCTCGGCGCGGGGCGCTTCTTCCACCAGTCGCAGCGCGTCGACCAGACTCTCCGCCAGGGGATGGCGGGATGCCGCACGGCTGGAGGACAGGAAGAGCGGCACGCCGTAGGCCCGAAAGGCCTCCTTCAGGGGCTGGCGGTAGCCGTCGATGTCCCGGCAGAGGATCAGCATGTCGTTCCAGCGCCAGCCGTTCTTCATGGCCAGCCTGCGGCACAGCGCCGCGGCGAAGCGGCATTCCTCCATGGGATCCCGCAGCGTGACGGCCTGGACCCGCTTTGGCGAACGCCGGTCCTCCGAGGCGGTGACGGGAAAGGCGAACAGCTCGCCCGACAGCAGGGCCAGCTCCGCCGCCTGGCTGCCGGCGTCCACCGCAAGGTGCTTGGCGTCGGAGGCGCCCCCGGCTTCTACCAGGACGCGCTCGGGCCAGACGTCTGCGCGGCGGGCGGCGACGATCATGCGCTCCAGGCAGCCCTTCAGCGGCAGGTAGGCGTCGAAATCCCGGGCGTTTTCGTCGTTGGCCAGCGGCAGGAAAACATGGGTCTGCGGGCAGGCCGCGCCTACCGCGCCGATCAGCCGGTGCAGCGTGGGAGGGGTCAGGTCGAAGCCGTAGAACAGTACGCAGGCCTGCTTCAAAAAGCCGGCATCGGGGGCCCGTTCCACGGCCTCTGTAAACTCCGATTCTCCGTCCTGAAAGCGGCCCTCCAGCAGGTCCTCGTAGGCCTCCAGTATGATTCCCAGGTCGTCCAGCTTCATGCGCAGCAGGCCTTCGGCCTGTTCGGCGCAGGCAAACAGCCTGTCCGGGGTCAGACCGGCCTGGCGTATCAGCTCCAGCTGGCGGGCGCAGCGCTCCGCAAAGCCCCTGCGCCCGGCCGCGCCGCGGTACAGCGTCAATCGCTCGTCCACGCTGTGCACGGCGGCGCGCACCAGCATGACCCGGCCCCGCTCGTCCACCCGCGCGCCCTCGGGCTGTCCCGCGGCTTCGAATATGCGGCCGCACAGCCGCTCGGGGCTCAGCACCTGCAGCCGGAAGGAGCCCTTCAGCGCCAGTGCCGCCAGCAGGGTGCGCTCGGTTTGAAGCGTCAGCTGCTTGGGCACCACGACGATGTGGTCCCGGTCGCCCCCGGCCATGCTCTGGCGCAAGACGTCGATCATGGCCGGTTCCATCAGCCGGCTGCGGCCGGTGTAGATGCGCATGGCAGTACCCCCTCGGTTGAACATAGATCCACTATATCACAGCGCCTATATTATAGCATATTCATGCCCAGTTCTTTTCCTAAAAATGTGACAAACTTGTAATATCTGATCCCGGAAATTGATGTATAATGTTTGCACCAGCCAGATTCCGGAAAAAATGTGCATTTATGGCACTGGGTTGTCAGCCTGGCCCTGACAGGGCGTCGCCTGATGGCCGCGGAAACAGGCAATAAACAATAAGGAGGGGAAATCCATGAAGAGGATTCTCGCAGTTCTTCTCGCGGTGATGCTGCTGATCGCAGTCGTTCCCGCAACTTCTCTCGCCGAAGGCGCTGTCAGCAATGGCGATACCTCGGTTTATCACGTCCAGACCAGGGGAAGCACCCTTTATCTGCGCAGATCGGCGGGCACCAGTTCCGCCATTATTTCCAGCCTGTCCAATGGCACGGCGCTGGTGAAGGTCAGCAGCAAAACCGTCAGGAAAAATGGTTATAAGTGGATCAACGTCAAGACCATGAGCGGCCTGAAGGGCTGGGTTGCCGAGACCTATGTCAAGGCAAATGCCCGCGCCGATGTCGCGACCCAGACGAGTGGACTGAACGTGCGCTCGGGCCGCGGTACCAATTACAGGATCTATTACAGCATTCCTCACGGCACCCACGGGGTCACCGTTTACAAGATCAACGGCAACTGGGCTTATGTGAGCTGGAACGGCAGGCGGAAGGGATGGGCTTCCCGCAGCTATCTGAGGTGGGCCCGCTGGTAAACAGCCAATTAAAGGCGGACGCGCAAGCGTCCGTTTTTTTGTTGGCTTTCAGCAGTATAATGTGATATAATCTCCTTGGGGTGATAGCGTGCGCAATTTCGTTCTCATGGGTGATTCGGACAACGCCTGGCACAACCTGGCTCTGGAGGCGCTGCTGTTTGAGACGCTGGGAAGGACGGACCGGGTGCTGTACCTGTGGCAGAACCGGAACACCGTGGTCATCGGCCGACACCAGAACGCCTGGAAGGAGTGCCGGGTGAAGCTGCTGGAGGACGAGGGCGGCCGCCTGGCCCGTCGCAGCAGCGGCGGCGGCGCGGTGTTCCACGACATGGGCAATCTGAACTTCAGCTTTGTGCTGCCCCGATCGGAATACGACGTGCGCCGCCAGCTGGAGGTGGTGCGCCGGGCGGTGGCCCGATTTGGCGTAAAGGCAGTGTTCACGGGGCGGAACGACCTTGTGATTGAAGGCAGCGGGTCAAAATTTTCCGGCAACGCCTTTAAGCTCTCCAGGGATACCGCCCTGCACCACGGCACGATCATGGTGGACGTGGCCCTGGACCGCCTGGGCCGCTACCTGGCCCCGGACGACGGCAAGCTGCGGGCGAAGGGCATCGACAGCGTGCGCGCCAGGGTGGCGAACCTGGCGGAATTCAGCCCGGATATCACGATCCCGGCCCTGTCCCGGGCACTGCGGGACGCCTTTGCCGGGGAATACGGCCCCGTCCTGCCGCTTTCCATGGACGCGCTGGATCCACGGCGCCTCGGGGCGCTGGAACGGGAATTTGCCTCGTGGGATTTCCGACTGGGCAAGGCGTTGCCCTTCGACGCCACGCTGCAGCATCGCTTCGACTGGGGCGGCGTGACGCTGGAGTTGAGCCTGAAGGGGGGCGCCGTCGAATCGGCGCGGGTGTACTCCGACGCCATGGACGAGGCCATGATCGCGACCCTGGCTCCTGCGCTGGCGGGGGCCCGCTATGAAAACAGGGCCCTGGGGGCCGCCCTGCGCCGTCTCGGGCATCCCCAGGCCGACGAACTGGCCGAATGGCTTGAAATAACAGATCTGGGAGGACATCAGGTATGAAGAAAGCATTGTTTATCGGCGGCACCGGCACCATCAGCGCCGCCATCGTCCGCAGGCTGGTGAACGAGCTGGGCTGGCAGGTCTGGCTGCTGAACCGGGGCAACCGCCCCGACGCCGTGCCCGAGGGCGCCCATTCCATCGTCGCGGATATCAACGACGAGGCTGACGTGCTGGCGAAGCTGGGCGACATGACCTTTGACTGCGTCTGCGAATTCATAGGCTTCACCCGCGACCAGGTGGAGCGGGACTATCGCCTGTTCAAGGGGCGCACCCGCCAGTACATCTACACCAGCTCCGCCTCGGCCTACCACAAGCCGGCGGCCAGCTACATCATCACCGAGGGCACGACCCTGGCCAACCCCCACTGGGAGTACTCCCGGAACAAGATCGCCTGTGAGGAATTCCTGATGAAGGTCTACCGCGAGGAGGGCTTCCCGGTGACCATCGTGCGCCCCAGCCACACCTACGACGAGCGCAGCGTGCCCCTGGGTGTGCACGGCAAGAAGGGCTCCTGGCAGGTCGTCAAGCGCATGCTGGATGGCAAGCCGGTGATCATACAGGGCGACGGCACCTCGCTGTGGACGATGACCTTCAACACCGACTTCGCCATCGGCTACACCGGCCTGATGGCCAACCGCCACGCCATCGGCGAGGCCTTCCAGATCACCGGCGACGAGACGCTGACCTGGAACCAGATCTACGCCACCATCGCCGACGCCCTGGGCGTCCAGCTGAAGGCCTATCATGTGGCCAGCGACTTCCTGGCCGCCGTGGGCGACAAATACGGCTACGACTTCGAGGGCAGCCTCATCGGCGACAAGTCGGTGTCGGTGGTGTTCGACAACAGCAAGCTGAAGCGGGCCGTGCCGGACATGCGCACCAACGTGCGCTTCGACCAGGGCATGCGCATCGCCCTGGATTACGTGCTTTCCCACCCCGAGCGCCAGATTCCCGACCCCGAGTTCGATGCATGGTGCGATAAGGTGATCGAGGCACAGGAGAAGGCGAAATTCTGATTTCATTTCAATTTCAACTTCAATTCATGTTCACTTCACACTCCGGGTTTATGCTGTAATTTGGATTTGTATGGTTCACAAATTACAATACCAAAGGGCGGCATGGCCCGGAGATGGTTTATGAAGATAGGATTGGACATCGGATCGACGACGATCAAGGCCGTGGTGCTGAATGAAGCGGGGGAAATCGTGTTCCGCCGCTACGAGCGCCACAGGGCCCAGATCGCCATGCTCTGCGAGGTGCTGTTGCACGCCGTCATGAAGAAGTTCCCCGGCGAGCGCTTCCAGCTGGGCATATCCGGCTCGGCGGGCATGGGCCTGGCAGAGGAGCTGGACATCGACTTCCTCCAGGAGGTCTACGCCACCCGCGTGGCGCTCAGGCAGATGGCGCCCCAGGCCGACGTGGCCGTGGAGCTGGGCGGCGAAGACGCGAAGATACTCTTCCTCACCGGGGCCGGCGGGCTGGAGGTGCGTATGAACGGCACCTGCGCCGGGGGCACCGGCGCTTTTATTGACCAGATGGCCACCCTGATGGACGTGCCCGTGGAGCAGCTGGAGACCCTCTCCAGGGATCACGAGCGCAGCTATGCCATCGCCAGCCGCTGCGGCGTGTTCGCCAAGTCGGACATACAGCCCCTGCTGAACCAGGGGGCCCGCAAGGAGGACATCGCCCGCAGCATCTTCGAGGCCGTGGCGGGCCAGACCATCGCTGGCCTGGCCCAGGGCCGTGAGATCGCCGGAAACGTGGTATACCTGGGCGGCCCGCTGACCTTCTTTTCCGAGCTGAGGGACTGCTTCGACAAGGCGTTGGGCATCCGGGGCATCCACCCGGCGGACGCGCTGTATTCGGTGGCCATGGGCGCGGCCCTGCAGGCAAGTCGAGAGGTGGACCTGGAAAACATGATCGCCCGGGTGCGCGCTCGCTCCAAGGAGGCGAGGTATGCCTCCTGCCCGCCGCTGTTTGAAAGCCAGGCCGATTATGACGCCTTCCGCGAGCGCCACGCCATGGCGCGGGTGGACACCGTCTCCCGCCCCGGCTACGCGGGAAAGGTGTACATCGGCATCGACTCCGGCTCCACCACCATCAAGGCCGTGGCCGTGGACGAGGACTTCAACCTGCTCAAGACCGCCTACATGTCCAACAAGGGCAATCCCCTGCCCGCCGTGCGGGATTTCCTGCGCCAGTTCTACGCCGAATACCCGAACGCCACCGTGGCCGGGGCCGGCTCCACCGGCTACGGCGAGGACCTGGTCAAGACCGCCTTCCGGCTGGATTGCGGCGTGGTGGAGACCATGGCCCACCTGATCGCCGCCCGGAAGCTGCAGCCGGGGGTGGATTTCATCATCGACATCGGCGGCCAGGACATCAAGTGCTTCAAGATCAAGGACGACGCCATCGATGACATCTTCCTGAACGAGGCCTGCTCGTCGGGCTGCGGTTCCTTCATACAGACCTTCGCCCAGGCGGCGGGGGGCCTGCCCGTGGACGAGTTCGCCCGCCGGGGCCTGCTGGCCAGGCACCCCGTGGACCTGGGCTCCCGCTGCACCGTGTTCATGAATTCCTCGGTGAAGCAGGCCCAGAAGGACGGCGCGACCCTGGAGGACATCTCCGCCGGGCTGTCCATCTCCATCGTCAAAAACGCGCTGTACAAGGTCATCCGCACCGCCGACGCCTCCCAGCTGGGCGAGCGCATCGTGGTGCAGGGGGGCACGTTCCTGAACGACGCGGTGCTCCGGGCCTTCGAGCGGGAGATCGGCCGCGACGTGGTGCGGCCCAACATCGCCGGACTGATGGGGGCCTACGGCGTGGCGCTGTGGAGCGCGACCCACACCCCCGGCGGGCGCAGCGGCATACTGACTGCGGCGGAGCTGGAGCATTTTGCCCAGAAGACCACCAACACCCGCTGCCAGGGCTGCCAGAACCACTGCATGCTGACCATCATACGCTTCGAGGGCGAAGGCGGCGGCGCGCCCCGGCGCTTCATCTCCGGCAACCGCTGCGAGAAGATGACCGGCGGCGGCAAGGCGTCCCTGCCCAACCTGTACGAGGAGAAGCGGAAAATGCTGCGGGCATACCCCTCGGGCGAGCGCAAGCGGGGCCGCATCGGCATCCCCATGGGGCTGAACCTGTACGAGCTTTTCCCCTTCTGGCACGCGCTGTTCACGAAGCTGGGCTTCCAGGTGATCCAGTCCCCCGAGTCCGACCACGCGCTGTACGCCTCGGGCCAGCGCACCATCCCCTCGGACACCGCCTGCTATCCCGCCAAGCTGATGCACGGCCACGTGGAATGGCTGCTGCGGCAGAATGTGGACGCCATATTCTATCCCTGCATGAGCTACAACCTGGACGAGCACCGGGGCGACAACCACTACAACTGCCCGGTGGTGGCCTACTACCCCGAGGTCCTGCGGCTGAACGTGCCGGGGCTGAAGCAGACGAAGTTCATCAGCGACTACCTGGGCATCCACCGCCCGAAGGACTTCGAGAAGAAGTTCCCGGCGATACTCGAAAAATACTTCCCCGGCATCCCCGCCCGGGAGGTGAAGGCCGCGGTGCGCGGGGCCTACGCGGCCTACGAGGCGCACATGGCCAAGGTCCGCGCCCGGGGCGCGGAAATGCTGGCGGACGCCCGGGCAAAGGGCCTGCCGGTGGTGGTGCTCTGCGGGCGGCCCTATCACATCGACCCGGAGATCAGCCACGGCATCGACCAGCAGATCGCCCAGCTGGGCGCGGTGGTGGTCACCGAGGACTCGGTGAACCTCAATGAGCAGAAGTTCAGCGTGAACGTGCTGAACCAGTGGACCTACCACTCCCGGCTGTATTCGGCGGCGAAGTACGTGGCCGAGTGCGGCGATCCCAATGTCAACCTGGTGCAGCTGGTGTCCTTCGGCTGCGGCGTGGACGCCATCACCACCGACGAGGTGCGCAGCATCCTCCAATCGGGCGGCCGGCTGTACACCCAGCTGAAGATCGACGAAATCTCCAACCCCGGCGCGGTGCGCATCCGCTTGCGCAGCCTGTTCGCGGCATTGGAACAATAGCGGCAATCTGCCGCCACGATACCTCCGTAACGCCAACAACCTGCCGCCAAACTCCGTAGCGGCGGCGCCTGCGCCGCCATAATCCGCGAAATCGGAACGAAAGAACACTAAACCTATGCAAGACCGAATCGAATTCACCCGGGACATGAAGCGGGATTACACCATCCTGATCCCCAACATGCTGCCGGTGCACCTGAAGCTGGTGCGCGACGTGTTCCAGCTGCACGGCTACCGCATGGTGCTGCTGCAGAACGAAGGCCCCTCCGTGGTGGAGACGGGCCTGAAATACGTGCACAACGACACCTGCTATCCCGCCCTGCTGTGCATCGGCCAGTTCATTGACGCGCTGCAGAGCGGCAAGTACGACGTGCACAAGACTGCCCTGATCATCACCCAGACCGGCGGCGGCTGCCGCGCTTCGAACTACATCTTCCTGCTGCGCAAGGCGCTGGTCAAGGCGGGGCTGGGCTTTGTGCCTGTGATCTCGCTGAACCCGGTGGGTCTGGAGAAGAACAGTGGCTTCAAGCTGACGCTGACGCTGCTTCTGCAGTCCATGATGATGATCCTCTACGCCGACGTGCTGATGTGCCTGAAGAACCAGGTGGAGCCCTATGAGAACGAAAAGGGCGCCTGCGCGGCGCTGGTGGATGCCTGGGCCGACCGCCTGACCGAGCAGTTCCGGCGCAACCCCCGGGCCGCGGCGCTGCGCTTCAAGGGCAATGTGGCGCAGATCGCAAAGGACTTCGAGGCCATACCGTACACCCCTGCCGAAAAGATCCAGGTGGGTATCGTGGGCGAGATCTACGTCAAGTATTCCGACATGGCCAACAACCACCTGGAGCGGTTCCTGCTGGAACAGGGCTGCCAGGTGAACGTGCCGGGGCTGATGGGTTTTTTGCTCAACGCCCTGGACCACAGCATCGACGACGTGGACCTGTACGGCGGCAACAAGGTCAGGCAGTTCGGCTTCAAGCAGGTGATGCGCTACGTGGACCACGTGGAAAAGACCATCTCGAAGGCCATCAAGGGCAACAGCCGCTTCAAGCCCCCGGCCCCTTACCAGACCACCCGCCGGGAGCTGGGCGACACGCTGGGCGTGGGCTGCAAGATGGGCGAGGGCTGGCTGCTGACCGCCGAGATGTGCGAGCTGATCGACAGTGGCGTCCCGAACATCGTGTGCGTGCAGCCCTTCGGCTGCCTGCCCAACCACATCGCCGGCAAGGGCACCATCCGCGCCTTGCGGGAGAAGTACCCCAAGGCCAACATCGTCCCCATCGACTACGACCCCGGCGCCACCCGCGTCAACCAGGAAAACCGGCTGAAGCTGATGCTGGCGGTGGCGAGGGAGGAAGAACAGCAATAAGGAGTGTTTCACATGGCGACGAACCAACAGAAAGGAAACTGCTATCTCTGCGGCGTCGAGCTGGGCAAGGTGGCGATGAAGAACCACATCCTCAAGCAGCACAGCGATCCCGCCGGGGAGCAGGAATGCTGCCTGATCAAGGTGGAGGGCATGGACAAGCGCTACTGGCTTCTGCTGGACGCGCCGACGACAGCGTCACTGAAGAACCTCGACGACTTCCTGCGCAGGATCTGGCTGGAGTGCTGCGGCCACATGAGCGCCTTCATGGGCGATGGTTATCAGGAATTTCCGATGAGCCGCAGGCTGAGCGCCTTCCCCGAGGGCTCGCGGATCGGCTATGAATACGACTTCGGCGATACCACCCGGCTGCTGGTCAGCTTTATAGGTCAGTCGCGCCGGAAGAAGCAGCGCGAGGTCGTGCGTCTGCTGGCCAGGAACGCGCCCATCGAATGGAAGTGCGCCAAGTGCGGAAAGCCCGCGGAGCTGGTGGATACGGAGGATATGTTTGGGGAAGAGCCTTCGTGTTATTGCGAGGCCTGCGCGAAGAAGTCGGAGGTTGACCTGGACATGGCCCTGCCCATCACAAACTCCCCCCGCATGGGCGTATGCGCCTATGAGGGAGAACTGGATCACTATGGGTTCGATGAATACGCGAAGTGCAATAAGAAGTGAGTCACGGGGACAGGTACACTGACTCATGCGAAATGAGTCAGTGTACCTGTCCCCGAGTCTTACTGAGGAGGCACAATGGATAAATATATCGAAGGAAATAAGGCCGCCTGGGAAGAGGCGTTTGAGAACAGGGACGCTTCCTGGGGCGCAGATATCGCGGAGCGCATCCGAACAGAGGATTATCCCTTCTTCAACGAGGAAACGAAGAGCGCGTTGAAGAAGCTCCCTACAGAAGGGGCCGTGATCGGTCAGTTCTGCTGCAATAACGGGCGGGAGCTGCTTTCCCTGGTCAAATGCGGCAGGGCGAAGAAGGGCGTCGGATTTGACATCGCTGAAAACCAGGTGGCGTTCGCCAACGAAAAAGCTAAGGAACTGGATCTTCCCTGCGCGTTTGAGGCGGTGAATATCTACGATCTGGATGACCGCTATCGGGAACAGTTTGATCTGGTGATCATTACCATCGGGGCCCTCTGCTGGTTCGCCGACCTGGATCGCTTCTTTGCCGTCGTCGCAAAGTGTATGAAGGCCGGCGCTGTCATTTTGATTAACGAACAGCATCCCTGCACGAATATGCTTGCCACGGAAGGCGAAAAACTGTTCGATCCTGAACACAGAACCGCCTGCCATTATTCCTACTTTGAGCATGAATGGACGGGGAATGAGGGCATGTATTACATGACGCAGAAGAGGTATCGCTCAAAGACCTTTACCGACTTCACCCATCCGATGTCGGAAATCATTTCGGGCATGTGCGGCAACGGGATCGTCGTGACCGGACTCGAGGAGTACGATCACGATATCAGCGGCGGCTTCAGCACCCTCGACCACAGCGGCTTTCCCCTTTCCATGATTATCCATGGACGGAAGGTGGAATGAGATGCGGTGATGGACGACAGGCGTCACTGTAATTAATGGTATTCTGTATTAACATCGCACATACAATGCACTATACTGGAGTCACGGGGACAGGTTCCTTGACTCAATGAATAAGTCGCGTAGAATCCGCATAAAATCCACATAAAATGGTTTTATGCGGATTCTATTTGACTTTTCGCCAGAAAACCGTATAATAGTTTATATAAAGTCGATCAAATTCTGGAGTTGATGGAAATGCAGGAACAGCAATTGGTTATGCTGGCGGAAAAGCTTCAGAGAATACAGACAGAGCTGCCCGATGTCGAGGTCAAAGCGGCAAAGCAGGGATGCCCGAAAATATTTGATTCCCTCTCCAGTCTTGCCAATCAAAGCGGTGGAGGCATTATACTGTTTGGCTTGGATGAAAGGGCGGGATTTGAGGCGTGCGGTGTCTACGATGCCAGCGACCTGATGAAGCAGGTGACCAATCAGTGCCTGCAAATGGAGCCTGAGCTGAGGCCGCTGTATACTGCCGCGGAATACGAAGGGCGCATCATCGTCAGTGCGGAAATACCTGAGGTAGAATACGAGAGAAGGCCCTGCTATTACAAGGGCAAGGGGCGCCTTGCGGGTTCCTATATTCGCGTGGGGGACCAGGACCTTCATATGACAGAATATGAGGTCTACAGCTATGAGGCGTATCGAAAAAAGACCCAGGACGAGCTTCGGCCTTGTCCCCGGGCGACGATGGAGGACCTGGACGCCAGTGCGGTGAACGCCTTTAAATCTGTGGTCAAGAGCAAAAAGCCCAACCTGAGCAGCCTGGGCAGGGACAGGGCGCTGCAAATGCTGGGAATGACCGAGGGCGGAGGCCCGACGCTGGCAGGCCTGATGCTCCTGGGGACATATCCCCAGGCCTGTTTTCCGCAGTTTTGCATCACAGCTGTCGTCGTACCGGGATCAAAGCTTGGCGAAGTCAGCGAACTCGGCGAGCGATTTACCGATAACGCGAGGATCGATGGGACGCTTCCCCAGATGCTGGAACAGGCGATGGCCTTTGTTGCCCGCAATATCCCTGTTGCGACCGTCATCGACCCTGTGTCGGGTAGGCGCACAGACCGGCCGCTGTATCCCGTGATCGCCGTTCGGGAAATCCTGCTCAATGCGCTGATACACAGGGATTACAGCATCCATACGGAATCCATACCGATTGTGCTGCGGCTGTTTTCAGATCGGCTGGAGCTGGAAAACCCCGGCGGGTTGTACGGGCGAATGACGCTGGATCTCCTGGGCAGGGCAACTGCCGATACCCGAAATCCGTTTATCGCCGGAGCTATGGAGCTGCTTTCATTGACGGAAAACCGCTATTCGGGCATTCCGACGATCCAGCGCGTGATGCGGGAGAACGGGCTTCGTCCCGCCGAATTTGAGATCATTCGCGGCAGCTTTCGCGTAACGCTGTACAATCGCCGGTCGAATCAGAATGTGGATGCCGGAGATATTAAACAGCAAATTGTGGAGTTTTGCAATATTCCAAGAACCCGGAAGGAATTGGCAAACCGATTTTCCGATATGACGATCAGTTATTTCATGGGGCGATACCTGAAGCCCCTGATCCAGCAGGGCATCATTCACCTCAGCATACCCGATAAGCCGAGGAGCAAGTATCAAAAATACTATGCGTGAACGATGAAAATGGAACAGCGCCATGTGCAAATGAGGGGAGGCCGCAACGGCCTCCCTTCATTTGCGCTTCAGGCTCAACACGTAATCCGCGCTGACGTTGTAGTATTCGCACAGCGTGCGCAGGTGGCGTATCGGCATTTCGTTGATGCCGTTTTCATAGCGGGAATACACCTGCTGGGTGGTGCCCAGGACGCTGGCGACGGCGCTCTGCTTCAAATCCCGGTCTTCCCGCAGTTCGCGGAGAACCACCCAATAATCCTTCATGACAAATACCTCATGTGAAGCTTTACATGAAAAGTATATTTACACCAGAATGAGTGTATGGAAACATACACCATATCTGGTGTAAATTGGTACTTTGTGTTAATTGATATTATATAATACCGTTACACAGTAATCATGAAAGGATGGATTGAAGAATGAAGAAGCTGTTGACCGCGTTGCTGTGCCTGGCGCTGCTGGCGCAATTGGCCTTTCCCGTGTGGGCGGAGGATGATCTAGAGATCGTATTAGAACAGGACTCCATAGCTCAGGACGCACAGGAGATCAGTTTGGAGGACAATGAACTCGCCATAGAAGAAGCAGATACATCCATCGTCAATGGGCTGGATGAGATTGTGTTGGACGACGTACTGGATACCGACATCGAACTGACCGATCTGGATGGAGAGATTTTACTCGGAGAGAACGGTGAAGTCGCCGAGGAGAACGAATATGCAAGCAACGCCGCCGATGATTTTGAGATCATCAACGGCGTGTTGGTGGAATACAGGGGCAACGGCGGCGCAGTCACGATTCCGGATGGCGTGACGGCGATTGCGGATGAGGCGTTCAAGGATTGCGAAAATCTGGGAAGTATCAAGATTTCAAACAGTATAATCAGTATAGGGAATAGTTCATTCGAGAACTGCACTAATCTAACAACAGTTACAATTCTTGGTAGTATAACAGATATTGGGAGTGATGCATTCCGTGGCTGCGAAAGATTGAAGTCAATAAATTTACCCTCTGGTTTATTGACAATAGGTGACTGCGCATTTAGAGGGTGTGAAAACTTAAATAAAGTGGAGTTTCCTGATGGGTTAACGACAATAGGAGAGGGATCATTCAAAGGATGCAGTGCTCTGACGGAGATACACATTCCAGATAGTGTAACAGCAATAGGAGGCGGCGGTTGGGCAAGTACAGGAGGTGCATTCGAAGGATGTACGCAACTTAAAGTAGCGTACCTTCCTAACGGATTAACAGAGATACCGAAAAATATGTTCAATGCTTGTTCTTCGTTGCAGAGCATAACTATTCCAGATGGGGTAACATACATTAATATTTATGCTTTTAATGATTGTACATCTTTAAAGACGATTGAATTTCCAAATACTTTGAAACGCATTGATCTTGGTGCTTTTTGGGGTTGTACTGCTTTGCAAAGTATCAATTTACCAGATAGTCTTGAAGAACTTATGGATGATTGGTTCTATGATGCAAACACATTTAAAGATTGCACCAGTTTGGTTAGTGTGAGGCTTTCGAATAGCCTTAGTAAAATACCTTATGCTTGTTTTGAAGGATGTACAAGCCTAACCAACATCAGCATTCCCAATAGCGTATCAAGGATTAATTCTATTGCTTTTAAAGATTGTACATCATTAGCATCGATTGTTCTTCCGGATAGCATCTCCGTTGTTGAAGAGAATGACAGGCACTGCGACATAGTCACAAAGGATCACCCCCGCGTGTGCGGGGACTACTTTACAAGAGCGCAATAAACCGACTTTGGTCTAGGATCACCCCCGCGTGTGCGGGGACTACATGCCGACTATGGATACACGACTTTGGCTATTGGGATCACCCCCGCGTGTGCGGGGACTACACGCTTAGACCATTGTATCCTCATCAAGCCATGGGATCACCCCCGCGTGTGCGGGGACTACGTAAGGATTATGACGTTTCCGGGTTGGTAGAGAGGATGGGATCACCCCCGCGTGTGCGGGGACTACTAGTCGCTTCTAACCCGAAACACACCCCGCCGGGGATCACCCCCGCGTGTGCGGGGACTACATCCCCGGCGCGAGCACCGAGGCCCGGCGCGAGGGATCACCCCCGCGTGTGCGGGGACTACATTCTATGCTTTTTGCGGTTGTACCAATTTGAAGAGCATTGTTCTATCGAATGGTCTTGCAAGTATTGAGAAGGAAACATTCTATGAGTGTAAGAATCTTGCCAGCATAGTTATTCCTGATAGTGTTGGTAAAGTCGAAGACTCTGCTTTTGAAAAATGTTACGGCTTGGCTAATATAACCGTTTTGGGTGATTCCACAAGTTTTGCTGATACAGCATTCAGAGACGTTCCCAAAACTTCCACATTCCATACAATTTGCGATACTGCTGCTACCATTTGGGCACAAGAGCGGGGCTACAATGTCGACAAGACAGACCATAAGGTTGTGACGGACAAGGCCGTCGCCGCGACGTGCACGGCAGCAGGCAAGACGGAGGGAAGCCACTGCTCAGTCTGCGGCAAGGTGATCGAGGCGCAGCAGACAATCCCCGCCAAGGGCCATACTGTCGTGACGGACAAGGCCGTCGCCGCGACCTGCACGGCGGCGGGCAAGACTGAGGGTAGTCACTGCTCAGTTTGCGGCAAGGTGATCGAGGCGCAGCAGACAATCCCGGCCAAAGGCCATACCGTCGTGACGGACAAGGCCGTCGCCGCGACCTGCACGGCGGCAGGCAAGACTGCGGGCAGTCATTGCCCAGTTTGCGGCAAGGTGATCGAGGCGCAGCAGACAATCCCGGCCAAGGGCCATACCGTCGTGACAGACAAGGCCGTCGCCGCGACCTGCACGGCAGCGGGCAAGACTGCGGGAAGCCACTGCTCGGTCTGCGGGAAGGTGATCGAGGCGCAGCAGACAATCCCCGCCAAGGGCCACACGCCAGTGACCGACGCAGCGGTAGCCGCGACCTGCACAACAGCAGGCAAGACGGCGGGAAGCCACTGCTCAGTCTGTGGCACAATCATCACCGCCCAGCAGACGGTCCCCGCCAAGGGCCACACGCCAGTGACCGACCCCGCCATCCCCGCCACCTATACGAAGACCGGCTTGACCGAGGGCAGCCACTGCTCGGTCTGCGGTGTGGTGCTGGTCGCACAGAAGGTCGTTCCGAAGCTGGGGCCCACCGGCGTGACCCTGAACAAGAAGAAGGCCACCCTGTACGCGGGCATGTCCCTGACCCTGAAGGCCACGGTGAAGCCCTCCAAGGTCAAGACCACCCTGACCTGGACCAGCAGCAACAGTAAGGTCGCCAAGGTCAGCAAAAAGGGCGTGGTCAAAGCGCTGAAGAAGGGCACGACCACCATCACGGTCACTACGGCCAACGGCAAGAAGGCCACCTGCAAGATCACCGTGCCCGCCGTTCCCACGAAGGTGACCCTGAACGTGGAGGAGGCCACGCTGAAGGTGGGCAAGAAGCTGACGCTGAAGGCCGCGCTGACGCCGACCAAGGCCAAGACCAGCTATACCTGGACCAGCAGCAACAAGAAGGTCGCCACGGTGTCCAAGAAGGGCGTGGTCAAGGCCATCAAGCCCGGCAAGGCGAAGATCACCGTCAAGACCGCCAACGGCAAGAAGGCCACGGTCACGATCACGGTGAAAAAATAAAGCTCAACGAATCAGTCCCCTCGCGAAACCTTGATTTCGCGAGGGGACTGTTATAAAACGGAATGTTGTATTGACATCGCACATACAATGCACTATACTGTATGTGGAGGTGAGCACCATGACCAATGTGACCATCCGCATGGACGAAGGCTTGAAGAAGCGTTCCGAAGCACTGTTTGAGGAAATGGGCCTGAGCATGACGGCGGCGATCACGCTGTTTATCAAGACGGCGGTCCGGGAAAACCGCATCCCCTTTGAGATTCGCGTCGATCCTTTTTTCAGCGAAACCAACCAGCGTCGCCTGCGCGAGGCTGCCGCTGACATGGATGCCCGCCGGAACGTGGCTGTTCACGATCTGATCGAGGATGACGGCGATGATTAAGGTATGGCACGACAAGGCCTGGGAGGATTATCTGTACTGGCAGCGGGAGAGCCGTTCGATGCTCAAGCGCATCAATGCGCTCATTCGGGACATAGAGCGCAGCCCTTTTGAGGGCATTGGCAAACCTGAGCTGCTGAAGGGCAACCTTGCAGGCTGGTGGTCCAGGCGAATCGACAGCGCTAACCGAATCGTCTACCGCGTCTCCCAGGAAGAACTGGAGCTGCTCCAATGTGGCGGACATTACAGAGATTGAAGGTGTGGCCGAAGCCGGTCACACCTTCAATTCATACGCCCGCACGCTAAACCGCGCCTTCCCGTCGCAGAAGAACGAAATGCCCTCCGCGCTGGTGTCCGTGCCCACGTGACCCTGAACGTGGAGGAGGCCACGCTGAAGGTGGGCAAGAAGCTGACGCTGAAGGCCGCGCTGACGCCGACCAAGGCCAAGACCAGCTATACCTGGACCAGCAGCAACAAGAAGGTCGCCACTGTATCCGGCAAGGGCGTGGTCAAGGCCATCAAGCCCGGCAAGGCCAAGATCACCGTCAAGACCGCCAACGGCAAGAAGGCCACGGTCACGATCACGGTGAAAAAGTAATAGGGAGAAACCAAGCGCCCCGCGATTTCGCGGGGCGTCGCTTTTATGGACGACTGATTATTTGGTACACATCTGCTTTGCCCATTGAAGAATAAAGTCGGCATACTGCAATGCCACCTTCGTCCGTTCGTCATCCACATGAATCTCATTTGGGTAACGGGATACAATGCCATAGACGTTCAGCATATCGGCGTACTGCCGCAGTTCCTTTGAAATATCAACCTTATTCTGAATCTGATTCAGCAGAAAAGAAAGGTCGTGCTTTCGCGGTATGCCGCCGGGCATGTCCAGACATATATAGACCGCCTTGATTGCCTTTTCAGCAGCCTGCTGGCAATGATAGCAGATGATTTCGCAGGGCCTAGGGTGATGCGCATAAAGGATGTTTGCCGCGTCATAGTCCATATCGGCAAAGCTGAGCCAGGCGCGTATATCCTGTTCATGCCCCATACAGCAAAACCCCCTTGTGAAACACCTCGTTTTCTATCGTGGGGCGCTGCTTGCGGGCTTCAAAGCTGCTCTCAGTGCCGACGAGGATATCGACGGGACGTTGCTTGATCTCGCTGCATGCGGCGTATGCCTTGGCCATGAGGTCAAGTGTGTCTCTGTTTTCATCATCCACAATGATGTAAAAATCGTAATCGCTGTCTTCGTCGGGTACGCCAGATGCATAGGAACCAAAGAGATAAATGCGAAGCGGATCGAGGGCATTGACAAAGCAATCCTTCAACGCATGGATTTCTTCGTTGGGCATGATGTCTCCCCCTTTATCATTCAGATACGCCTATTATATGCAAGGATAAGCCAATGATCAAGCCTTGTATGGTCACACCTTCAATTCGTACGCCTTCACATTGAACCGTGCCTTCCCGTCGCAGAAGAAAGATATGCCTTCAGCACTCGTAACTGTGCCCACGGTGGCGCTCATCACCTTTTCCCCGTCGCCTATGAATGCCTCCACGCTGAACCGATCCAGGATCAGCCTTAGCTTCAGCCTGCCGTTCTCGTGGTCCACCTTGGCCCGGCGCTGGTGGATGATGGCCCGGCGGCTGCCGGAGAACTTGCGGTCCACCTTGACCACCGATTCCCGGGGACGGAAGCTGAAGCCGGTGTGGTGCTCCGCGTCCTTCGCAAAGCGCACCGCGAACCGGTTGAACAGCTCGCCCTCTGCCGGCTCGATTTCGACCTCCAGGTCCACCATGCGCCCTTGGATGCCGGGCAGCTCGATCTCGCCGTCCTCGATTTCCACATTTTGATATGCCACCGGCGCGCCTCGCAGCGCTTCCAGCTCCCGCAGGGGCCACTGGTAAAGCCGCCCGTTTTTCACGCTCAGCTCCCTGGGCAGGCTCATCTGGCCGAACCAGGGGGTGGACTTCACGTGCAGGTTGCAGGTGTCCCAGTTCTGCATCCAGCCGATCATCACCCGTCGCCCGTCCAGCGTCAGCAGGCTCTGGGGGGCGTAGAAGTCGATGCCGTAGTCCAGGGCGTGGTCCCTTTCCCACACGTAATCCCCGTCTGCGTCCCTGTGGCCCAGCAGGCAGAAGGTGCCGTTGCCGTTGTGGTACTCAAAGCCCCTGGGCAGCATGTCCTGGGCGCTGGCCAGCAGCACCTCATGGCCGTCCAGCGAGAACAGGTCCGGGCACTCCCACATCAGGCCCAGCAGGTTCTTGTTCTCGGCCACTACCCGCTCCAGACGCCAGTGTGTGAGGTTGTCGCTGTGGTACATCAGCATCCGGCCGCCCTCGCCAAGCTGGTCGTTGGCCACGACGGCGCGCCAGCCGTCCTCGCATTGCAGCAGCTTCGGGTCGCGGAAGTCCCAGCGGCTGCCGCCTTCGGGCAGGTCCGCGGCGGTGATCACCGGGTTGCCCTCGAACTTCACATAGTCGACCCCGTCGCCGAAGGCCAGGTTCTGGGTCTGTATATTGCGCACCGCGCCGTCTGGACCGGTCTCCTGACTCACGCCGGTGTACATCAGCAGCTGCCGCCCGTCCTTCAGCGTGATGGCGCTGCCGGAAAAGCAGCCCTCCAGGTCGTAGGGCATGTCCGGGGCCAGGGCCGCGGGCAGGTAGCGCCAATGGAGAAGGTCCCTTGACACCGCGTGGCCCCAGTGCATCGGCCCCCAGTGGGAATCATAGGGGTGGTATTGATAGAACAGGTGGTATTGCCCTTCGTGAAAGCTGAACCCGTTGGGGTCGTTCATCCAGCCCACCCGGGCGGACAGGTGAAACGCGGGGCGGTCCTGGGGCGGGATGAGGCGCTCCCGCGCCTCCTCGTACCGCCGCGCGTCGCGCAGGGATTGGCTCATGGTCGTATACTTCCTTATCTATTAATCAGTATTTCATGCTGTCCTCCAGCGCGTCCACGATGGTCTCCACCACCTTCGTGGCCTTCTTCTGGCAGACCTCGGGGGCATAGGGGAAGGTGTAGGACACGTCGGAGGCCTCCAGCAGGGGCAGGTCGTTGATGGAATCGCCGATGCCGAACAGCGTGAAATCGCCGTAGGCGTCCTTCATGTGCGCCCGCAGGGCCATCACGCCCTTGCCCTTCGAGCAGCCCTTGGGCGCGATGTCGATTTCGATCACGTTCTGGAACGCCTCGACCCTGTCGCCGTAGCGCTCGTTGATGGAGGCCGACAGCCGCGCCGCGTCCTCCAGGCTCTCGGTGTGCACGCTCACCTGGTGGATCAGGCCCTTTGGCGCGTCGTCCACGCCGGTGATCACGTAGTACTTGCCGGGATAGTCCATCGGGGCGAACACGCAGATGTCGCCCTCCACGTCCAGCGTCAGCCGGTAGCCCTTCGGGTTCAGCTCCTGCACCAGGGCGTCGGCCACGTCCCGGTCCACGCCCCGCTTCAGGATCGGCTTCATGTCGCCGTCCACGATGTTGGCGCCGCTGCTGGTGATGTAGAAATCCGGCTTCACGAGCCCGGTGATAAAGGGCGTCAGTCCCCCCACCTGCCGGCCGGTGCACAGCCCGAACAGGTGACCCGCCGCCTGGTACTGGCGGATCTTCTCGACGTTCTCCGGCGGCAGCTTCACATCCGCCTTGTAGAAATACAGCGTTCCGTCGAAATCGCTGGCAAAGACCTTCTTTTTCAATGTATGAACCTCCTTGTCGACAAATCAGAATTTATACAATAAATTCATCCGTCACCGCCGTCTTCAGCGTCCAGCCGCGCAGAAATCCTCCGCTGAGCGTATAATTGAACTCCCGCTCCGTCGGGTACACGTGGGTCGTGAACGTGGCTTCGCCGTCGTTGGCGAAAATCTCCGCCGAGCAGCGGTCGATGAACACACGCAGCTTCGTAAGCGGCGCGTCCAGAGGTATGTCCAGCACCTCGCCCACCGACTGGTTGAAGCGCTTGTCCATGCCGCTGCGGTCGACGGTGCAGCGCTTCGCGGCGCTGTCGTAGTGCAGCCGCAGACCGCCGGAGCCGTCCGGGCGGGTGAACAGGTTGAAATCCAGGTCCTCCTCGCCGGAAGCGGTCAGTTCCAGCTCGCACACCGCGGGCAGCTTGCCCTCCGGGGCGATCTCCGCCTCGCGCAGGCCTTCCAGGCCGGGCAGGGGCGTCTGTACCAGCTTGCCTCCGGATACGCGCAGCTCCCTGGGCAGGGACAGGCTGCCCTCCCAGTCCTCCTCCTCGGTGGGATAGTGGTTGTCCGGCAGGCCGATCCAGGCGATCAGTATGGCCTTGTCGGCCTCTCCGATGGAGGCCGCGCCCTGGGCGGCGTAGAAGTCGAAGCCGTAGTCCAGGTGGCGGTAGGGCCCGTCGGGGGTGAAGGTCAGCGTGTCGTAGTCCATGGTGCCGATCAGGTAGACGTTGTGGTTGGTGCTCTCGCCGCGCCCCGGCAGCTTCGTATACTGGGGGGAGAAGATCAGCACGTCCCTGCCGCTGATGTTCACGATGTAGGGGCATTCCCACATGCCGCCGAAGCGTTCGTAGCCGGGCACCTTCAGTTCCCCGGCGAAGCGCCAGCCGGACAGCAGCTGCTCCGATTCGTAGATCAGCACGCAGCCCCGCTTGTCCAGCGTCTGGGCGCCGATGAAGATATAATACTTCTGCTTTTCCTCGTTCCAGACCACCTTCGGGTCGCGCTGGTGCTCGCTGTGGTCGTCCCTGGGGCCAAACAGCGGCTTTTCCAGCTTCCGGGGCCGGTTGTCCTCGCCCAGCACCGCCGCGCAGGTGTAGGGCGTGCGGGTCCAGTCCTCGTCCCGGTGGTTGCCGGTGTAGAAGAACACCAGCTCGCCCTCCCGGGAGATGGCGCTGCCCGAGTGGGTGCCCCGGTTGTCGTAGAAGCAGTCCGGCGCCAGGCCGATGCCCGCGTTCTGCCAGTGGATCAGGTCGCCGCTTACGACGTGATACCAGTACTTCAGCCCGTGCACCGCGCCCCAGGGGCACCACTGGTAGCACAGGTGCCATGTGCCGTTGTGCAGCGCGAAGCCGTTGGGGTCGCTGCTCAGCCCGGTGATGGGCTGCACGTGATAGCGCTGGCGGTAGGCCGAGCCCTGTATGCGGTCATAAAGGTCCCGGATCTCCTCCGGCCCCTTCAATACGCGATACCGCTCCTCGCGGGTCCATTCCTTCATATATCTCGCTCCTCTCATATGGAGTATTATTCTGATACCAACATCATAACATGAAATAAAGAAAAAAGCTATGGCAAAATGAAAGAAGGTTGCCTGTCAATCCGTCATGTGATAAAATAAGCTTTAAGGAGGTGACGCATGTGGCTATTCCGGAAACTGTGTTGAAGGATTGGGAAATACTGAATCATGAAGATCAGGACCAGGCGGCACATTTCATCAGTCTGCTGGCCTGGCGTCGCAGACAGGAACAAGTTCAAAAGAAGTCTCAGAAGACACGTTTGCAATTCGATGTCTGGAAGGGAGAAATCGAATTGATGGATAACTTTGACGATCCGTTGCCTGGACTGGAGGATTATCAGTGATGCTGCTGTTGGATACGCACGCGTTGATCTGGCTTTTCTCAGACAGCTGCAAGATTCCAGCTGAAACGCGAATCGCCATGATGGAGAATGATTTGTGCGTGAGCATGGCGTCACTGTGGGAGATCGGAATCAAGGCTTCTTTGAAAAAAGAAGAAAAAAGACTGAACATCAAAAGAAGTATCGTTGAAATTGCCGGAATGTGTGACATTCAGGGTATTGACATCATTCCGATTACCCCTGAAGCCTGTGAAGCGGTAAAAGCGTTGCCCCATATTCACGAAGATCCTTTCGACCGCATGATCATCGCTCAGGCTATGCTTGGAGGAATGGAGCTCGTTACAAAGGATGAGAACATATGGAAGTATCCGGGAGTACGGAGAATATGGTAATCAATACTCAGTGGAAAAAGCAGGATTTCTTCTTTGAAGGTTAATTTTTGCAAAAACCCTGTGGACAAACTATGCCATTCAGGTGAATTTACGGGGAATTCGGGAAAATATTGTTGACAAACGGGCATATCTAAAGTAAAATAAACTTTGCAGGTCAAGAAGTCGTCGGACTTGTTTGAGCGCCTGCCGCGGTGATTTGACGAATCGGGGTTTTCGCCGGATCGCCCGATGGTGCGGGAACGCGCGGGTGTAGCTCAATGGCAGAGCTCCAGCTTCCCAAGCTGATCACGTGGGTTCGATTCCCATCACCCGCTCCATTCGCAATACAACCCCATGAATATTTTTAGGGAGGAATTTCCAATGGCAA
>JAFRJF010000192.1 GCA_017432405.1 Clostridia bacterium | reverse complement strand
ACGGGGGCCACGTGCCCGGCGGGGACAGCGCGCGCTGCGGGACGCTCGGAGGGCGGGGGCGGCGCGATGGCGAAGGCGATCCGGTTGCCCTTGAAGGTTTCCAGGTCGAACACCTGAAGGCTGCCCTCGGGGCAGGTCTGGTCGGTGGGCAGCAGCTGGGCCTTGTCGTCGGCGCCGGGCAGCAGCTCCCAGGCGTAGCGCTCGGAATGCAGCGCCTCGCCCTTCAGCAGCACCTGGACCGTGCGGGGCGGGGGCAGCACGCCGTCCCGGGCCTCCTCGGGCAGGATCTCAAAGATCGTGTCCGGGGCGGGCTCGCGCACCACGTCGGAATAGATGATGTAGGCGTTTTGCTCCGGCGAATCCTCGCGGAAGTTCTTGTTGGGGCGGATCTTGTCGTTGTCGTCCGGGTGGGCGCGCAGGTCCACCACGCAGAACAGGCCGAGCTTGCGCATGCGGGTCTTGAAATGATAGGATTCGTTTTTGTCCGGCACGATGCGGATACAGCCGTCGTTGGGATAGTCCTTGTGCTGGGTATAGGGCACGTATTGACCCTCGGATTCCACCAGCAGGGGCTTGAGGCGGAAAAAGGATTTCAGGGGATTGTCCTCTTCCAATATGCCAATAAAGAGTTTTCCAGGCAGTGACATTTGATCTTCCCTCCATTTTGTGTTTGGGGCGACGGTTTACGTGGCCCATGGTGAGCGTTTCGGGGCCCTTCTCATCCAATATTTTTCCAACTCATTGGACAAACATTAGTTCAATGTTAATTTTATCATTTTATGGGGAAAATGTCAAGGACAAATCGCAGGTTTCGCGGCGAAATCGCGCAGGCTGGGTTCACGCAGGTTTTTGTCCTTGCGGGAGGATGCGATCTATGATATAATGGCTGCGATAGCGGGGAAGCGCGGAGCTGAACTATTGCTATCGCTGCTTCCGGACGTCGGCAATGACCTTTTCGGTGCCGGATTTTCTGAAGCGGCTTTAAAGCGGGGAAATCTCAACGCCCTACTGGTACCTGTACCGGTATCTGGCCTATATATTGATGCTGCCCCTGCTCAGGAAGTTGGCCGCCGGCATGGGGGACCGGGAGTTTCGGTGGATGTTCTGGATGTTCGCGCTGATCCGCGCGCTCAACTACGTAGACTTCCTGCTGTGGAAGGGCAAGGCCAGCCACGAGAGCCATTTTGCCTTCCTGGTCAACATGGACTATGTCTTTTACCCGCTGATGGGATGGCATATCGACACGAAGCAGCGGGAGGGGAAGCTGGACAGGCGCACGGCGCTGGCCCTGGTCGCGGGCAGCGCTCTGGCCATCGGGGTCAGTTGCCTCATGGTCTGCTACAAGTGCAACCTGCTGGACAAGTGGGACAAGAACACGAGCGAGTCCTTTCACAGCATCCTCACCTTTGTACCTGCCGTTACGGTCTTTTACCTGTGCGGGCTGTGGGAGCAGCGGCACAGGCCCGGTCCGCGACTGGCCGGGGCGATCACCCTGGTCGGTGGGTTGACCTTCGGCATCTACCTGATGGAATACCCGTGCAGGCGCGAGCTGTTGGCGGTCTATACCGCGCTTGAGCCGATACTGCGCTCATACCTGGCCAGTTGGGTGAGGGTTTTCGCCGCCTTTGTGCTGGCGGGGTTCATCACCTTCCTGCTGAAAAAGGTGCCCGGCGTCAGGCGGTATCTTTGAGACAGGAAAAACGGAGGGACGTTTCGGCGAAGCGCTGACGGTAAAGGGAGGTGGCGACATGGACCCGAAGGAGACGCTGATGGCGGCCAGGCGGTCGAAGCTGCGGCTGGAGGCGCTGATGGAGCGGCGCGGCTGGTATGAACAGGTGCAGCAGTGCCACTCCGGCGGCGGGTCGGAATCGCTGACACAGCTCCAGCAGGCGCTGGACCGGGAGATCGACGAGGTCGCCCGGCAGGAGCTGGCGGCGATGGGGCAGATCGACGCCCTGGCCGACCTTCGCCAGCGGGAGGTGCTGACTTATCGGTACCTGAACGGCTGGAAATGGAAGGAGATCGCAAGGCGCATGGGCTATTCCCCGGATTGGGTCAAGCATATGCATGCGGACGCGATCAGGGCCGCAGAGACGTTAAAAAATGATGAAGTGTGAAAACTCGACACGAAAAAACACTTTTGGCGTGATATTATTATATTAGCAGGACGTGAAGGCGCGAATGACGTGGCGGACGGGCGATGGCCCGGCCGCCGTTTTTCATGGCGCGAAGGAGGTTGATTGAGATCGAGAGGGAAGATGTGAACTGGGAGGCCGTGCGAGCGGAGTATGTGGCCGGTGATGTGGGCCAGGTCGCTCTGGCGAAGAAGCACGGGGTGAGCGTCTATGCGCTGAGAAAGCGGGCCGGAGCGGAGGGGTGGGTGGCGGAAAAGGCGGGGGATTGCGCCAAAGCATCGGATGCCGGGAACCCGGTGACAGCGGACGTCAAGGGCGCGGAGGCCCGGGCCACGGCTTCGGAGGAAGCGGGCAGCGCAGGCCCTGAGGCGGCGGACAGCGAGGACAGGGAGGTCCAGGTTGCCCGCCGCACCCGCATGGCGCTGCTGCAAATGCTGGAGCGGGCGGCGGCGGCCATCCCCTGCGATGCCACGGAGATCAAGACCACCGGGGACGGCGGCGAGGTGCGGCTGTTGAAGCTGCGGGACCTGACGGCGGCCTACAAGGAGCTGGCGGTCGATCTGCCCGTGGAGGACGCCGACGGGGGAAGCAGGGTGGTCATCGACATATGAATACGATCCGGTTGTCTACCCTGCTGGGGCCGGCATGGCACGGGATGGCCCGTGACGTGTTCGACCACGGGCACACACACTATAATTTTTCAGGCGGCCGCGGTTCGCTGAAGTCGTCCACTGTGTCACTGCTGGTGCCGCTGCTGCTGGTGCTGCATCCCGAGGCGCACGCGCTGGTCCTCCGTAAGGTCGGCAACACCCTGCGGGATTCGGTCTATGCCCAGTACGTCTGGGCCATCGGGGAGCTGGGGATGGCGGAGCAGTGGACGGCGCGGGTCGCGCCCATGGAGCTGATCTACAAGCCCACCGGGCAGCGGATCATGTTCCGGGGCGCGGACGACCCCATGAAGATCAAGTCCATCAAGGCGCCGTTCGGGTACATCGCCGTGACCCACTTCGAGGAGCTGGACCAGTTCGCCGGGCGGGCGGAGATTCGGAACATCCTGCAATCGACCATGCGCGGCGGGGCGACCTTCTGGAACTTCGAGACCTACAACCCGCCGATCACCCGGGACAGTTGGGTGAACAAGGACGCGCTGGAGGAGAGAAGCGACCGGCTGCGGCATCATTCGACCTACCTGGAAGCGCCGGAGGAATGGCTGGGGCCACAGTTCATCGCCGAGGCCGAGCACGTGCGGGACACCGACGAGCGGGCCTACCGGCACGACTACCTGGGCGAGGCCACCGGCAGCGGCGGCGAGGTGTTCGACAACCTGGAGATCCGGGAGATCACCGACGACGAGCTGAAGGGCTTTGACAGGATATTGATGGGGATTGACTGGGGCTGGTACCCCGACCCCTTCCAGTGGGTCAAGGTCCACTGGGACCCGGCGCGGCGGGTGCTGTACCTGATCGACGAATACCGGGCCAACAAGCAGAGCAACGCCCAGACCTGGGCGGCGTTGAAGGAATTAAAGGGTGTCAGGGACTTCGACCTGATCACCGCCGACAGCGCCGAGGAGAAGTCCATACAGGATTATCGGGCCTACGGCAGCATGTGCCGCGGGGCCATCAAGGGGCCGGATTCCCGGCGGTATGGGTTCAAGTGGCTGCAATCGCTGAAGGCCATCGTCATCGACCCGGCGCGGTGCCCGAACACGGCGCGGGAGTTCAGCGCGTATGAGTACGAGCGCAACAAGGACGGGGAGATTCTGAACAGCTACCCGGACGGGAATGACCATGCGATCGACGCGGTGCGGTACGCCACGGAGTCGATCTGGAGGAGAAAGGGACTGTGAATTAATTGAGAATTGAAAATGGAGAATGGAGAATGAATAGCCGGGTGACGCATTTTAATTCTCAATTCTCAATTGTCAATTCTCAATTCCCCAAAGGGGGCTGTTGCCTATGACGATATTTCAACGGATCGCTGAGGCGGTCAGAAGGTGGTGGAGCCGTTTGATTCCGTACAAAGACATTGCCGCAGCGGAGCAGATCAGGACGCCGCTCGCCCCGGAGATGGTGCGGGCGCTTTCGCTGTGGTGCGAGCTGTACCACGACCGGGCGCCGTGGAAGGAGCCGGGGAAGGTGAAAAGCCTGAACCTGTGCGCCATGGCCGCCAGCGAGATTGCCCGGCAGGTGGTGCTGGAGATGAAGGCCACCGTGGACGCCGGCAGCGAGGACGCCGAGGGCAAGTCCGTGACGAACGAGCGCTCCGAATACCTGAAGGGCGAATTCGAGGGGCTGCTGGACGTGCTGCGCCAGAAGCTGGAGCTGGGCTGTGCCGCCGGCGGCATGATCGTGAAGCCCTGCCCGGACCCGGCGACGGGAAGGATATACTTCGACTTCGCGCCGGACTGGAGCCTGTACCCGCTGGCCTTCGACGGCGCGGGGAATCTCAGCGACGTCATCATTCCCGACGTGTTCCGGGACGGGAACGTCATCTATACCCGGTTGGAACGGCACACGCTGGACGGGGAGAACGTGGTCATCACACAGCGAGCCTTTAAATCCACCCACGAGGACGCGCTGGGCAGCGAGGTGCCGCTGGCCTCGGTGGACCGCTGGGCGTCCCTGGAACCGGAGGTGACAGTGACCGGCGCGGGCGGGATGCTGTTCGGCTGGTACAAGGTGGCCGCGGCCAACACCGTGGACGCCGACTGCGCGCTGGGCGCCAGCGTATACGCCAAGGCGGTGGAGGTGGCCCGGGAGATCGACCTCCAGTATTCCCGGCTGCTGTGGGAGTTCGAGGGCGGCGAGCTGGCCGTGGACGTGGATCCCACCGCGCTGTACGAGAAGAGCGACGGGAAGGGCCGCGTGCTGCCGAAGCTGAACGAGCGGCTGTTCCGCGCGGTGGACACCGGGGCCGACGCGACCTATGAGGTCTTCGCGCCGGCGCTGCGGGACGTCAGCCTGGTGAATGGGCTGAACCAGTTGCTGATCCGCTTCGAGGACCTTTGCGGCCTGAGCCGGGGCACGTTCTCCGACGCCAACGTGGACGCGCGGACGGCCACGGAGCTGAAGATCGTCAAACAGAGGAGCTACGCTACCGTTGCCGACAACCAGAAGGCGCTGGAGAAGTGCCTGCGGGACGTGCTGCGGGCGATGGACGTGTATGCCACGCTGTACAACCTCGCGCCTGCGGGGGAGTGGGCGGTGTCCTTTGAGTGGGACGATTCCATACTCACCGACGTGGACGCGCAGCTTCAGCAGCGGCTGCTGCTGGTGAATTCCGGCGTGATGTCGAAGGCCGAGTTGCGGCAGTGGTATCTCGGGGAGAGCGAGGCCCAGGCGGAAGCGGCCGTGGCGAAGATCCAGGGCGAGGGCAAGACGGTGGAAGAGGATGGGGACGACGCGTTCTTCAAGAGGGAGTGAGTCGCGGGGACAGGTTCCTTGACTCACTCTTTTCTATGAGTCAAGGAACCTGTCCCCGTGACTCCAAGGGTGGTGATGTGTTGTGGCGCGGTTTGACGAACTGGACGCGATGGGCGATTCCATCGGTAACACCTACGCGGATTGCGTCGACCGGCTGCTGGTGAACCTCGCACATCACTTCAAGTATTTGCAGCCCGGCGAAGAGCCCGGCGGGGCGTTCCAGTGGCAGGCGCGGAAGCTGGCAGAGCTGGGGCAGGTCAATCGGGAGAACGTGGAGATCATCCGGCGGATGCTGGGGGACGTGCCCGAGGAGCTGGCCGATGGACTGGAGCAGGCCATCATGGACGCGCTGGCGGACATCGAGGCGCCGCTGAGGCAGGCGGCGGAGGAGGGGCTGTTGGGCGACATCACGCCACCACCCGAGCCGGATCCGCGAGCCATGCAGGCGTTTCAGCTGTACCACGAGCAGAGCCTGGACGGACTGAATCTGGTCAACAGTCGGATGCTGGAAAGCACCGCCGAGGCCTACCGCGGGATGGTGGCGGACATCACCAACCGGCTGCTGAATGCGCGGGGGACCATCAACGCCGCCACCGGCGAGGTGCTGGCGGGGGTGGAATCCTTCAACCGGGCATTGGAGCTGGCGACGCGGCGGCTGCTGGATGAGGGCCTGACCGGGTTTGTGGACGGCGGCGGACGGCGCTGGAAGCCGGACACCTATGTCGCCATGACGATGCGCAGCACCTACCACAATGTGAGCCGGGCGGCGTTCTGGGAGCGGAATGAGGAGTATGCCAACGACCTGTATCTGGTCAGCCAGCATCCCGGGGCGCGGCCGCTGTGCTATCCGTGGCAGTGCAAGGTGATCTCCAGGAAGGACGAGGCGCGGGACGTGCCCGACGGCGACGGGAACCCGGTGCACGTGTACGCCCAGAGCGAGACCACCTATGGCGAGCCTGCGGGGCTGTTCGGGATAAATTGCGGGCATCATCCGGAGCTGTTCATACCGGGAGCGACGAAGGTTCCGGAGTTGATGCAGAACGAGGCCGAGAACGCCGAGACCTACGCGCTCAGCCAGAAACAGCGGAAGCTGGAGCGGGAGTTCCGGAAGGCCCGGCTGGAGTATGCCAGCGCGAAGGCCCAGGGCGCGGACGAGCAGACTGTGAAGGCCGCGCAGGAGAAGCTGAAGCGGGCGGATGATAAGCTGAACCGTTTTGAGAAGGAGACCGGGAGGCGGCGGAGACGGGAGCGAGAGTATGGACCGGTACAGGCGAAGGAGCAGGCTGGCAGCGCGCCGAAGTCTTTGATGCGTGACCAAAATCTCACTAAAAGTGCTCAAAAAACCCCTGAAAGTGCTCAGAAGTCGGTAAAAAGTGATCAGCAGCCCCCGGAAAGTGCCCCGGACGTTGCGGGAATGAAGAAATCTGTTGCTGAGGAGCAGGCACCAGTCGAAAAGCCGTTGACCGATGAGGCGAAAGATGATACACTGTCAGCAGAAACAAAAGATGCTGGTGATGGTGTGCGGGAGATTGCGACGATTCAGCTGGATAAGATCAGTGCCAGATGGGGCGATGGAATAGATCAAACGGTAGTCTTGTCCGATGAGAGAATTGGCCATATTATGGAGAGACATCCTGGCGCTTATGAGCAGTATGGTCAGTATGTTTCCCAGACCATCGAGCAGCCTGATTACATTCTGGAAGACATGAAGAATGCAAACACAGCAGCTTTCATTCGTCATGTCGAAGGTACAAACTTGAATGTCATTATAAAACTGGCGATTCAGGATAATGAGGCGAAAATGAAGAGCTCTGTTATTACTCTGTACCCCATGAGCGATAAAAGACTTAGACGGCTGATAAACAAGTCAAAGGTGGTTTACAAATCGGCAATAATGTGATATACTGTTAATGAGCCCGAAGTAGAGATTTAGTGCTTCTACGCGCCGTCAGGCATAAAAGAGATGCAGGGACCGGCACACCTGCCGGGCTCACAGATACGAAAGAAGGCCATCGGTATATGCTGATGGCCTTTACTATGGAATCAAACCGCCTTCGGGCGGTTTTTTGATGGGAGCGAAGAGAAGATGCTTGAAAGTATTGATCGGATTATAGTTGAAAACATAACGACAGGCGAGGTGCTTGCGGTGATAACCAATCAGGAAGTCACCACCGCAAGTGATGATATTGTCGTCAGGATGAGACCACAGTATGACTAATGCTCCGTATCTTTGGGAGGACAAGGATCATTGCCATAACTGTCTTTGCTTCTGATTCGACCGTCCGGTCTCTGAATGATTATTTCAGAGTGTTGGTTCTTGGCAATGTCACGTGCGATTGCCGCAGCCTCGGCCTGAGTATCGCAGATGCGGGTGTCGCGGTCATTACCTTCACCATGAACTGCCCATTTGCCATTAGGTCGAGGAGAAACCCATTGATTCTTACCTGGCATAATATCACCTCCTTTCCGAGGTGATTATATCACACCATGCTGATCAAAGCACCTTTTCATGAGGTGCTTTTTTCATACCCCGCCCCGCGCCCTCGCAATGGATTGCGGGTCGCGGGTTTCGGCCCGGCCAGCCAAATGGCTCGGGCCTCAGTCCGGCTTTGCCGGACGCTCATAATCACGTCCGGCGGGACGAGAAACACGCGGACGGTGCATCGCCCTATCTGTGGCGCCTGATAGGCGCCGCTACGGCACCGTAAAAAGGAGGCGTATATGGCGAACATTTTCACCCGGAAGGCGCTGAACGACATCCTGGCGAACGACCAGCTGACCGACGAGCAGAAGACCGAGCAGGTTTTCGCGCTGTACGGTCGGGCGCTGGACGACGGCTACGTCGCCAAGGCGGCGGCGAAGCAGGCCCAGGAGACGGCGCTGGAGCAGGCCAAGGCCGAGTGGGAGAAGGGGCTGACCACCCCCGACCCGAAGGAGAGCGACGATTACAAGGCATTGCAGGGTCAGTTTGACGACTACAAGGCCATGCAGGCGGCGCGCACCTCCAAGGACTTCGAGGGCGTCAAGCCCAAGTTCTTCGAGACGGTCTACGGCCTGGTGGACCGCGGGGAGGGCGCGAAATCCCTCCAGGAGCAGCTGGCGGGCATCCGTGAACAGTATGAGGAATACTTCACCCCCGCCGACCCGAACCCGAACCCCGGCAAGCCCGCCCCCAAGGTGGTGCTGCCCACGGGCGGCAACCCCGCCCCCGGCGCGAAGCTGACCCTGGCCGAGGCCATGAGGCGCGCCAACGCCGGAGAGCAGATCGACATTTCCATGATCGGGAAGTAGGGGGT
>JAFRJF010000191.1 GCA_017432405.1 Clostridia bacterium | reverse complement strand
GGTTTTCTTGTCCTTCACCGTGACGGTGGGCTTCTTCGCCGCGCCGTCGTAGGTGTATTCGGCCTGGCTCAGTGTAATGCTGAGGTTGTCTGACGCCTTGGCGGTGATCTCCACCGTCTCACTGCCGGTCACAGTCACATAGTTCTTCGCCGTGACCTGATAGTAGACGGTGTAATTGCCCGCCTCGGTGTAGGTCAGGCTGCTCTTGTCATACGTGTCTTTCGTCGTGCCGTACTTCACGGTGTAGCCGGTACTCGGGGTGGTCACGGACACGGTGATGCCATGGGCCCTGCCGTCGTATTCTCCCTTGTAGCCCTCGGCTGAACCCTTCATGGACGCACTCTTGATGGTAAACGACTTTGCCAGGCTATTAATCTCATTGCTGTTGACCGTGGCGGTCGCCCTGACGTAATAGGTTCCGGCATTCCTGGGAGCGCCGTCCTCCGAGCTCGCGCCATCGGCTGACGTGGTTTTCTTCGTGCAGTCCGCGTCAGTGAAGTATTCATAGGCCAGGGTTGCGCCCTGGGGAAGGGAAGCAGACTCCACTGTCGGGGTCTTCGGCTGTTCGCCATAAGTCCAGCCTTCTATGCGCACCACCGGCCTGATCGTTACCGTGCCTTTGCCTTTGGCAGGGAAGCAGTACTTACTGGTCACTGTGGCGCTGTTTGATACCTCGTATTCAACGGTATATTTGCCTACCTTCTCAGGGAGCTCACCTTTGTATGTGACAACCGTCTGGTCAGAACCTTCCGGAACGGTCACATTGACTTTGGGGCTGTGGTCATTGCCGTCGTAGTCCACGGACACAGACTCCGCCTTATGCACGATCTTGAGCCCCAGTCCCAATTGTTTATCGGTATCGGTATTATTAATCACGCCGACTTCATAATTGGCATTATCACTTATGAATACCGAGTTTTTCGAAAGGTAAGCCTTGGAAAAACGGTTCGTTATGGGAATATAGCCGTTGCTGCTGCTGGGTACATTTGCGGTGGTCACGCCGATTATGGAGTCATCCGACAGAGTGCCATTGACTGTAATTGTTTTATTCGCTGGCAGGTATACGTTGTTGGCGTTCCCGTTCTTGGTGTTCCCGGTAATGCTGATCTTACTTCCCCCGCCAATGGAAAAGGTACCGCCCACATACACGCCGCCGCCGTTGCAGTCCGCAGAGTCCGCAAAGTTGTCTTCGATTGTGCCGCCGGTCATGGTAAAAGTGGATTTGTCGCTGATATAAACGCCGCCGCCTTTGAAGTCCGCGTGATTGCCGGTAATCTGGCCGTTTTCCATTGTGAATGTGGAATCTGGTCTCAGGGATATACCGCCGCCATAGCCGTAGCCAGTGCCGTTGGCGTGGTTGCCGGTGATTGAACCTCCCTTCATATTGAACGAAGCGTATTTATCCACCACCACGCCGCCGCCTTCCTGTGCATTGTTATCAGAGATAATCGCGCCATTGTTCATCTCCAATTCGGCGTAATCCTCCAAGTACACGCCGCCGCCGAAGCCTGCAGCGGTGTTTGATAAAATCGCACTATTATTCATTATGAGCCTGTTTTTGTCAGTAGCCGAATCCGACTCTCTCAAATACACGCCGCCGCCGCAACCATGAGAACCTGCACTATCCGCAAGGTTCCCGGTAATTTCCGCACCCCCAGCCAATGAAAGCGTACTCGCTCCATCGACCGCTATGCCGCCGCCGCCGTAGATGCCTCCATTATTACCTTTGGTTTTCCCTCCCGTGATCTTACCCGGGCCGTTAACGGTCATGTCTACTTGCGTTTTTATGACATTGCCTTCTTCTTTCGAGGCATTGAGATTCCGGTTAATAGTATTATTGCCCAAATTCAGCGCAAAACTACCGGAAGTTGCGCTTATAAGCCTTGTGTCGCTTTCTGACGCAATGCAGTCTGCGGTCAAAGTGATCGCATTCTTCGATTGAAAATCTTCCGCCAATTGTTGCCACGGTGTTTTCTCACCATCATTCGCCGCCATCGCGGGGTCGGTGACGTTCTCCACCTCCATCGTGGCCTCCAGCACATCATCCGGGGGCATCAGCGGCTGTGCCACGGGAATCTCATCCCCGATGCCCTGCGCGTCGTCCCCCAATTCCAGCGGGGGTTCCCCGGGCGCGCCCACTTCCTGAGCGTCGGGCTGTTCTCCAGCGCCGCCCTCCGCGGGGTCCTGGGGCCCAAGCTCCAGATCGCTGGACGGGTCCTCAGGCTGGGGCAGCTCCAGCGACAGGCCGTCCAGCACCAGGTTGCCATCCAACAACAGATCGTCGTCCGGCAACAGGCTGTCGTCCGGCACCGGGCTGTCGTTCAGCACCGGCTCGTTCGCCGTGATCTGTCCGTTCGCGTCCTGCGCCACCGCCACGCCGTCTGCAAGGACAAACGTCGGCATGGCCAGCATCAGTGCCAGCACCAGCGCCAGCGTCCTCTTCATCGTGAATCTCATAATTCCACCCTCCCTGCAAAGCTCAAAGTGTACGATAAACACAGGCATTATCCCGGACAGCCATAACCCACCCATTATAGGATAGTGCTTTACATTAAATTACCACTTTTTTTGGAAATTGCAAGCTACAAAATTTTGAATATTTTGCCTCCATGGGGCACTTTTTTCCGTTTCGGCATGGCTGCTGGACCATGGGCTGGGCGGTAAACCCGCAACAATTGACAATATCCATGGCGTGGACCACGCCGTGCCGGCTTTCCTGTGCAACGCCTGTGATGAGACAATGAACCCCCCTGTCGGGGGGCTCAATGGCTACAGGCGCTTCAGGAACCGGTCCAGCCGGTCCATGGCCTCGCTCAGGTTCGCCAGGGAGCTGGCGTAGCACATCCGGACAAAGCCCTCGCCGCCCGCGCCGAAGGCGGTGCCGGGGATGGCGGCCACGTGCTCCTCGGTGAGGAAGCGGGCGCAGAAGTCGGCCGAGGACATGCCCGTGGACTGGATAGACGGGAACATGTAGAACGCGCCCCTCGGCTCGAAGCACTCAAGCCCCGCATCCCGCAGCTTTTCCAGCAGGAACCGGCGGCGGTAGTCGTAGTCCTTGCACATCATGGAAATGTCGCCGTCGCCGGCGCGCATGGCCTCCACGGCGGCGTACTGGCTGGTGGTGGGGGCGCACATGATGGCGTACTGGTGGATCTTCACCATCTGCTTGATCAGCTCCCGAGGCCCGCAGACGAAGCCCAGCCGCCAGCCGGTCATGGCGTAGGCCTTGGAAAAGCCGTTCACTACCAGCGTGCGGATATACATGTCCGGGATGTTGGCGATGGACATGTGCCGCCCGCCATAGGTCAGCTCGGCGTAGATCTCGTCGGAGAGCACGATGATGTTGGTGTCCCGCAGCACCTCGGCGATGGCCTCCAGGTCCCTCCGTTCCATGATGGCCCCGGTGGGGTTGTTGGGGAAGGGCAGCACCAGCAGCTTGGTGCGGGGGGTGATGGCGTTTCGCAGCTCGTCGGCGGTCAGCCGGAACTCGTTTTCAGCCTTGGTTTCGACAAACACAGGCACGCCGCCCACCAGCTCCACGATGGGGCCGTAGCACACGAAGGAGGGCACGGGGATGATCACCTCGTCCCCCTGGTTCACGATGGCCCGCACGGCGATGTCGATGCCCTCGCTGCCGCCCACGGTCACCACCATCTGCCCTGCGGGGTCGTAGCTCAGGCCGAAGCGGCGCAGCATATATTTGGAGATCTCCCTGCGCAGCTCCATCAGGCCGGCGTTGGAGGTGTACTTGGTGAAGCCCTTCTCCAGCGCGTAGACGCCCGCGTCCCGTATGTGCCAGGGCGTGACGAAATCGGGCTCGCCCACGCCCAGGGAGATGGCGTCGCTGGAATCCATGTTTTCGAGCAGGTCGAAGAACTTGCGAATGCCCGAGGGGGCGATGCCCTTTACGCGGGGCGAAAGCGCGGCTTCATAGTCGATCATACGAACAACACCCTCTCTTCCTGCTCCGGCAGCTTGGTGTACAGGTGGTGCTTCTCCTTGTACTTCTTCAGTATGAAGTGGGTGGCCGTGCCGGTCACGCCGTCGATGACGGCCAGCCGCGCGTGCACGAATTCCGCCACCGCCCGAAGGCTTCGGCCGGTGATGGTGACGGCCAGGTCGTAGGAACCGGACATCAGGTAGAGGCTCTCCACCTCCTCATACTGATAGATGCGCTCGGCGATGCGGTCGAAGCCGTCGCCCCTCTGGGGGGAGATGCGCACCTCGATCAGCGCCGTCACCAGCTCGTCGTCGGTCTTGGTCCAGTCGATCAGCGCCGGATAGCCCAGTATGATGTGATTCTTCTCGTATTCGGCGATCTCGTCGGAGACGCTCTGCTCGTCCCGGCCCAGCATCGTTCCCAGCTGCGCCGGCGTCAGTCGCGCGTCCTTCTCCAACAGCGTCAAAAGCTCAGTGTTCATACCTGTCATCAGCCTTTCTCCCGGGGACGGACGGCCCGCCCCAATTGATATATACGATATTGCTACATTATAGAAGGTTTTGGGGCGGAGGTCAATAGTATAACCCGGATTTACCGCGCCATCGCTTCCCCGAAGCCGGCGAACGCCTTCACCCGTTCATTGAGATCGGGCCACCTTTCGATGGATTTGGCGCTGAACAGGCCGTCTTCGGGATTTTCGGTGGCCCGCCACTCGTGGGCGATCAGCGCCCAGGTGGCCTCGTAAAGGTTGGCGTATTCCGGGTCACGCTGGGCCTGGCAGACGAAGCTCTGGCGGGGCTGGTTGATGTCCTCGCCGCTGATCTGGAACAGGTGGTACTTCTCGCACAGGGCACGCACCCGGCGCAACTGCGCTTTGGTGTTGCGGCTGGGCATGTAGGTGATGGCCCGATAGCCCAGGCCGGCCACGTATTCCACCAACTCGTCCAGGAAGTCGTCCTCGAACTTCTGGGCCTTCTTGTCGCCGGTCACGCTGTTGCCCACGTCGCCCAGGTAGGCGTAGGCCGAGATTGCTCCCATCCGTTCGGACAGAGCCAGCAGCTCGCGCACGTCGGGGCACTCGTCGGTGGCGTCGATGTAGAAGCGGCTGATCAGCTGGCTCTTGATCCAGCCCAGCAGGTCGTACATCATGTGGGGGTTGGACTCGTCCAGCAGGTAGCCCTCGATCTTGCCGGAGATGGGCAGCTGCAGCTCCTCCCTGATGAACTTCACCAGCTTTTCGCCCTTGCCGATGACGTCGATCATCCGGAAGGCCAGGGCGCTGGAGAGGTGGCGCTCGGTGACGGAGCCGCCTTTGGCGAAGTTCGACAGGGGCAGCACGTCCCTTTCGAAGTCGATGGTCACGCCGTATTTGCCCATCATGCCGTTGATGGCGTCCACCATCTTGCGGTTGCGCACGTTCCGCTTTTCCCGGTAGGGGGCGTAGAACGCGTTCAGCTCGGCAGCGCGGTCGTGGGGCACGCCGTGCAGCGCCATGTACACGACGCCCTTCTGGTCGGGATTGTTCAGCTTGCGGTCGGCGAAGGGGGTGTTGGCGAAGGAGGCGCGGCACTCCATGCCGATGGTCGCGCCCATGCGGGCGACCTTCGCCGCCGCCAGGAATTCATTGGCGCCGGCGATGGAATCGTGATCCATCAGCCCGCAGGTGCAAAGCCCCGCCGCCCGGGCGAAGTACACCGCCGCCGTGGGGCTGTAGGGAGAGAAGGAATAGGTGGTGTGGATGTGGTTGTTCACGTCCCGAGCCACCGGGGGCAGTGCCTCCGTGGCCAGCAGCTTTTCAAGGTTTTCCAGCGCGTTTTCGCCGTTCAGCAGGGCGAGCAGCTCTTCCCGGGTCTTGGACATGGATGGATCTTCCTTTCGATGATTGCTTGACGGTTTCGATACAGGGGCTTTTCAAGTGAGTCCATTTTAACATCTAACGGGGAATGATGCAAGATTTGTTTTTTTAAGGCGTAGGGAATTGCATAAAAACAATTAATATGAAATGCAACTGTAACCATCGCTGTGTATACTATAATAACAGCAATCTCAGTTTTGAAGGGACTACAGGATGAAAACGGGCAAAATTATACTTCGGTCTGTTGCGTTTCTTTTGGTGCTCGCGTTGGCCATATATGCCATCCCCGGGCAATTATTTGGCATCAACAGCGCACCAAACTATATGCGCGCGAAGGGTTTCTACAGTGAAAGCAAAGGAAAACTCGACGCTGTCTTTATGGGCGCAAGCAGTGTTCACCGGTTTTGGCTGCCGGCAGTAGGGTGGCAGAAATCGGGAATCGCCGTATTTAACCTTTCCTTCAGTTCTTTACCAATCACAAGTTTTGTTTACTTGCTCACAGAGGCGCGCAAGACGCAGCCGGACGCGCTGTATATCATCAATCTCAATACTTTTAAATACAAGCATGCAGCGGATAAGATCGAGAATTTCCATACCGTCCTTGATTATATGCCTTTGACTATGGAAAAAATCAGGTTTGTCCACAGCATTTCAAAGACATCGGGCTTCTCTTTCGACCAACAGCTGGAGCTGCTGTTTCCTTTTATCCGTTTCCATAGCCGGTGGAACGAATTGCACTCCTGGTCCTATGGCACAAGAGCGCAGACATACAAAAATACCACAGCCACAGGCGATTTTACCCAAAAATCAGTCGATTATTCCGATCGATTCTTGCTCTCTGATACCCGCATAGAGCCGCGGGAGGATACCATGCAGGTGTTTACCGACCTGCTGGATTATCTCGACCAGGAGCACGTGAACGCGTTGTTTGTGAAGGTGCCTCAGGTATTTAAGGAAGAGTATCACGGGTATTTGAACGTAATGACGGATCTGTTGAAAAGCCGGGGCTATCCCTGTCTGGACATGATGGAGGAATATCAGGCCTACGGGCTCAATCTACAAAGGGATTTCTACGACCCCAGTCATACCAATATTCGTGGAGCGTTGAAGGTGACCGAATATATGACGGACTACCTTTTGGAGCATTATCACTTTGCCGACAAGCGTGGCCAGGCGGAATATGCGGACTGGGATGAGGAATCTGGAAAATATGACAGGCTGATCGACAGCTGGATACTGCCTTTTGAGCGGGAAGCGAATCCGTGGCAGGCTTTGCCTGCGCCAAAGATCAATGAGGCGAAGGCAGAGGGGTCGGGCATCCGGCTGACCTGGAGCGCGTCCAAGGGCGCCGACGGTTACGTGATCTATCGGAAAACCGCTGCAGAGAACGACGGGCATTGGAAGCTGGCGGCCACGCTGGGCGCGGATGCGCTGTCCTATATGGATGAAGCCCTGAGTGCCAACATCCGCTATACCTATTGCGTCGCGCCGTTTGTCGATGCAAACGGTCAGAAGGCCTATGGGAATTACAACATCAAGGGCGCTTCCTGCACGTCGCCGAAGGAACTGAGGCAGAGCAGTACGCAGGAGAAAACGGGAGGTGACGGGAATTGACGATCGTATCGCTTCCCTTCTTCGCCTTTGTGGCGGCGCTGGTGGTCGTGTACTTCGTGATGCCGAAGTCCTGGCGCTGGGTGGTGCTGCTGGCGGGCAGCTGCGCGTTCTACTGGCTGAACAGCAAGTGGCTGCTGCTGGTGCTGCTGGGCACCACGCTGATCACCTACGGCCTGGGGCTGTGGATCCAAAGGATCCGTGACGACGGGGCCGCGTATCTCCAGGCCCACAAGGCCGAGCTGACCCGCGAGGCGAAGCGGGAAAAGAAACAGGCGACGAAGCGGGTTTCCCGGAGGGTGCTGACGCTGGGCGTTCTGGTGGACCTTGCGCCGCTGCTGGTCATGAAATACAGTGGCTTCTTCGCTAACAGTGTGAACGCGGTGATTGCGAAGCTGGGCAGCGGGGCGCGCCTGCCGGTGCTGAACCTGCTGCTGCCGCTGGGCATCTCGTTCTATACGCTCCAGGCCATCGCTTACCTGGTGGATATCTACAGGGGGAAGGTGCAGGCGGACAGGAACCCGGCGAAGTTCATGCTGTTCATGAGCTTCTTTCCCCAGATCGTGCAGGGCCCCATACCGCGCCACAGCCAGCTGGCGCACCAGCTGTACGAGGGGCACGACTTCGATTATGACCGGCTGTGCAAGGGCGTGCAGCTGATGGTGTGGGGCCTGTTCAAGAAGCTGGTCATCGGGGAGCGCATCGCCATGGCGGTGGACCGTCTGTTTGCCGGCTACCGGTCGTATACGGGCCTGATCGTGTTCATGGGCGTGGCGATGTACGGCATACAGGTGTATGCGGATTTCTCCGGAGGCATGGACATCGTACGGGGCGTTTCCCAGATGCTGGGCATAGAGCTGGAGCTGAACTTCAACCAGCCCTACTTTTCCTCTTCGGTGGAGGAGTTCTGGCGCAGGTGGCACATCACGATGGGCAGCTGGATGCGGGATTACGTGTTTTACCCGCTGTCCATGTCAAAGGGCCTGACGGCGCTGGGGCAGAAGGCGCGCAAGGCGCTGGGGCAGTATGTGGGCAACCGGGTTGGGCCGTTCTTCGCCATGTTCGTGGTGTACATCCTGGTGGGCCTGTGGCACGGGCCGAGGTGGAGCTACGTGGCCTTCGGCCTGTGGAACGGCGTGTTCATCATGCTGGGGATCCTGCTGGACGACGTTTATGCGAAGGCCCGGGAAAAGGCGGGGATCCGCGAGGACGCGGTCACCTGGAGGATCTTCAGGGTGGTCAGGACCTTTATCGTCATCAGCTTCGGCCGGTATTTTTCCCGCGCGGACGGTTTTATGATCGCGGTGGATATGATGAAGCGGACGTTCGTCAACTGGTGGGACCTGTCCTTCATCACGAACGGGACGCTGTTGAAGCTGGAGCTGGATACGGCGAACTGGGTATTGCTGCTGCTGTGCCTGCTGGTGCTGTTCTATGTGGACTTCGTCCATGAGAAGGGAATATCCTTCCGGGCGGTCATCGCGCGGCAGCCGCTGCTCTTCCGGTGGCTCATCTACATCACGGCGATCCTGGCGATCCTCATATTCGGCATCTACGGCCCGAAGTACAACGCCGCGGACTTCATCTACCAGGGATTCTGACGCTGCGGAGAGTCGATCGGCTGAATGGGTCATTCGTTTTTCTGATATCCGGCCATAGCCTTGACTTTTAACACGCCTCCGCATTATAATATCCCTACAGGCAATGACGGAGAGAGTAGCGTCGACGGAAGCCAGCAGAGAGCCGGGGCAGGTGAAAGCCGGCGGTGGAAGCGGCGCGAACATGGCTCCTGAGCTCCGGGCGTGAGTGGCTGCGTGGCTTTAGCGTCCGGCGTCGGCAGACCTGCCGCCACGTTACAGGCATTCAAGGCGCGGTTTCGGGGCATGCTTCCCATGACCGCGTGAAAAGGGTTGGTACCGCGCGCAACGCGCCCCTGAAGCAAGGGGCGCGTTTTTTTTGAGAAACGGAAGTAAGTGCATTCTTTCATTCCTCATTTCTCATTCCTAATTATCCAAAAAGGGGGAAGATCACCATGCCCAAGCCTACGTTTTACCTGACCACGCCCATCTACTATCCCAGCGGGAACATGCACATCGGCCACACCTATACCACGGTGGCGGCGGATACCATGATCCGCTTCAAGAAGCAGACGGGCTATGATACCTATTTCCTGACCGGCACCGACGAGCACGGCCAGAAGATTGAGCGCAAGGCCGCCGAGGCCGGCGTGACGCCCCAGCAGTTCGTGGACAAGATCGTCGCCGAGACCAAGGAGCTGTGGAAGCTGATGAACATCGAGTACGACGATTTCATCCGCACCACCGAGGACCGGCACATGAAGATCGTGCAGAAGATATTCAAGCAGTTCTACGACCAGGGCGACATCTACAAGAGCGAATACGAGGGCCTGTACTGCACGCCCTGCGAATCCTTCTGGACGCCCACCCAGGTGAAGGACGGCAAGTGCCCAGACTGCGGCCGGCCCGTGGAGCCCATGAAGGAGGAGAGCTATTTCTTCCGCATGAGCAAGTATCAGGACTGGATGATCAAGTACATCGAGGATCACCCTGATTTCATCCAGCCGCCGTCGCGGGCCAACGAGATGCTGAACAACTTCCTGAAGCCCGGCCTTCAGGACCTGTGCGTCAGCCGCACCTCGTTCAAGTGGGGCGTGCCGGTGGACTTCGATCCCGGCCACGTGGTCTACGTGTGGATCGACGCCCTGTCCAACTACATCACCGCCCTGGGCTACGGCACCGACCACGACGCGCTGTTCAAAAAGTACTGGCCCGCTAACGTGCACCTGGTGGGCAAGGAGATCGTGCGCTTCCACACCATCTACTGGCCCATCATGCTCCACGCCCTGGGGCTGCCGCTGCCCAAGCAGGTGTTCGGCCACGGCTGGCTGCTGTTCGGCGAGGACAAGATGTCAAAGTCCAAGGGCAACATCGTCTATCCCGGCCCCATCGTAAAGCGCTACGGCGTGGACGCGCTGCGCTACTACCTGATGCGCGAGATGCCCTTCGGCGCGGACGGCAACTACACCAACGAAGCGCTGCTGACCCGCATGAACGCCGACCTGGTGAACGACCTGGGCAACCTGGTCAGCCGCACCGTGGCGATGATCGAGAAGTACTTCGACGGCGTGGTGCCTGCGCCTAGCGGCTATGAAGGGCCGGACCTTGATCTGAAGGCCCACTTCGAGGCGCTGCCCGGCATCGTCGAGGATCAGATGAACCGGCTGCAGTTCTCCGTGGCCCTTTCCGAAATATGGAAGCTGATCGGCGAGTGCAACAAGTACATCGACCTGACCCAGCCCTGGGTGCTGTGCAAGAGCGACGAGGGCAAGCCGAGGCTTGCAACCGTCATGTACGTGCTGGCCGAGTGCATCCGCGCCATCGCCGTGTACATCCAGCCCACGATGCCCTCCACCCCGGCGCGCATCTATGCCCAGCTGGGCGTGACCGACCCCGAGCTGATGACCTGGCAGAGCGTGCAGACCTTCGGCCAGCTGAAGCCCGGCACCGTGGTGAAGAAGGGCGAGGCCCTGTTCCCCCGCGTGGACATCAAAAAGGAGCTGGAGGCCATGGCCGCGGAGAAGGACAAGGCGGCGAAGGCCGAGGCCAAGGCGCAGAAGCAGGACGACAAGGCCGCGAAGAAGGAGGAGAAAAAGGAAGATAAGAAGGACGACGGCATCGCCTCGTTCGACGACTTCATGAAGATCAAGCTCGTCGCCGCGAAGGTGATCGCCTGCGAGAAGGTGGAAAAGAGCGACAAGCTGCTCAAGGAGACCCTGGACGTCGGCGGCGGTCGGACCAAGACCGTCTGTTCGGGCATCGCGAAGTTCTACAGCCCCGAGGAGATGGTGGGCAAGACGGTGGTGCTGGTGAACAACTTTGCGCCCCGAAAGATGGCCGGCCAGGTGTCCGAGGGCATGCTGCTGTGCGCCGAGGACCCCGACGGGCGGGTGCGGCTGCTGACCGTGGACGGCGACGTGGCCCCCGGCAGCGAGATCGGCTGATATGATCAGGCTCTTCGATACCCACTGCCACATCGCGGATCCCCGTTTTGACGGGGACCGCGATGCGGTCATTCAACGGTTTCTCGACGCCGGCGTACAGCGGGCACTGGTGGTGGCCGACCCTCGGGAGGCCATCTACGACGGCCCCGAGGACGAGGGCGGCAGGATGGTGGCCGTCGGCAATCAGGACAGGGTGTTTGAGCTGGTGGACCGGTATGACTTCCTCCATGGGACTATCGGCGTACATCCCCACAACGCCTCGGGTTGGGATGCCGACGCCGAGGGCACTGTGGCGGGATATTTGAAGCATCCCAAGTGTCGCCTGCTGGGGGAGATTGGCCTGGATTACCACTACGACCTTTCGCCCCGGGACGACCAGCGCAGGGTGTTCGACATCCAGCTGGACATGGCCTTTGAGCGGAATATGCCGGTGCAGCTGCATATCCGGGAGGCCCACGGCGACTGCATGGACATGCTGCGCGCCCGGGCGCGGGAGGGTCGCATGCCCGGGGGCATCATGCACTGCTATACGGGCAGCTGGGAGAGCGCGAAGGTATACCTGGATCTGGGACTGTATATCAGCCTGTCCGGCGCGGTGACCTTCAAGAACGCCCCGAAGCTGGCGGAGGTGGCCCAAAAAGTGCCACCGGACCGGCTGCTCATCGAGACGGATTGCCCCTACATGGCACCGGTGCCCCTGCGGGGGCGGCGCAACGAGCCCGCGTTTATCGTTCACACCTTTGAAAAGGTGGCCGCCCTGCGCAAGGCCACCCCGGAAGCCCTCGCCGAACAGCTGTGGGAGAACGCAAACAGGGCGATGGGGATCAAAATCATCGGGAGGAGAACAGATGGACTATGAATTACTGGGGGCTCAGCTTCAGAGCTTCGCGGAAGCCGACAGCTGGTATGTGCCGCTGATGGCCAACGCGGCGGCGCTGCTGTTCGACGCGCTGGCGGATGTGAACTGGGTGGGCTTTTACCTGTTGCGGGGCGGCCGGCTGGTGCTGGGGCCCTTTCAGGGCAAGGTGGCCTGCATCCACATTCCGCTGGGCAAGGGCGTCTGCGGCACGGCAGCCCAGCGGGACGAGACCCAGCTCGTGCCGGACGTGCACGCCTTCCCCGGCCACATCGCCTGCGACAGCGCCTCCAATTCCGAGATCGTGGTGCCCATCCACAGGCACGGCGGTGTCGTCGCTGTGCTGGACATCGACAGTCCCGTCCCAAACCGCTTTTCGGAGGCGGACCGGGCCGGGCTGGAGGCCCTGGTAAAGGCGCTGGAAGCGCATATCGACCTGGACGTATGAAACAAAATATTGTG
>JAFRJF010000190.1 GCA_017432405.1 Clostridia bacterium | reverse complement strand
GTTTGAGACAGCCCCTTTGGACACCATCAGGGGCTCGATCCCCGCCCTTCGAGCACCTGACCAACAATGAAGCCACCCTTCCGGGTGGCTTTGGTACACCATCAGGGGCTCGAACCCTGGACACCCTGATTAAGAGTCAGGTGCTCTACCAACTGAGCTAATGGTGCATATGGAGCGGTAGACGAGACTCGGACTCGCGACCTCCACCTTGGCAAGGTGGCGCTCTACCAACTGAGCTACTACCGCAGGTCGAACGGTGAGTGGAGCGGGTGATGGGAATCGAACCCACGTAGCCAGCTTGGAAGGCTGGAACTCTACCATTGAGTTACACCCGCACGCTTCAATGGGAAGGCTGGAGCGGTAGACGAGACTCGGACTCGCGACCTCCACCTTGGCAAGGTGGCGCTCTACCAACTGAGCTACTACCGCATACCGATCAGGTGCGGGCGAAGGGACTTGAACCCATACGCCGTGTGGCACCAGAACCTAAATCTGGCGCGTCTGCCAATTCCGCCACGCCCGCAAGTCGGGGATGAACGCGCTGCCCGAATCACCGGGAAAGCAGCCGCGACAGCCAACGGAAGATATTATAGCGTCTGTGACAGGATTTGTCAAGACCTCAATTTCATTAATTTCTGGTATGTTTCCTCGATCAGGGGAATGCTCTCCTCGATAAAGGCGTCGACATAGGCCTCGTCGATGAATTGAACCGGGTCGTGGCGGGGACATTCGCCCCGGTAGGCCTCCACCAGGTCCGCTCGCCACTGGCTGAACATGTATCCCTTCAGCATCGGATGGTCCTGCGGGGTCTGCGCCTTTTCCAGAAGGGCGAGGATATGCCTCAGGCGGGGCCGCGTATCGTATAGCTTATAGTCCGTGACGAAGGTATCGTTGTAGTAAATGTCCGTGTTCAGCAGGCCGTCCGGGCGCAATATCCCCGGCAGCTTTTCCTTGTAGCGGGGCACCCACTGGCCGTCCGTGAGCACGTGCACGCCATAGCCGATGTCAAAGGCCCCGGCATGCTCCCGCCAATACTGGATCACGTCGTCCGGATGGGGCGAGCACCAGTTGTTCAGATGGACTTCATTTTTATGGGATTTGTCGCTGCCGTCGCGTATGTGGATGGCGTCCGGGGATATGGCCCCGTAATAGAATTCAGGGTTTTCCGCGTATTCGGGATGCTCGCGGGCCCAAAGGTCCGCAACTGCCAGGTGCACCATCGTCAATGCCATATTGCTCTCCCCTTCCGCTGCCGATGGTTCTATTTTATCAATACCGGTGGATTTTGTCAAATCGTCATATCTTCTCAGCTTTATTGACTTGACTCTTAATATGCCAATCGCTATAATAGCATTGACAACAGAAAAAGCCTTATCCAGAGTGGCGGAGGGACAGGCCCGATGATGCCCGGCAACCGGCAGACGGCAGCGCGTGCGAGGTGCCAATTCCTGCGGCTGGTGATGCAGCCGAAAGATGAGGCGAGCTTGAACCACTTCAACTCGCCGACAGGGCGGGTTTTTTGTTGATCTTTCCATGCAAAAGGAGAATGAGACATGAGGCATTTCTTCACTTCCGAATCGGTCACCGAGGGACATCCGGACAAGGTATGCGACCAGATCTCCGACGCCGTGCTGGACGCCATACTGGCCCAGGACCCGGACGCCCACGTGGCCTGCGAATGCGCCGCCACCACAGGCATGGTTCTGGTGATGGGCGAGATCAGCACCACGGTCTATGTGCCCATCGACCAGATCGCCCGGGACAAGATCGTGGAAATCGGCTATGACAGGGCCAAGTACGGCTTTGACGGCCGTTCCTGCGCGGTGCTGGTCAGCGTGGACGAGCAGTCCCCTGACATCGCCCAGGGCGTGGTGCGTGAGAACGCCGACCAAGGCGCCGGCGACCAGGGCATGATGTTCGGCTACGCCTGCGACGAGACCCCGGAATACATGCCCCTGGCCATCTCCCTGGCCCACAAGCTGACCCGGCAGCTGGCCGAGCTGCGCAAGAACGGCACGCTGACCTACCTCCGCCCCGACGGCAAGGCCCAGGTGACCGTCGAATACGACGACGACAGGGCCCTGCGCGTCGATGCCGTGGTGATCTCCACCCAGCACGCGCCCGATATCTCTCAGGAACAGATTCGCGAGGACATGATCGAGAAGGTGATCAAGCCCGTGGTGCCCGCCGAGCTCATCGACGGAGACACAAAATACTTCATCAATCCCACCGGACGCTTCGTCATCGGCGGACCCCAGGGCGATTCCGGCCTGACGGGGCGCAAGATCATCGTGGACACCTACGGCGGCTACGCCCACCACGGCGGCGGCGCGGTCTCCGGCAATGACCCCTGCAAGGTGGACCGCAGCGCAGCCGACGCCATGCGCCACGTCGCCAAGAACCTGGTTGCCGCCGGTCTGGCCCGCAAGTGTGAAGTGGGTGTGGCCTACGCCATCGGCGTGGCAAAGCCCGTTTCGGTGTTCGTGGACAGCTACGGCACCGGCGCGCTGAGCGACGACCGGCTCGCGCAGATCGTCGAGAAGGAATTCGACCTGCGCCCCGCGTCCATCATCTGCGATCTGAACCTGAAGCGTCCCATATACGCCCAGACCGCCAGCTACGGCCACTTTGGCCGGGACGACCTGGACCTGCCCTGGGAAAAGCTGGACAAGGTGGAAGCGCTGAGGAAGTACGTAAAGTAACAGAATAATCAATCGCCGCCCCCGGAATAACCGTTATTCCGGGGGCGGCGATTATTTTGTCCAAAGCGGCCTCCGCGCCTGACCTGGTCTTTGACCCCACACTCGCCTGCTGGCTGGTTCGCTCCTAAGGACTCTGCCTCCCCACTACTGCAGCTCTCGGTTTTGTACCGGCAGGACTTACTTCTAAGCCGCACCGTGCTCACCGGGATTTTCCCGGCTTACGTGGATCGCTTCGCCTGCGACTGGCATCGACTTTCAACCACAGACGCGCGGAAGCCAGCTTTATTATAACGGTTTGGGCGGCACCCGTCAAGCCCGGATCTGGTTCAGGTCGTAGGGCGTGTTCTGGTACACGAAGTAATTGAGCCAGTTGGAATACAGCAGGTTGGCGTGGGCGCGCCAGCTCATCCGCGGCGGCTGGGCATCGTCGTCATTGGGATAGTAGTTCTTCGGCACCTCGATGGGCAGGCCGGCGTTCTTGTCCCGCAGGTATTCCTTCTCCAGCGTGTCGGCGTCGTACTCGGAGTGGCCGGTAATGAAGACCTGGCGGCCCTGGTCGGTGGCCATGGCGTAGATGCCCGCTTCCTCCGAGGATGCCAGGATCTTCAGCGCCCCCACGGCCTCCACGTCCCTGCGCAGGATCGTGGTATGGCGGGAATGGGGCACCATGAACACGTCGTCAAAGCCCCTGAAGAGTATGCTGCTCTTGCGCTCCACGCGATGGGGAAACACGCCGAACAGTTTCTTTTCCAGCGGCAGCTTGGGGATGCCGTAGTGGTAGTACAGGCCCGCCTGGGCGCCCCAGCAGATGTGGAAGGTGCTGTGGACGTGGCTCTTGCTCCAGGCCATGATCTGGCACAGCTCTTCCCAGTAATCCACCTGTTCAAAATCCAGGTGTTCCACCGGGGCGCCGGTGATCACCATGCCGTCGTACTTGTTGTCCCGCACCTGGTCAAAGGTCTTGTAGAAGGCCAGCATATGGTTCTGGGACACGTTTTTGGATTCATGGGACTTGACCTGCAGCAGCTCCAGCTCCACCTGGAGGGGCGTGTTGCCCAGCACCCGGGCCAGCTGGGTCTCGGTGGCCACCTTCGTGGGCATCAGGTTCAGCAGCAGTATGTGCAGCGGACGGATGTCCTGGCTGATGGCCCTGGACTCGGTGATGACAAATATGTTCTCGCCCTCCAGCACGCTGGTGGCGGGCAGGCTGTTTGGAATCTTGATGGGCACGGGGGCCACCTCCTGTTGCTTGTGAAAGCCACACTTTCAAAATATCATTTTACGCGATATGCCGCAAAAGTCAAACGCTTCACGATGATTTAACCACCGATCAGGCGCTGGCATGCCCGGGCCAGCTCGTCCAGCGTGCCACAGGGCACCATGCTGCAATGCCGGCGCAGCCGGGTGACGCCCTTCAGGTATGGCCACTTGGCCTCCGGGATGGGGTTCATCCAGATCACGCTCCCGGCGGCCTTGGCGACCCGCATCAGGCTGGCCTCCGCCCTGTCCAGGCTCACCGACTTGGCGTCGCTGAGCACCAGCAGCACGGTGTTGGGCGTCAGCACCGGCGGGGCGCTCGCCAGCACCGCGTCCAGGGCCCGGCCCACGTTGGTGCCCCTGCCCCAAACCCCCGAGGTGCGCACGTAGCTGTTGAACAGGTCCATGTTTTGCAGCGCAAAGGGATTGACCCGCTGGACCTGCTCCGAGAACAGGAAAATCTCGGAGTGGTCGGAGATCTCGGACAGCGATTTGATGAAGCGTATCGCGAATTCGGAAAACTGGAGCATCGAGCCGGACACGTCGCAGAGCATGACGATGCGCTTCCTGCGGCTGTGATGGGGCCTGTAGCGCAGCCGGCACAGCGCCCCGCCGGTAGAGAGCCCCGCGCGGATCGTGCGCCGAAAGTCCAGCACCTGCGAACGCCCGGCCTTCTTGCGCCGGGCGACGATCTCGCCGTTGATGCGGCGGGTGACCTGGTCGATCAGCTGGTGGGCCTTTGGAATATCTGATTCCCTGAAGCCGGAGATGTCCCGGAACATCAGGTCGGCATCGCTGTCCGCCTGCATGGCGCCCTCGGCGGCGTCCTCCAAGAGCATCTGCTGCTCCATCAGGCTCTTCATGAACACCGAGCGTATGAAGCCCTCGTAGAGCTTCGGCGCGTGCTTCATCTTCTCTGAAAACTTGTCCACCACGTCCTTCAGGTGATCCCGCTCGCTCTGGGGCATGCGGGCATAGACGTCCCTCAGGTCCTGACGCAGGTCGATGGGCCTTCCCTGTACACTCAGGCGCTCCTCCAGCTCCCGCTGACGGGCCTCGTACTCCTGCTGGGCCTGGGCCATCGCCGCCTGGTTGGCCTGGAATTCCTCCTCGGAGACGAAGTACAGGTCGAAGCAGCGGTCAAACACCTGCTGCTCCTGCTTCGATCCCGTGAGCATCGCCTTCAGCGCTGCCCGGATGGCGTCTCGATCTTCAAAACCGACCAGAGTCAAACCCTTCAGCGCATCCTCGGTTTCGTGGATGCCCACGGCGAGCCCCTGCGCCCGTAGGAATTGGACGAAGCCCGATATTTTTCCGACCGGTGTCGGTTTAAGATGGATGTGCGGTTGATCGCCGTGGTCGTGATGATGACAGTGACCGCCACAGCCGCATTCCGTACCATAGTCTGTTTCCGAACATTCACAGCCCTCGCCGCAATCACACGGCGTCTGGTTATACAAGGCTTCTGATGAACTCGTCATCGGCAAGCATCTCCCGGATGTCGTCGTTGTTCTTCAGCGCAAAGCCGATGGTCTGTTCGCAGCTCTCGTCGTCCAGCTCGTCCACGCCAAGGGCCATCAGCGCGTTGGCCCAGTCCAGCGATTCGGCCACCGAGGGCTTCTTGGTCACCTTCTCGCTCTGCCTGAGAAAGGCCACCGCCCGGGCCACCTGGGCCGCCAGGGCTTCGTCAAGGCCGGGCAGCTTCCTGGTCAGTATGGCGATCTCCTTTTCGATGCCCGGATATTCCAGATAGAGGTAGGCGCAACGCCTGCGCAACGCTTCCGACAGCGGTCGGGTATGGTTGCTGGTCAGCACGATGAAGGGCATGCTCCGGGCGTGCACGGTACCGTATTCCGGAATGGTGACCTGCATCTCGCTGAGCAACTCCAGCAGGAAGGCCTCGAACTCGGCATCCGCCTTGTCGATCTCGTCGATCAGCAGCACCACCGGCTCCTGGCTGCGTATGGATTTGAGCAGGGGGCGCTCCAGCAGGTATTCCTCGCCGAACAGGTCCTTCATGGACTGGCGCTGACCGCCCTGGCCGCCCATCTGTATGGCCAGCAGCTGCTTCTGGTAATTCCATTCGTACAGGGCCTTGGATTCGTCCAGGCCCTCGTAGCACTGCAGGCGCACCAGTTCCCGCCCAAAGGCCCGGGAAGCGGCCTTGGCCACCTCCGTCTTGCCGACGCCCGCCGCGCCCTCGATCAGCAGCGGCCGGTTCAGCCGGGCCGCGACGTACAGCGTGGTCACCAGGGCGTCGTCGGCAATATAGCTTTCATCGTTGAGCTTTTGCTTCAGTTGTTTCAGCGCTTCGCGCACATCGGCACACCCCTTCTGTCTGATATTGCATCGTTGATCGTGTTTGCTATTATATCAAAAATACAGGGAAATGCGCAACCGAATTCACCAAAGAATAAAGAACAGGGCATTTTCGCCATACAGCGAGAATGCCCTGTTCTTTATTCTTATATTTTTACTTTTCCACCACGCTCAGCAGATCCATCGGGCAAGCCTTGGCGCAGATGCCGCAGGCGATGCACTTGGTGGCCACGTCGCCCATCGTCATCACCTGCATGGGACACGCCTTGACGCACTCGCCGCAGCCCACGCACAGCTTCTTGTTGATCATATAGACGCCGGTCTTGGGATTCTGGCTGATTGCGCCGTGGGTGCAGGTGCGCATGCACTTGCCGCACTGTATGCAGGTCTTGACCTTTGCCTCGCCCTTGTTGTCCACGATCTGGATGCAGCTCTTGGCCGGGTCAAACACCTTGTAGAAGGCCTCGGAGCAGGCCCGCACGCAGCTCAGGCACGCCATGCACCTGATGTCTTTATTGACAACCAGTTTCTTCATTTGTTTATCCCTCCATACTCATGTATGTGTCATATTATAAACCATAAATGGCAGTTATGTAAATATAACAAATATTAGTGTAATATAACTCCCGACAGATTTCGGCATTAACTGCCATGTAATGTAAATTTCATTTCTGTATCATAAAAATTAAATGAAAGATTCGCTGCAAATATGCCTCCGGGGGGGATATTTTCGTTGACTTTGTAACGCCAATTTGATAAAATGATACTAACCATGGTATGGTATGCAAAGCTGTTGATTGCAGTCTGACCTGAAAGGTTTGTATCTTCAATATAATGATTGTCGATGCGGACATCTCGATGGTCGCCGGGACCGTAGTCGATCCCATCGGCACGGCCTTGCACCGCACCTGTTATGCTACAACTACAATGTTTGGGAGGAAATCACATTGAGCGAGATCACCAACACCTTCATCACTCTCGAAGAGATGGAAGCTGCGACCAATCGCCTGCTCGAAACCGCGGCGGCGGTGGGCGCCGACACCTGGCAGCAGCGCGTCAAGAACCAGACCCCGCACTGTAAGTTCGGTGAAGAGGGCATCTGCTGTCGCATCTGCACCATGGGCCCCTGCCGCATCACCCCCAAGGCGCCCCGCGGCATCTGCGGCTGCGACCGCGACGGCATCGTCGGCCGCAACTACCTGCGCTTCACCGCCGGCGGCGCCGCGACCCACTCCGACCACGGCCGCAACATCGCCCACGTGCTGTATCTTTCCAAGGACGGCGGCGATTACCAGGTCAAGGACCCCGAGAAGCTGATCCGCATCGCCAAGGAATGGGACATCGAGACCGAGGGCCGCGACATCTACGACCTGGCCCATGAGGTCGCCGAGACCGGCCTGATGGAGTACGGCAAGCCCTTCGGCATCCAGCGCTTCCTGAAGCGCGCTCCCGAGGTGCGCCAGAAGGTTTGGCACGACGCCGGCATCGAGCCCCGCGCCATCGACCGCGAGGTTTCCCAGTCCATGCACATGACCCACATGGGCTGCTCCTCCCTGCCCGAGGCGCTGGTCCGCCAGTCCCTGCGCGCCGGCCTGTCCGACGGCTGGGGCGGCTCCATGATGGGCACCGAGTTCTCCGACGTGCTGTTCGGCACCCCCAAGCCCGTGGACACCAACGCCAACCTGGGCGTCATGGAGGAGGACATGGTCAACATCATCGTCCACGGCCACGATCCGTCGCTGTCTGAGATGATCGTGTTCTACGCCCAGGATCCCGAGATGGTGGCCCTGGCCAAGGAAATGGGCGCGAAGGGCATCAACGTGGCCGGCGTGTGCTGCACCGCCAACGAGGTCGCCATGCGCCACGGCATTCCCATGGCCGGCAACTTCCTCCAGCAGGAAAACGTCGTGCTGACCGGCGCCTGCGAGGCCATCGTCGTGGACGTGCAGTGCATCTTCCCCGCCCTCGGCCCCCTGTCCAAGTGCTTCCACACCAAGTTCGTGACCACCTCCCCCATCGCCCAGATGCCCGATTCCGACTACATCGAGTTCAACGAGGCGACTGCCGGCGAGAACGCGAAGAAGATCGTGGAGATGGCCGTCCGCAACTTCAAGAACCGCAAGCCCGAGCTTGTTCACATTCCCCAGCTGAAGACCAACGCCACCGTCGGCTATTCCGTCGAGGCCATCAAGAAGTGCCTGGACGGCGTCACCAACAGCCACGTGGACGAGGTCAACACCATGATCCCGCTGATCCAGTGCGTGAAGTCCGGCGTGCTGCGCGGCGCCGTGGCCCTGGTCGGCTGCAACAACCCCCGCGTCCGCCACGACTACGCCCACATCGAGCTGATGAAGAAGATGATCGCCAACGACATCATCGTCATCGTGTCCGGCTGCTCCGCCCAGGCTGCCGCCAAGGCAGGACTTCTGAGCAAGGAAGCCAAGAGCCTGTGCGGCGAGGGCCTCAAGCGCGTCTGCGAGCTGGTGGACATCCCGCCGATCCTGCACATGGGCTCCTGCGTGGACATCTCCCGCATGATGATCCTGGCCGCCGACATCGCCAAGGACTGGGGCATCGACATTTGCGACGTGCCCGTCGTAGGCTGCGCGCCTGAGTACATGTCCGAGAAGGCCGTGTCCATCGGCAACTACGTCGTGGCCACCGGCATCGACACCTTCCTGGGCGTCAACCCCTACACCAAGGGCGGCCCCGCCATCGAGGCGCTGCTGCAGGGCAGCATCAAGGATTGGGTCGGCGCGAACTTCACCGTCGAGCTGGACATCGAGAAGATGGGCGACGACATGATCGAGCGCATCGAAGAAAAGCGCGTCGCGCTGGGCATTTAAATAAAATTTGGAACTGGGAATGGGGAATTGGGAATGATCCAGGACCATATTCCCCTTCCCGTATCAAATTGAAAGGATTCAGTATATATGAAGGTTGCAATCACCGGAAAGGGCGGCGTCGGAAAGACCACCCTGTCCTCCATACTGGCAAGGCTCTACGCCGACGAGGGCCGCACGGTGCTGGCCGCGGACGTCGACCCGGACGCGAACCTGGGCCTGGCGCTGGGCTTTACCGAGGAGGAGGTCAATTCCATCACCCCCATCTCCAAGATGCGCAAGCTGGTTGAGGAGCGCACTGGCGCGAACAGCCTGAACAAGTTCTTCAAGCTGAATCCACAGGTCAGCGACATCCCCGACACCTATGCCCGCGAGATCAACGGCGTCAAGCTACTGGTGATGGGCACGGTGGAGACCGGCGGCTCCGGCTGTGTATGTCCCGAGCACGTGATGCTCAAGGCCATACTCTCCAGCCTGATCTTCCGCAAGGACGACGTGGTCATCATGGACATGGAGGCCGGCCTGGAGCACCTGGGCCGCGGCACCGCAAGCATGATGGACCAGTTCATCGTCGTGATCGAGCCCGGCGCGCGCAGCATACAGACCTACGCCAAGGTCAAGCAGCTGGCGGCGGACCTGGGCATCACCCGGGTGCGCGTGGTGGCCAACAAGGTGCGCAATGCGGACGACGAGGCCTTCCTGAAGGCCCGCATCCCCGAGGACGCCCTGCTGGGCTTCATCCACTACGACGCGGACGTGATCGACGCCGACCGGCGCGGCATGTCGCCCTACGATACAAGCGCACGCACCGTCGATGAGATTCGTGCCATCAAGGCGCGCATCGACAGCGAGAAGGAAGCCTGATTCGCTGCCGTGCGCACATCTTACTGACGGCATAAATCACAGAATCAATCATGAAAGGAATGTAGAGATAGATGGGACTGTTTCAAACCGTATTCCGTGGCTCCGATGAAATGTACTTCAAGGCGGAGGAAGAGCTGAACAAGGTCATCGCTGAGCTGGGCGAGGACGCCCCCATGACGATGCCCGACACCGCCTATTTCCTGGCTTGCATCTACGCCTACCTGGGCCAGAAGGTCACCACCCTGGGCGAGCTGAAGACCGCGCTGGCCTCCATCCGCGCGATGATGACCCGGGACAACCGCACCAAGAGCATCTTCGATTCCGGCGTGGCCACCGCCATGGCGGCCGAGGTGATCGAGGCGACCAAGTACGCCCGCACCCCCACCCCCTATGAGGGCACCCAGTACCACGGCCACTTCTCCGACGCCGAGGTGCGCGAGCTGGGCGTTCCGCTGGTCACCCGCGACATCCCCGGCTTCGTGGTCATGATCGGCCCCGCCCCCTCCGTCGAGGAAGCGGTGGACATGGTCAAGGGCTACCAGAGCCGCGGCATCTTCGTGTTCATGATCGGCGGCATCATCGACCAGGTGCACAGTGCCGGCGTGAACACCGGCTTCGGAGTGCGCTGCGTGCCCGTCGGCCCCGACATCTGGTCCGTCGGCCACGTCATCAGCCTGGTCACCCGCGCCACCATGATCTTCGGCGCCACCGAGCCCGGCGACGCCCAGGCGTTCCACGACTACACCATGGCCCGCATCTTCGCCTTCGTCAACGCCTATGCGCCCGTGGACGACATCGTCGTGGCCTGCGGCGCCGGCGCCATCAAGATGGGCTTCCCTGTCATCACCAACGACGACCACGATCCCACCTGGCCCGTGCCGAAGAGCCTGATCGTCTACAAGGACACCAAGGACTGGATCGAGACCTCCCTGGAGGCCCGCGACATCAAGATCAAGATCACCAACATCGACATCCCCGTGGCCTTCTCCTCCGCCTACGAGGGCGAGATCATCCGCAAGAAGGACATGCGCATCGAGATGGACGGCTCCCGCGTGGACTGCGTCGAGCTGGTGCAGACCAAGGAGCCCCACGAGATCGAGGACCATCGCATCACCGTGGAAGGCCCCGACTTCGACCAGTTTGAGGTTGGCGCGAAGATTCCGATCGCCTACATCGTGGACGTCTGCGGCAAGAGCATGCAGACCGACTTCGAGGGCGTGTTCGAGCGCAAGTTCCACAGCTTCCTGAACTGCATCGAGGGCGTCATGCACACCGGCCAGCGCGACATGATCCGCATCCGCGTGTCCAACGCCTCCTTCGACGCCGGCTTCCGCGCCCGCCACATCGGCGAGGTGCTGTACGCCAAGATCAAGAGCGAGTACGACACCGTCGTGGACAAGTGCCAGGTTCGCATCTACACCGACCCCGAGAAGGTCAAGGCGCTGCGCGCCGAGGCCAACCACACCTTCGACCAGCGCGACGAGCGCCTGAAGACCATGACCGACGAGAGCGTGGACGTGTTCTACACCTGCATACTGTGCCAGGCCTTCTCCCCCTCCCACGTCTGCATCGTCACCCCCGAACGCCTGGGCCTGTGCGGCGCCGTGTCCTGGCTGGACGCCAAGGCCACCAATGAGCTGGACCCCAACGGCCCCTGCCAGATCGTGCCCAAGAGCCGCATGATCGACGAGCGCACCGGCCGCTATGAGGACGTCAACGAGGCCGTCAACAAGTACAGCCACGGCGCGCTGGAGCAGGTCACCCTGTACTCCATCATGGAAGACCCGATGACCTCCTGCGGCTGCTTCGAGTGCATCTGCGGCATCGAGCCCCTGTCCAACGGCGTGGTCATCGTCAACCGCGAGCACGTGGGCATGACCCCCATGGGCATGAGCTTCTCCGAGCTGGCCTCCATGACCGGCGGCGGCGTGCAGACCCCGGGCTTCATGGGCCACGGCAAGCACTTCATCGCCTCCAAGAAGTTCATCAAGGCCGAAGGCGGCCTGGCCCGCATCGTCTGGCTGCCGAAGGCCCTGAAGGAGCAGATCGCCGAGCGCCTGGACGAGTCCGCCAAGGAGCTCTACGGCATCGACAACTTCTCCAGCATGATCGCCGACGAGACCGTCTGCACCGAGGACCCCGAGGAGCTGCTCAACTACCTGACCGAGGTGGGCCATCCCGTGCTGGGCATGGAGCCGCTGATGTAGTCGCAAAGCGACAGTCATTTGCTGCCGCGCATACGCATCCCACCCGTCCCGACGAATTTGGGACGGGTGGGTGTTTCGTTTCTGTTCCTTTCATCATTTTACAGGGGGGATTTGATCTTATGCATAAGTCATCTTCAGTTGAACAGCAGAATGCTGCAACCACTATATTTCGACAGTTATGTACAAAGATGGGATGGAACCCCGATGACTTTCGCTTCGACCCTTACTTATCGGTCAACACCGATAATAACGTGCTCATACGTCCGGATTTCTATTCTGACAAATACAGGATCATCGGAGAAATCCACGCACACATCGGCAAGCTGAAGCCTGCGCAAAGCCATAAGATTTGCGCGGATATACTCAAAATGATGTTGTTTGAACGAGTGAATAGCGAACAGCTTCAAAAGATGATCGTAGTGTGTTCTGTCGTTGAAGAAGAGCAGCTTACTGGTAATTCTTATGTTTCGGAAGCCATACGCCAATTTGGGATTGAACTGATCAGAATAGACATCGATTCCGAATTACACGATAAACTATTACAGGCACAAGAACGTCAGCGCATGGTCAATGCTTGAGAGAGGAATTGGATATGGACAAGAAAGCCCTACGCCGGGAGATTGGCGCGAGGAAACGCGCGCTGAGCTCGGCGGAGATTGAGTCATGGAGCTCACTCCTGACGGATAAGCGGAAGCTTATTTGCGAAATATACACTCTCAAAGGCTTCCCATCACAATGGGGATCTGTCTGCGAAGCAGACTGAGGGGCACCCTCTGAGCTGTAACCGTGCATCGGCCACAATCATTGGCAGCAACAGCGGGTTGCTTGTATTCCAGGTATCTCTATAGTAGAATTATATCAGATATAAAATATACAAGGAGGTACTTTTCATGAACACACAGGAAGTGATTTACAGACTCAGAACGAACATGGGTCTTTCCCAGGACGATCTGGCAGAGAAGGTCTTTGTCACACGGCAGGCGGTGTCCCGCTGGGAAAACGGCGACACCGTGCCCAATACGGAGACGCTGAAGCTGCTTTCCCGGCTCTTCAACGTCTCCATCAATACCCTGCTCGGCTCCCCGCAGAAGCTGATCTGCCAGTGCTGCGGCATGCCGCTGGACGACACCATCATCGGCAGGGACAGGGACGGAACGCCCAACGAGCACTACTGCCAGTGGTGCTATGCCGACGGCACCTACACCTACAGCGACATGGACGACCTGATCGACGTCTGCGTGAGAAACATGGTCAGTGAGGGCTTCACCGAAGAACAGGCGCGCGCCCATCTGAAGCAAACGCTGCCCACGCTGGATTACTGGAAGCGTTACGAGGAGCTGAGCGATGGCGGCCAGTTTGAGGCCTTCAAGCGGCAGCTGATCGAAGAGATCAACGCGCTTCACATCGAGGGCCTGCCCAGGGTCGAAAAGCTGAACGCCTTGGTCGGCAGCTTCGTCAACCTGGAATACCCCCTTTCCAGCGGCATGAAGGCAAAGTTTCTCAACGACCAGACGACCTATCTGGGAAACCAGCTGGAATCCGAGTTTGGCGGTGAACGGTGCTTCGGCGTGCTGGCCTGCATGGATTTCATACTGATTTGCACCTACGAGAAGGACGGCGTCAATCCGGAGCTGGTGATGTACAAAAAGAGATGACCCACCCTTGAGCGAATAGTTTTCAGATGGGGATGGTTGAGATGTCAAGGCAAAACATCTATGATAACGACCTGTTTTTTGACCGCTTCCGAAGCAGCAGGAACAGCGAAGTCAATTTCAACGATTGCATAGAAACGCCAATACTGTTTTCGATGCTCCCGGACCTCCATGGAAAAACGATTCTCGACATCGGCTGCGGTATGGGACAGCATGCAAAGCAGTATTCAGACATGGGCGCAAAAGCCATTTTGGCCATCGACATCTCCGAAAAGATGCTCACTTATGCCAGAGAATACAACAGCGCTGATCATATCGTCTATCAGCGCATGGCCATGGAGGATATCAGGGCTATCGGACAACAGTTCGATTTGGTGACGAGCTCCCTTGCATTTGATTACATAGAGGATTTCGGCGGTTTGATGTCGAATATATACCTGCTTATGGCGGACGACGCGAAGCTGGTTTTCAGCATGTCCCATCCCATGGTGACGGCTTGGGATGGCTCCTGTGACCGCTATACCCGCACAGAATCCGGGGAACGCCTGCATGCCAATGTCGTCAATTACTGTGTGGAAGGGCGAAGAGTGGTTCATTGGGTCGTCGACGGATATGAGTGTTACCACAGAACGCTGGCAACGCTCATCAACGATATGATCAAGGCTGGGTTCAACATCGAGGAATGCCAGGAATCCCACATCTCGGATGATATGAGGAAGCAATATCCCGACCTGTTCGGCGGCACGATTCACCGCCCGGAATTCATCTTCTTCAGGTGTGGGAAGCGCTGATATGCGGCAGTAATCAGAGACAATCCGTTTGATCGAGGTGTTATAATGGACAAGAAAGCCCTGCGCCGGGAGATCGGCGCGAAGAAGCGCGCGCTGAGCGCTGCGGAGATCGAATCGAGAAGCGCGATTTTGGCGGAAAAGCTGTACGCAACAGACCAATACCGCGATTGCAAATCCCTCTACGCCTACCTCTCCTTCAACCAGGAGGTGCGCACAAATCCCATCATCCGGCGCGCCTGGGCGGACGGCAAGCGGGTAGCGGTGCCGAAGGTCGTCGGGGATGAGATGGTGTTCATCTGGATCGACAGCTTTGACAACCTGGCCCCCCAGGGCGCGTTTCACATCCTGGAGCCCATTGAAGACGGCCCCGTCGCAAGCGACGAAACCGCGCTCATACTGATGCCCGGGCTGGCCTTCGACCCCCAGGGCCACCGGGTGGGCTACGGCGGCGGCTACTATGACCGCTACCTCGCCGCCCAACCCCACCACCCCACCGTGGCGCTGTGTTACGACTTCCAGCTGTACGACCACTTGGACGTGGACGATTACGACGTGCCGGTGGATTTCATCATCACAGACAAAGAAAAATGAGGCAACCGAAGTTGCCCCATTTTTCTTTGTCTGTGCTAAGCCTGCCCTCTTCTCTGCTGCTTGCTCTTGAAGTAGTGCTCCAAAATCGGCACGTACAGGAAGCATACGATGCCCGCGGTGAAGCCGCCGTTGTACAGGTTGAAGCCGCCATGAATGGCTGGAACGCTGGTGACCAGGCAGTAGTGCAGTATGCCCGCGACAATGCCGGCGATGATGCCATATTCACCGCTGATTGGCGCGAGGCCGCTGGCGAAGCACAGGCCCACGACGATGGCCTGGGCGTTGACGGCGAAGGCGGTGATGCCCGCCTTGTTCAGCAGGCCCATGATCACATAGCCGATCATGATCGGGAACACGTTCAGCGGCGTCGCGCCGTTGCAGCAGCAGCACAGCATACAGAACACAGCGCCCATCGTAGCGCCGGTGAAGGTCGCGCCGATCAGGTTGTAGTACAGCATGATGAACAGGCCGTATACGCCGAGGTTCATCACGCAGGAGCCGCCGCTGTACTTCGCGGTGAAGTCGGACTTGTAGCCCGAATCCACGATCAGCTTCATGTAATCGCCCAGCCCGCCTTTCAGGATCAGGCCGAAGATGACGCACAGCACGAACAGCGTGCAACAGAAGACGTTTACGAACATGCGGTTTCCCTCACCCAGCGTCGCCGTGATGGCGGGCGCTTCGACGCCTGGGATCTTGTAGAGCGCCGCGAAGATCAGGAAGCACAGGAAGCCTGCGGCAGGGCCGGCGTTGTACAGGTCATAGCCCTTGTGAAAGCCCGGGGAATGGGCGCACAGCGCAGGCATCGCGCAGCCCACCACCACGCCGATCACCAGCGCCAACACGACGCCCAGCAGCGTCAGGTGGGGCTCCTCTCCCATCACCGGGTAGTAGAACAGCACCTGGGTAATGATGGGCGCGACCGCTGTGGAAAACATGAAGAAGTTCAGGAATTTTCCAAGGGGCTGTCGCTTGATCAGCGCGTAGACCACCACGCCCAGCATCAGCGGAATGATGTTCAGTATGCTCATGCCGTAGGAGCAGAAGCCCAGCGTCAGGAAGAACGCGAGCACCGTGCCGCCGTTGACCTTCGCTCCGGGCAGGAACATCAGCGCGCAGCAAACCGCGCCAACCAGGAAGTAGTTCAGCATCGAACCCGATATGCTGCCGATCTCCGGCTTGAAATAGTCCTTGGTCAGCTGTGCCGGCATCAGGCAGATGCGGCGCAGGCCAGGCAGCATCTCCTTTACATCCGGCGCAAAGAAGGCCCCGATCAAGAAGGCCAGCGTAAACGCGCACATCACGGCCCGCAGCAGCTTGCCGTTGTCCATGACGCGCCTTGTCTTGGTGCTCATTTGTATTCCCCCTTGCAATCAGAGCATCCGCCCATCAACGCTCTTGATGGGCGGATGTTGGATTTCGATTAGGAAAACGGTACGTTTTCCGAGTCGGCGACATCCATGAGACGGCGTCGACAATCGGTCTTACTTCGCCGCCTGGCGCTCTGCGGCCTCGACCACGTGGCCGATCAGCACGCTGGTGGTGACGCTTCCGACGCCGCCGGGCACAGGCGTAATGGCCTCGACGATGGGCTCGACCTCCTCGAACACCGCGTCGCCGGCGATAGCGCCCTTGCCGCCCTTGCTGTTGACCTTCTCGGGGTCCCAGTTGATGGACACGTCGATCACGATCTGGCCGGGCTTGACGTAATCCTTTGTCAGGCTCTTCAGCACACCGGCGCTGGACACCAGTATGTCGGCCTGGCGAGCTTCGGCGGGCACGTCCACGGTGCGGGTGTGGCACACGGTGACGGTGGCGTTCTTGCCCATCAGCATCATCGCGGCGGGCTTGCCGACCACCAGGCTGCGCCCGATGACCACGGCCTTCTTGCCCTTGCAGTCGATGCCGTAGTAGTCCAGTATCTCCATGCAGGCCTGTGGCGTGCAGGGCGGGAAGCCCAGGTCCTTGCGACCCTCGAATACGCCTGCGTTGGACAGGTCGGTCATGCAGTCCACGTCCTTGGCCGGATCGAGGGCGTTGCATATCTCATCCTGGTCGGCCTTCAGGTGCTTCGGCAGGGGCCGAAACATCAGCACACCGTGGATGGAGGAATCGGCGTTGATGGCCTTGATCTGGTCGATCAGCGCCGCCTTGGTCACGTCCTCGGGCAGCAGAAACTTCTGCACCTCGACGCCAATCAGCTCGGCGCGGGCCGTCGCGCCCTTCTCATAGGACAGGTCGGAGGGGTCCTCGCCGCAGCGGATGATGCCCAGCTTCGGCGCGATGCCCTTAGCCTTCAGCTCGGCCACCTTCGCCTGGAGCTTCGCGTTCAGCGCGGCGGTGACCTCTTTGCCCAGTAACAGTTTTGCCATTTGGTTTATACCTCCGGTTTATCAGAAGAAGTTTTTCCGCACGCCCTCGAAGATCTCGTCGGCCAGGGCGCAGTATTTGTCCAGCATTCCGATGGCCTTGGCGTTCATCTGCTCGGCGACTTCGCGGTTTTTCAGGGACTTTGTGTTGATGAATACGTTCAGGGACGCGCTTTGCAGCGCCGCCTTGCAGCACACCGCGCCGCAGCCGGCGTCGGAAACGGCCAGCCGGGAGCCCTTCGCCGCGAACACTGCGATGGCGTCGATGGCCTCGCAGCACAGCTCCATGATCTTCATCGGCACCGCGCAGGCCACGATGGTGGCCTCCTCCAGCACCTTGTCACGGTTTGGATCGTCCTTGGGAATGCCGTAGGCCTTCGCCAGGGGCTCGAAGCCCTCCGCATCGGCGGGCACCTGGTCCAGCAGGTCCTTCTGCAGGCCGTCGCACTTGTGCTTCAGGGCGATGATCTCGCCCTCCACGTCGGCATACTTCTTTTTGCCGACGGTCAGAGAGCCCACCATGTTGCCCAGGGCCGTGCCGATGGCGCCCACCAGCGCTGCCGCGCCGCCGCCACCCGGAACCGGGGCGCTGGAGGCCAGGACCTCCACGAAATCACGGCAGGTATTTTGGGTGAAATCCTTTGCCATAACCGTATCTCCTTTACTGGAAATATGGGTGACATTGATGTCACCCATATTTCCGCTCTGTTTTAATATTATTTAGAACAGTCCGCTGACCTTGCCGGTCTCGGTGTCCACATCCACGCGGCGATAAGCCGGGTCGGAGGCGGTGCCGGGCATCATGGAGATGGTGCCGGCCATCGGGCAAAGGAACTTCGCTCCGCCGTACTCCAGGATGTCGCGGATGGGCAGACGCCAGCCCTTCGGCACGCCCTTCAGGGTCGGATCGTGGGACAGGGACAAGTGGGTCTTGACCATCATGGTGCAGTAATCGGCGTACTTCGGATCGCTCTCGAAGCGCTTGGCCTTCTCGATGGCCAAGGGCGCCCAATCGACGCCGTCCGCGCCGTAGACTTCCTTGGCGATGCGCTCGACGCGCTCGCGCAGGGGCATCTCGAGGTCATACAGGAACTTGATCTCGGGCTTCTGCTCGCAAGCCTCGACGACGACCTCGGCCAGCTCCCTGGCACCCTCGCCGCCGTAGCGCCAGTGGTTGGACTGGGCGCAGCGCACGCCACGCTCGGCGCACAGGCGCTTGATCAGGGCGATTTCGTTGTCGGTGTCGGTGTAGAACTGGTTGATGCAAACCACGGGCACGATGCCGGACTTCAGCACGGTGTTCACGTGATGGAACAGGTTCTCGCAGCCCTTCTCCACCAGCTCCAGGTTCTCCTCGGTGTACTCCACGGGCAGTGGACGGCCGGGGGCAACCTTGGGTCCGCCGCCGTGCATCTTCAGAGCGCGAACGGTGGCCACGATGACGGAGACGTTCGGGGTCAGGCCGGACAGGCGGGTCTTGACGTTCCAGAACTTCTCGAAGCCGATGTCGGCGGCGAAGCCGGACTCGGTGACGTGGTAGTCGAACAGCTTCAGGGCCAGGCGGTCGGCGATGACCGAGCTCTGGCCGATGGCGATGTTGGCGAACGGACCCGCGTGGATCAGCACCGGTTGATGCTCCACCGTGTAGCACATGGTGGGGTTGATGGTGTTGCGCATCCATGCGG
>JAFRJF010000189.1 GCA_017432405.1 Clostridia bacterium | reverse complement strand
GATGGCACATGCCCTTCGCTCTCTCGTCCCGGTTCGCCCTGATCGCTCCTTCCCTCGCAAGCGTTCTCACCCTTCTAATTCCTTCCCTCAGAACGCTCGCAGACCCTGATCTTTCCTTAAGTTGATGACATTGCCCCTGAAGGGGAAGGCTTTTGGATGCGCCGCTGTTTCCCTAACCCCTAAAACCTAACCCCTGAATTCTGATTTATCGAGCATCAGCTCGATAAATCAGAATTTACCGCTCCGTTATCTCAAATCCCAACCGATGTTCCTTTGCTTCCCGCGCGGTAAATCCCACCCGCCACAAGCTGCCGGGGAAATTCCTCGCCATCCGGGGGTCGGTGACGGGGATCTCCCCGATCTCAACGGTCATGGGCTTGTCGGGGGATATGCGTATCGCCCCGGCGCAGACGCCGCCGTCCCTGACCTCGGGCTTATGGCGCAGCAGGAACACCTCGGTCACGGCTTGGGGCGAATCGAGGCGAATTACATCCCCGACCCTGCAACCCTCTTCCGTGCAAACTGCCGTCCGCCCGCATTCCCGCACGCCCGCCTCCCCGGGATAGGCCGGGGCCAGGTCCAGGCGCAGACCGTCGGGCAGGCGCTCCACGTTCCGGGCCTTTCGCTCCCAGCCGTTCACCTGCTCGAATCCGCCGATCAGCGGCACGCTGTGGTACATGCTCCGGGTGTTCCACAGCGTATAGCGTTCACCGGAGAAGGTCTTGCCGGTGTAGGTCATGTTCCCGGCGTCCACGACCTGCGGCGCGCCGCCGACCCACACCATGAAGCCGCCGCAGTCGTTGTGGTTGTGGCCGCCCTCGTTCACGCCGCCCTTGCACACCAGCGTGAAATTCCCCCGGCGCACGGTCCGAAGCTGCAGGTCCGGCAGCCATACGTCCGCCGGCGGCACAATTTCCCCTGCCACGCCCGCGTCGGCATGGAACAGGTCGGAAAGCAGCCGCCAGAGCTGGGGCGTGTCCGACAGGTGGCCCGCCAGTCCGCCCCGGAAGCGCTGCCCGAAGGCGGCGAGGGTCGCGTCCCCCAGCTTCTCCCCCGCGAAGCACAGTCGCTCGCCGGGGATATCCGGCCTGGCGTCGCAGTCGGCATAGTTGACGAACCAGTCTCCGCCCAGCCACATGCGCATGGGAAAGCGCAGTATATTGCCCACCTTTTCATCGTCCCACAGCGTAAGCCGCCCGCCGGTGACCCGCTCCAGCAGCGCCAGGCCATCCAGCAGCGCGCCGCCGGCCATGCTCCAGTAGCCGGGGCCCTCGTCGCAGCCGCCGTCAGCGGGGACGACGGCCAAGTAGCGGTCCATCATCGCCATGCCCCGCTCCAGCAGCGCCGACAGCCGAAGACGGTCGTCCACCCAGGCGCAGGCGGCCAGCATCACATTGGACACGATCCACGGAGTCCAGTTGTTCAGGTCCTTGCGAACGACGCCCATCCACCAGAAGTCGTCCCGGGTCTCGAAGGGATGGAGCACCCGCCGCTCCACCTCGAGCCGCACCCGGCGGCGCACCAGCGGCGACACCGCGTCCAGGCCTTCGCCCAGCAGCTGGCAGGCCAGCGACAGGATCATCGCCGTCTGGGCGGCAAACAGGTCCACATAGGGGTTTGCCACGTCGGGCAGCAGCCGCTCGGAGGCCGGCGGCACGCCAGGGTGGTCGGAGCCGTTGTGGGCGCTGATGACCCAGCTGCTCTCCTCGCAGATCAGCCAGATGCCGTCGACGACGTCGTCCAGATCGCCCATGCCGCCTGTCACGCAGGCCCCCAGCACCGCCGCGCACAGCTTGCGCCGGCGGGCGAAATAGGGCGCCTCGTAGCGCACCCGGTCCCCCGCCCTGCCGAAGGCCATGAACTGACTGGCCAGCAAGGGCGGATAGGCCTCGCCCCGCCACGACTCAGCCAAGCGGCGAAGCGCTTGCCGCTTCTCCGCAGGAAGCCCCTCCCAGGCGGCACGGTCGGCTGCCGGAGGAAACAGGGGGGCCGTTTGCCCCGTGATCAAATCCTTTATCGAATGATTCCTGATGATTTCTTCAAACATGGCATTTCATTATTATCCCTTCAGTCCCGTCGTCGCAATGCCCTGTATAAAGTACTTCTGCAGGGCCAGGAACACGATGGACACGGGCAGCAGGCTGCACACCGACACGGCCATGATCAGGTGATAATCGCTGGAGTTTTCCTGGATGAAGCGGCGCAGGCCCACCTGCACGGTCTTGTTGACGTCCCGGGTCAGGTAGATCATCGGGCCCATGTAGTCGTTCCAGGTGCCCACGAAGGTGAAGATCACCAGCGTGGCGATGGCGGCGCGGCTCAGGGGCAGCATGACGCGGGCCCAGATGCCATACTCGCTCAGGCCGTCGATGCGGGCGGCCTCGCACAGCTCGGTGGGGATGCCCTGGTAGAACTGGCGCATCAGGAACACGCCGAAGGCGCTGAAGGACTGAAGCACCACGATGGCCCAAAGCGTGTCGTACAGGCCCATGGAGCGCATCAGTATGAACTGGGGCAGCATGTAGGTCTGCCACGGCACCGCGATGGTGGCCACGTAGCAGATGAACAGCACGTTCCGCCCCCGAAACTGCAGCTTGGCGAAGGCGTAGGCGGCGAAGGAGGAGGTCAGCGTCTGTATGAAGGTGACCAGTATGGCGATGATCGCCGTGTTCTTGAAGTAGGTCAGCAGCG
>JAFRJF010000188.1 GCA_017432405.1 Clostridia bacterium | reverse complement strand
CGTGCGCGATCGTGAACGTCATCCAGCTTTCCGTCCAGTTGACGCCCTCGATGTCCGGCAGTTCCATATTGAAGCTCAGGCCGATCTGCCCGGACAGGATCAGCGACTGCGTCGTGAACTCAGGGGCTGCGGACTCATACGTCGCCGTGACCGTCACGTCCGCCGCAGGCATGGTAAAGGTCGCCTCCGCATCGGTCGGGCCGCCGCTGGTGAAGGTCAAGCCGTCCGCGCCGGTCCATTCCTTGAAGCGCATGCCTGCCTCCGGCGCATTCGCCGTGATCGTGACGCTCTCTCCCTCGATGGCGAGGGCCTTGTCCGCCGTACCGTTCGCCACCGATACCGCATGCTGGCCCGCGATCACTTTCGCACAGATCATGATATAGCTGCTCTGTATGGAAATATTGGCCTCGCTGTCGTTTTCAACGGTAACGGATACCCCATCCGCTACGACCGGTCCCTGGGCGCCGTAATACATTAGGTAATAGCCGTAGCTCGCATTCAGATAGAATCGTGCATAACACGCCTGTCCGGAAGCTACCGTGCCGGAATAATAAGTGCCGTCATAGTCCGTCCACCAGTTTGCGCCGCTGGCAGTGTCCAGCGTCACATTGCCGGTCACTGAGACGCTGACCTGGGGATCTGTGCGCCGCATCGGTTCGTTGCCGGATACGGTGACTTCGGTTCCTGGATCGGGCGCCGTGACCGACACGGTCACCGCACCGACGGGTTTTTCCCACTGGGCGTAGAACTTTAGCCCTTCCACCGGTACCGGCTGTCCATCCCAGGCAGACCGTTCTGCGTTGACCTCCGCAAGCGAAGCGTAGTAGCCTGCCGGATTCAGGGCAAGATCATCGGTGAACAGCTCTCCATCGTCAACAGCAGGAGGGTAGAAATCGGCCTTGCTGCTGAACACCTCTTTCGCATCGCCGATCGTTGAATCTAACACCACAGAATAGGTGAGCGTTGTTCCGGTCACCGTGAAGCCTTCCACGCTGCCGAAGCGGGCCGCGGCAAAGTCTCCGTGCCCCTCGCCGAACTCGACGGTGACGATCGTCGTGGGGCTCGTCTCATAAGTCGCCGCAAGCGTTACCGCACGGCCTGGCATGGTAAAGGTCGCTGTGGAGGAAGCCGCGCTGCTGCCCCCGGTGAAGGTCAGGCCGTCCGCGCCGGTCCATTCCTTGAACCGTTTGCCGTATTCGGGTTCGTTCGCCGTGATCGTGACGCTTTCGCCCTCGGCTGCGCTTGCCTTGTCCGTCGTGCCTCCGTTGACGGTTACGCTATAGATATCCTCATACGTCGCCGTGAGCGTCACCGCATTTGCGGGCATCGTGAAGGTCGCCGTCGCGGTGGCCGCACTGCCGGAGGTGAAAGCCAGGCCGTCCGCGCCGGTCCATTCCTTGAACCGCTTGCCGGTCCCCGGCGCGTTCGCCGTGATCGTGACGCTCTCGCCCGCAGTGGCGCTTGCCTTGTCCGCCGTGCCTCCGTTGACGGTCACGGTATAGGTGAGCACAGGGATCTCCTCCGTGCGGGTGTCAGTGTAGGTGACGCCGGTAACAATGACGGATGCCGTGTAAGTCCTGACGCCCGGTGTAGTCCACGTCGGCTGCGTCGTGACCTCGGAGGTGACGGTCGCCGGCTGTGTCCCGGCATAGTCGCAGTCGTTACAAGCAAAGACCGCTTCCGCGCTGCTGAGGTCCGCCGCCCATGTCCAGGTCGGATCGCTGTGCGCGTCCAGCCCGATGTAATTGCGCTTTCCGCCGTCCAGTGCGAAGCCAACAGTCCAGACAGAATAATGGAAGGCGCCGCTGTGCATACCATAGAATGTAATATTGGAAATGTCACAATCACCAAAGACGCGGGCCTGGGGAATTTCAAGGCCTGGATAGTACGGACTTTCGGCTGGCTGGGTAGCTGTGCAGGTAAAGGAGGTAAGCGCAGGACATTTGAAGATGTCAGACTCTAAGGTATACAGGCCCGAACCGATTACGATCTCCTTCAGATTCGAGGCATTGTAAAACGCATGCCATCTGATGAGCCGGATATTGTCTCCCATTACCACCTTGGTGATGACGGTATTGTTCTCAAAAGCGGACTGATCGACGGCGGTGATGTCTCTGCCGCGGAGCGTCTCGTCTGGGTAGTTGTCTGGCACCGTATCGGGAATGACGATCGCTGCGTCCGAGCCATTGTAACGTTGAATTGTTGCTTCCGAACCGTTGGCTGCGATGGTGAAATAAGGCAGCACGATGGCAGACGCCGTGACCTCGGTATATGTACTGCCGTCATAGAGATAGTAACCGCCACAAACGTCGCAGGTATAATACTCGATACTGCCGTTGACCGTATCGGTCGGCGCAACGGCTTCCACGCGGGTATAGCTGCTGTGTTTTACATACTCTGCCTTCACGACAGTATCCCCGCTGATCGTCACATACATGCCCGGGAAATAGGAGCTGCCATTCACGGTCCAGGATTCAAACTCCTGATGGTGCGGGGGCGTAAAGCCGCAATCGGGCAGCTGATAATAACTGTTGTTTGCGACCTGCACGGGCTCCATCGTCCCCGTGCCAAGACCGGGATCGAAGCTGACGGTGACCGGCGTGCCCAGAATGATCTCAAAGGTGCTGTCAACGCCGATCGCGTAAGCGGAAGAGCCCGGAATAAAGCACGCCAACTGCCCGGGCCCATTGTACTGGCCGTAGTGGAAAGTTACGGTTCCCGCTCCCCCCGCAAGCGTCACACCGATCCGCGCGTCCGCGCTCAATGCGCCCGTGACGTTCAACAGGCCGGAATTGTTTCGCATATAGATATCCGGACCGGCCGCGGCCTGATTGTTCAGGATCACAGGGCTTCCCTGAATGTTGATCGTATTTGCGTCCTGGTATTTTACGATCGCGCCGCCCTGATTCGCCGCGGTGTTGCCGGTGATCGTACCGCCGAACAGATTCAGGACCGTCGAATTCCCCGCCACGTAGAGCGCGCCTCCGTGAGCTTTTGCTGTGTTGCCGGTGATCGTGCCTCCGGAGATCGTGGTCGTGCCTCCGATCATATACACTGCGCCGGCGGACTGATCGGCGGTGTTGCCGGTGATCGTGCCTCCGGAGATCTCAGACACGCTTCCGTCTCCGGTAATATAGACTGCGCCGCCGTCCGCCTGCGCGGTATTGTTCGCAAAGCTGCCGTTTGTTACCGTCAGCGTGCCGTCCGACCAGATGCCGCCGCCGTTCTTCACCGCGGTATTGTTTTGAATCAGGCCGCCGGACATGGAGACCGTTCCGTGGTTGACGATAGCGCCGCCGCCGAAGGTAGATGCGGCATTGTTTTCAAACGTACCCCCGCTGATCGTAAGCACCGATCCGGCGGCATTGAGCACCGCACCGGCTTCCTGGGCTTTGTTTCCGCTGATCGTACCGCCGGAGACAGTCAGCCTGCCTTTGTTTATGATCGCTCCGCCGCTGCCGGTGTTGTTGGCTCCGGTGATCGTGCCGGTATGCGCGCTGCTCATGTCGGTGATCGTCAGCGTGCCGTTTACGGTGATGACGTTGCCGCTCGCCACAGCGGAGGTCAGACGGCGGTCGATGGTATGACCGTTCAGGTCCAGCGCGACCTCCACGCCGGAAGGGACGGTCAGGGCGGAATCCTCCTCGCCGGCGGAAATGCCCTGCTGCAGTGTAATGCTGCCTCCTGCATTGAACGCCGCCTGGAGATCGGCCCAGGTCATAACCGGCGTCGATCCCTCGGAATTGGCGGTCAGAGCCACAGGGGCGCTCTGCAAACCGACAGATTGGATATCGTCGATGACCGGCGTTTCTTCGTTAGCGTCCGGCTGGGCCTCTTCGGTCGGCTCTTCCGCCGGAAGCTGGGCCAAAGTCTCCGTCCTGGTCTCGCCGCAGGCAGTGCAGGTATAGGTGATCTCGCCCTCGGCCTCCGTGGTGGGGGCCAAGGTCAATTTTCCCTCGTCCCAGCTGTAGCCCAGGGCGTCGGTGTAGTCGGTATATGTGTCCCCGCAGGCGCAGGAATAGACGGTATAGCCCTGCTCCGTACAGGTGGGCTCCGCCGTCTGGGTCACGGCGTAGCTGTGCTCGTGGTGAGACTCCTCCGGCTGTCCGTCCTCGGCCAACGCCGGGACCGGCAGCAGCGCGGCCGTCATGATGCACGCAAGCAGAATTGCAAGAAGTTTCCGTTTCATAAAGCACCTCCGAAAATCAGAATGAAAAGAGCGCGCCCCGTCCGCAACGACAGGTGCGCCGGTTGTATTGTAAGAACAGGCAGATTTGTTCTGTCTGTCCGTCTGTCTGATGATACGCCGATCGCTCATTCTGTCAAGTCCTTTACGCGAATCACGATTGCCCGTTTCAACAATAATATATAATAGCAGAAAACCGTTCCGAAATCAAGAATTTCACGCTCATTTTCAATACATATTTCCGCGCGTGATCGGAACAACCATCGTGCTGCCGCACATCCGGACGCCCCGTGCAGTGCAAAGAGCTGCGGTTTTTCGGGATTTCCGGATAAAAAAGACCCGCCCGAAACGGGCGGATCGAAGGATCGTATATGCCGTTTTATTTGGAACGGTGGCGGTAGGTCAGCGGGGTGAACAGCAGGATGATCGGGAACAGCGCAACAATGGATCCGGATCAGCCGATCGCCGCGACCTCGGAGATCTTCGCCGTCGCAAAGCAGGACGATATGGACCGCATCCTGCACTGAACGGAATACAGCAATAAAGGGGGCGAAGCCGGATGGCTTCGCCCCCTTGTGT
>JAFRJF010000187.1 GCA_017432405.1 Clostridia bacterium | reverse complement strand
CGAAGACCTTGACAACCCCATATTTCCGGTGACAATAGCCTGAGGGATCCACCTGTTCCCATCCCGAACACAGAAGTTAAGCCTCAGCACGCTGATAGTACTTGGCTGGAAACGGCCCGGTAGGGTAGGTCGTCGCCGGATTTCACCGAGAGTCATTCGCATGAGTGGCTCTCTTTTTTTGTACGATTGACGCAAAACAGGTCAGTTAAACAGGTGAACGCCTGGATCGTCCGGGTTGTTTATCAACAGGATTAACGGCTACTGCACCGGTTGATTTAAGGTGGGCGTTTGGTTATAATAGAGCTGGATACGGTGGAAGCATATCTATGCCACGGTGGCTGAGAGGAGCGGTGACAGCCGTGAGATTGTTTATAGCGGTTCAATTGTCGGAGGAAATGCGCGACGCGATATGCAACGTCCAGAGCGATTTGCTTCGTAGGGGCGTCCGCGGGAACTATACGCCCAGGGAGAACTTGCACCTGACCCTGGCCTTTATCGGTGATTACAGTGACCCGGAACAGGTGCTGGAGGTCATGGGCGGCATCCCCTTTGAACCGTTTGAAATGAAGCTGGATGGCATAGGCTGCTTTGGCGATCTGTGGTGGGCCGGCCTGAAGCCGTCGCCAGGGCTGCAGGGCTATGTACGCCAGCTGCGCCATGCCCTGGCGGAGGCAGGCATACCCTTTGACAGGAAGCGCTTTTCACCGCATATAACGGTGCTGCGCAGGGCGAGCATAGAGCTGTCAAGGCTTCCGGGAATATCCGTCGAAGGGATTGGCATGCTTGCGGATCATGCGTCGCTGATGCGCTCAGACAGGGGCAAAAGGGGCATGATCTATACGGAAATTCAGTGAGAAATCGGTTTGAAAAGCGGGGCTTAAGCGCATGAAGTGGGTCTATATCGCGCTGCTGGTGAGTGTGATCATTGCACCGTTTGACGCTTTATATATGTACATCAAATCTGAGAAGCGAAAAGATGCGATCAAAAAGAAGCGGCAAAAGCACGCGCGTTCCGAAAATCAAGAGGATCCGTAGGGCAAAGGAAAACCCCTCGTTCCACCAGAGATGACGACTGAATCGCCTGTCCGGGTTGAAACGAGGGGTTTTTATTCTGCCGCTTATTCAGGTGAAGACCCTGCGGGCACAGTGGAAATTGCGCTTGTAGTAGTCGGATTTGGAGGAGACCATTTGGCTGATGATGACTTCACCAGCCGTATAGGAGGCGTGGATGATCTCGCCGTTGCCCAGGTAAATGGCCGCGTGGTTGGCCGTGCTGCTGGTATCGGTGTGGAAGTAAACCAAATCACCGGGGGCAAGCTCGTCGTAGGAAACCTCCATGAAGCGGCTGTCGTTGACCTGCTTGCTGGTGGAATCCTTCAGCTTGACGTCCACCTGCTTGTAGCACCAGTATGTAAAGCCGATGCAGTCAAAGCTGTTGGGACCGAAGTTGTGCCTGCTGTCGTAGGGCTTGCCCAGCTTGCTGCGGGCACACTCGAGCAGCTTCTCTATTTTATCATTTTCGGAGGAGCCGCTACCGAGGACCTGAAGCGATACGGTGTGCGAAACTTCATTGTACATGGTCACCGTGATTTTGCAGGTGCCGGGCGATACGGCGGTGACAAGGCCCTTTTCGTCGATTGTGGCGATCTCTGGGTCGCTGCTGGAGAAGGTGAAGCTTCCGCCATAGCCGCTGTCGAAGTCGATCTTGTACTGACCGACGTCGCCGACCTTCAGCGAGCCGTTCTTCGGTGATATGGAGAAGTTTTTGGCCTTGGGCGCTTTCAATACATTGACCTTGCACTTGATCTCTTTCTTGTAACCCTCCACCTTCGCATAGATGGTGGTTTTACCCTTCTTGACGCCAGTGACCTTGCCGGTCTTGGAATCGACCTTTGCAATTTTTTTGTTGGCGGAGCGCCATTTGATTTTCGGCGATTTTCCGTTGCTTGAGATCATCTCGACCTTCAGCTTGGTGTATTTTTCTTTTACGCCAATGCTTATGGATGTGGATGTAAGCTTCGGATTGGATTTATTCGTCTGACAGGCTTCGTCTGAAGGTTCGCCTTCTTCGGCTGCCAGCTGCAGGCTGACATCTGCCTCGGGATCGTTCAGCAGATCGACGTCAAGGATGCCAAGATCCCCGAGATCGATCGCATCAACCTCCAGGACTTCAGATTCCGTGAAATCCGCATCGTCTATGCGGATATCCTCTGCTTCGGCAAGAGCGGTACAATTGACGGTCGTCAATAACAGCGCCAATAACAGTGCAAGGCTGATATATCGTTCCATAAATTGCTGAGGCCTCCCTCGTTGTGCATATCAGACAAGCTAAGAAAACCGATTATAATCATTATACCACGAAATACAATAACTGTCAACAATTCTTAATAATTATACATGAAAAATCTGTGATGGAAATGTGTTAATATAAAGGATAAAGCGGGATGAAAAACGATTTCCATTGCAACTAAAGAGGTGATTTCAAGCCAGAAAGCCCGCAGATTGTCTTTCAAGGTGGAGCGTTTATATATACACAATGCCATATAAGGCCCTATTTGCATGATTATTAAGGTAACTTCTGCAAAAAGGGCCGAATTGTGTCCGCCGCAGGCGGATTTATGTGGCGCAGACGCACAAAGCATAGAGAAAGGCTGCAAAATAAACAATTTTGGGGTTGCATTTGTGTTGCGGAAAATGTATAATAGCGCTATCCATATTAACAGGAGGTTTTTTCCCATGAAGAAGGTATTGGCAATCGTATTGGCAATGATGCTGGTCCTCTCTGCGGCGGCCATGGCCGAGACCCTGAAGATCGGCGTTTTCGAGCCGGCTTCCGGCGACAATGGCGCTGGCGGCAAGCAGGAGGTCCTGGGCATTGAGTACGCCCATTCCCTGACCCCCACCGTTGAAATCGGCGGAGTTACCTATGATATTGAGCTGGACATCGTCGACAACCAGTCTCAGACCGACAAGGCCGTCTCTGCGGCCCAGACCCTGGTGAATGACAAGGTGTCCATCGTGCTGGGCTCCTACGGCAGCGGCGTCTCCATGGCCGGCGGCGACGTGTTTGCAGCGAACAAAACACCCGCCATCGGCTGCAGCTGCACCAACCCCAGCGTCACGCTACTGTGCGACTACTACTGGCGCGTGTGCTTCCTGGATCCCTTCCAGGGCACTGTCATGGCCAACTTCGCCAAGGAGGAGAAGGGCGCCAAGAAGGCCTACGTGCTGACCCAGCTGGGCGATGACTATTCCACCGGCCTGGGCTTCTACTTCCAACAGGCCTTCACCGCTCTGGGCGGCGAGGTCGTTACCGGTGAGTTCCAGGAGGGCAACAGTGAGTTCGCTTCCTATCTGACCACCGCCGTGAACGAGGGCTGCGACTTCTTCTTCGCGCCCAGCTCCACCACCTCTGCGTCCCTGATCATCGACCAGGCGGCCTCCGCCAACGTGTCGTTCCCCATCGCCGCCGGCGATACCTGGGAATCCTCCGTTATCCTGGACGCAGCCAAGGGCAAGAACGTGGAAGTGTACTGCTCCACCTTCTTCGACGAGAAGGACGAGTCCAGCTCCGTGGCCGCCGACTTCGTCTCCGGCTTCAAGGCCTGGCTGAACGATAACGCCGACAAGAAGACCAACAACGGCGGCAACGACATCGTCGCGGCCGTGTCCGCGCTGGGCTTCGACGCCTACAATGTTGCCATCGAAGCCATCAAGGCCGCTGGCAGCGCCGATCCGCAGGCTGTGGCCGACGCGCTTCCCGGCGTGGTGTGCGATGGTGTCACCGGTTCCATCTCCTTCGACGAGAACGGCGACGCCAACAAGGACATGGCCTACATCAAGCAGGCCAACAACGAGACGGGCGAGTTCGACTTCATCAAGACCCAGACCGTCGCGGATCTCGGCTGATGCTTGGCCGGATCCTGACACTTTAACGATCCGCGGCCGGATTTGCGCGAAAACGCGAATCCGGCGCGTTTCGTATTATTTCGGGTGGGCGTCGGCGTAAATCGGACTCCCGGCCCGGCTGGAGGCAGTTCCATGTTTGACAAAATTTTTCCCTACCTGCTGGCGGGCGTTTCCATTGGCGGCCAGTACGCGCTGATCGCGGTGGGCTATACGATGGTATACGGCATACTGCGCCTGATCAACTTTGCCCATGGAGATATCTTTACTGCGGCGGGCTTCTTCATGGTCTACATCGCGGCTACCATGCCGCTGTATGTGGCAATACCTCTGGTGATCATACTGACGGTGGTGTTGGGCTTTACGGTGGAGCGCGTGGCCTACAAGCCGCTGCGTACCGCGCCCCGCATGTCCATTATGATCTCCGCTATCGGTGTGAGCTATTTGCTGCAAAACCTGATGTGGTACATCACCGGCGGCCTGGCCAAGCAGTACCCGGTGCTGCCCTGGATCGGTGACTCCATCACGATCGGAAGCACCTCCACCAAGGTGGTCACCGTCGTGACGCCCATATTGACCATCGTGCTGGTGGTGGCCCTGGTGCTGCTGATCCAGCGTACCAAGATCGGCATGGCCATGCGCGCCGTTTCGAAGGATTTTGAGACCGCCCAGCTGATGGGTATCAAGATCAATTCCGTCATCTCCACCACGTTCATCATCGGCTCGTTCCTGGCGGCGGTGGGCAGCATGCTGTACTTTTCCAACTACACCACCGTCACGCCCACCATCGGCGCCATGCCGGGCCTGAAGGCCTTCGTGGCGGCGGTATTCGGGGGCATCGGTTCCGTGCCCGGCGCGGTGATCGGCGCGTTCATTATCGGCATTGCCGAAAACATCATCAAGGCGCTGGGGTACACCACGTTTTCCGACGCGTTTACCTTCGCGCTGCTGATCGTGATTCTGCTCGTCAAGCCCACGGGCCTCTTCGGCGAGAAGATTTCTGAGAAGGTGTAGGTGACGGGCATGAAAAAGAGTACGAAAAATATCATCAACCTGTGCCTGCTGGCGCTGCTGTTCGTGGTCGTATGGCTGATCGAGCGCTTTGCCGGGGCTTCCAGCATGTTGCTGACGGTGTTGAAAAAGGGCGCTATCTATGCGGTAATCGCCGTGTCCATGAATCTGCTCAACGGCTTTACGGGCCTGTTCTCCCTGGGCCAGGCGGGCTTTATGCTGGTTGGCGCGTACACCTATGCGGTGCTCACCATCCCGGTGGCCAAGCGCATGGCGGTCTACCAGATGTACGCCGGCGGCGCGATACACTTCCAGCTGCCCTGGCCGGTGGGCATCCTGCTGGCGGGCGTCATGGCGGCGCTGCTGGCGGCGCTGATCGGCCTGCCGGTGCTGCGCCTGAAGAGCGACTACCTGGCCATCGCCACCCTGGGATTCGCGGAGATCATCCGCGCCATCGTTCAGTACGAAAAGCTGGGGCCGATCACCAACGGCTCGCTGCTGCTGAAGACCTATCCCACCTTCCAGTCGGTGCTTTTCCCTTTCGCCGCCGCAGCAATCTGCATCGGCATCATACTGCTGTTGATAAATTCCACCTACGGACGCGCCTTCAAGGCCATCCGCGACGACGAGATTGCCGCCGAAGCCATGGGCATCAACCTGTTCCGCCACAAGCAGCTGGCCTTCGTCATAAGCTCTTTCTTCGCGGGGGTGGGCGGCGCGCTGCTGGCTATGTACCAGGGTACGCTGCAGGCCAATGCCTTCAAGGCGGCCATGACCTATGAGATCCTGCTGATCGTCGTCATTGGCGGCATGGGTTCCGTCACCGGCAGCGTGCTGGCCTCGTTCCTGTTCATCGCGGCCAGCGAATGGTGGCTGCGCTTCCTGGACGCTGAACAATTCATCGGCTCCTTCCAGGTGCCGCTGCTGCGCTCCGGCTTCCGCATGGTGGTGTTCTCTATCGTGATCATGATCGTGGTGCTGTTCTTCCGAAAGGGCATCATGGGCGATAAGGAGTTTGACGTCGAGGGCATCGCGAAGTGGTGCCGCAGGACTTTTGGCAAGGGGGGTGCGAAGGCATGAGTGAAAACGTGCTTCACGTGGAAAACATCACCATGCAGTTTGGCGGCGTGGTGGCCATCAACAACCTCTCCATGGACATCAACAAGGGCGAGATCGTGGCCCTGATTGGCCCCAACGGCGCGGGCAAGACCACGGCCTTCAACTGTATCACCGGGGTGTACGAGCCCACCAACGGCATGGTGACCTTCAACGGGGAAACCATCGTATGCAACCACCCCTCGGGCAAGATGAAGAAGATGTATGCCGGACAGAACGGCGAGCTGTATCAGGGCAGGAAGGTTAGCATGACGCCGGACAGGATCACCCACAGGGGCATCGCCAGGACCTTCCAGAACATCCGCCTGTTCAAATCCCAGACGGTGTTCGATAACGTTCTGATCGCCAAGCACCTGCGCCGAACCAGCAATGTGTTTACAGCCACCTTCCGCCTCAACGCCAGAGAGGAGCGGCGTCAGCGCGAGGAGACGCTGGAGCTGCTGAAGATCGTGGGCCTGGAGAATGTCAGGGATGAGCTGGCGACTTCGCTGCCCTACGGCCAACAGCGCCGGCTGGAGATCGCCCGGGCGCTGTCCACCCAGCCGAAGCTGCTGCTGCTGGATGAGCCCGCCGCCGGCATGAATCCCCAGGAGACTGAGGAGCTGGGCGAGTTCATCAGGCAGATCAAGGACCAGTTCAACCTGACGGTGTTCCTGATCGAGCACCATATGAACCTGGTCATGGGCATTTCCGACCGCATCTACGTCATCGACTTCGGCAAGCAGATCGCCCAGGGCACGCCCGCCGAGGTGCAGAACAATCCCGCGGTTATCGCGGCTTATCTGGGTGTCGATGAGGAAGAGGGGGTGCAGTAATGACGCAGGCAAGCATGCTGAAGGTGAAGGACCTGAAGGTCAACTACGGCGGCATCGAAGCCCTGAAGGGCATCAGCTTCGACGTGGAGCAGGGCCAGATCGTCACGCTGATCGGCGCGAACGGGGCGGGCAAGTCCACCACGCTGCGGGCCATCAGCGGCCTGGTCAAGACCGCCTCCGGCGCCATCAACTTCATGGGCAGGGACATCATACCCTTCAACGCCCAGCAGGTGGTGGCCGAGGGCATCGCCATGGTGCCCGAGGGACGCCGGGTGTTCGACAACCTGACGGTCAAGGAGAATCTGAAGATCGGCGCCTATCTGCGCAAGGACAGGGACGAGATCGAATCCGGCATCGAGGACATCTACCAGCGCTTCCCCCGCCTGAAGGAGCGGGAGTGGCAGCTGGCGGGCACGCTGTCCGGCGGCGAGCAGCAGATGCTGGCCGTGGGCCGGGCCATGATGGCCAGGCCGAAGCTGCTGATGATGGACGAGCCGAGCCTGGGCCTGGCGCCATTGGTGGTGCGGGACATCTTCGCCATCATCCGCGAGCTGAAGGCCGAGGGCATCACGATCCTGCTGATCGAACAGAACGCCAACGCCGCCCTGCGCTGCGCGGACCAGGCCTACGTGCTGGAGACCGGCCGCATCACCATGCAGGGCACCGGCGAAGCGCTGCTGGCCGACCAGCGGGTCCGCGACGCGTACCTGGGGTCGACGGCGCGATAATAATTTCCACGCATACATCCATCGTCTCCCTCACACACTATTTCCAAACATGTGTGAGGGAGGTTTTTTATGAACGAGACTGTGCAGCTGCTTCAGGATGTGGTGCGCAACGCCCGCACGGGGCAGGACGCGGTGGAGCACCTGATGCAGAAGATCGAGGCGGGCGCCATGCGCGACGAGCTGATTCGGGAGAAGGCGGACTACGCCGTCACCCGCCGGGAGAGCGAACAGGCCCTGGTGAACGCCGGTGGCCGCGCGGAGCCGGTGGGGCCTCTGGCCAAGGCCGGCATGTGGGCGGGGCTGGAGATGGAAACCCTGGCGGACCGCTCCGACGCCCATATCGCCGAGATCGTGATCCAGGGCGCCACCATGGGCGTGATCGAGATGACCAAGGCGCTGAACAGCTACGGTGGCGCCGACGTCGGTGCCCGGGATCTGGCCGGCCGTTTCGTGGCGCAGCAGAACGAAACCATCGACCGACAAAAAGCCTTTTTAACATGACCGTCGGAAAACCCACGGGGATAGTCGTCCAATACCATCGAAATTCGCCTCTGTTTTGCCCAATTTCACATGATCCTGTCGGAAATGTGATAAAAATTGGGCTTCTTCCATATTCGGTTGCACTAAGTTGAAGGAATGTATATAATAAAAGTACAAAAGTGATATTTGGGGTGATATAAATGTCAATGTATCCTCTTATTCTTATCGCCGACGACGACCCCGTGGTCCATGAGTCGCTGGGCCTCTACCTGGGTTCCGAGGGATATGAGCATCAAAGCGCCTACGACGGCCAGCAGGCCCTGGAAATGGTCGAAAGCCTGCATCCGGACATGGTGGTGCTGGACCTGATGATGCCCCGCGTGTCGGGCATCGACGTCTGCCGTACCATCCGCCAGACCAGCAGCCTGCCGATCATCATGCTCACCGCGAAGGGCGAGGAAATCGATCGCATACTGGGCCTGGAGCTGGGCGCCGACGATTACATCGTGAAGCCCTTCAGCCCCCGCGAGGTGCTGGCCCGCATCAAGGCGGTGCTTCGTCGCTTCAGCGAGAAGACCAGCGAGGAGGACAGCAGTATCATCCGCCTGCCCCAGCTGGAAATCAGCCTGGAAAACTACCAGGTGAAGGTGTCCGGCAAGGTCATCCCCTGCACACCCAAGGAGGTCGAGATCCTGCACATGCTGACCAGCAACGTGGGCCAGGTGTTCTCCAGGGAGCAGATCCTCTCCCGGGTGTGGGGCTATGATTACTTCGGCGATACCCGCACCGTGGACGCGCATATCAAGCGCATACGCCAGAAGCTCCCCCAGGAAAACGTGCCGTGGGCGCTGAAGACGGTCTATGGCGTAGGCTACAGGTTTGAGGTCAACGCATGAAAAAAAGCAGCGTGCTGATTCAGCGCGCGGCACTCTTAGCGGCAATCGCGGTGGCAATCGCGGTTGCCGTGGGTCTGTCTGTCTTCTTTATATGGACGGGAGGGCAGGGGCCCTCCGCCGCGCAGTCAGGGGTACTTGTTCCGGCGCTCGTATCAGGGGCGGCGGCACTTGTGGTGTCGCTGGCGGCGATGTGGCTGATGGCGGATAAGATCATGCACCCGGCGATGGAACCGGTGGCCAGGCTTCGCAACGCGGCCGTGGCCATGTCCGAGGGCGACCTCGAGGTCCGCGCCGACGAGAACGCCTATGGCGAGCTGGGCGAGCTGGGCAAGGCGGTGAACCAGCTGTCCTACCAGCTTTCCCGCAATATGTATACGCTGATCGTCGAGCGCAACCGGCTGCGCAATATGCTCAACGGTTTGTCCGAGGGCATCGTCGCCATCGACGCCAAGGGCGAGATCACCCACACCAATCCCGCCCTGGAAAAGTTCTTCACCCGCCAGAAGACGGCGATCCACCTGCCCGATGCGAGGATGAAGGTGATCGACGACAAGAGCGTCTGGGACGACTTCGACGCCGTGATCCAATCCGGCGAGCCGATGAGCCGCAACATGCAGGCCAGGGACATGATCCTGCGGCTGACCATCACCCCCATCGTGGATGAGATCGGCAGCATCGCCGGCGCGGTGGGCCTGTTCTCCGACATCACCCAGATGGAGCGCCTGGAGCGCACCCGCCGGGAGTACGTTTCCAACGTCTCCCACGAGCTGCGCACGCCGCTGACGGCCATGCGGGCGCTGGTGGAGCCGCTGAGCGAGGGCATGGTCACCGAGGAGGCCGACCGGCAGCGCTACTACGGCATCATCCTGCGGGAGATACAGCGCCTGTCCCGGCTGATCAACGACCAGCTGGAGCTTTCTCGGCTGCAGAGCGGCAACCTGGCCATTCAAAAGAGCGTCATGGCGCTGGACGACGTGGTGTACGACGTGTGCGACCGCTACACCTCCATCGCCGCCGAGCACGGCCTGGAGCTGAAGCTGGAGACCGACTTTACCCAGTGCCCCCCGGTGTATGCCAACGCCGACCGGGTGGAGCAGATGCTGATCATACTGGTGGACAACGCCATCAAGTACACCGAGGAGGGCTCAGTGTCCGTTTCCGCCGACTGGGACGACGAGCGGGTGGTGATGCACGTGAAGGACACCGGCATCGGCATCGAGGAAAACGATCTGCCCTATGTGTTCGACCGCTTCTACAAGGTGGACAAGGCCCACAGCGGCAAGGGCAGCGGCCTGGGGCTCTCCATCGCCAAAGAGCTGTTGAAGCGGATGGACGAGGAGATCTGGGTGACCAGCGAAAAGGGAAAGGGCACTGAATTCAGCTTCACCCTCCACCGGCCGGAGAAAAAAGATGAAAATGAGGAATAGAGAGAGGTAAGACAATGCCCAGGAGAACCATCCATCGTCGCCGTCGCGCGCAGGGCGGATGCCTGTCCTTTGCGATTGCCACGCTGGCTGTGGTGGCGCTGGCACTGGTCGTGGCCATTGTGGTGACCAATCGCATGAAGCCCCCCGCGGACAAAGTCGGCGGGGCGGTGGCGGGCAACCCCGACGGCAAATTTGTGGATGCGAACAACCCGCCCGTGGAGGACAATGAAATGGTGCTGACCGCGGGTCAGCTGGGACAGGGGGACGGAGAGATCGTGGTGCTGACCCCGTCGCCGTCGCCCGAGCCCGACCCCACGCCGTCGCCCGAACCCACCTTCAATCCCGACGATCCATACGCGCTGGTGCGTCCCCGGCCCACCCAGGAGGGCTTTCTGCCCATATTCACCAAGGCCTATATCGACGAGCCGAAAATCGCCATCACCGTGGACGAGTGCTCCGGCGCGGGCATCACCCGCAAATTCGCGGACCTCGCCCTGGAATACAACGCGAAGCTGACGCTGTTTCCCACCGGGGAGAGCGTGATGAAGAAGGGCATGGACGAAGCCCTGAGATATTGCTACAACAGCCTGGAATTCGAGATCGAAAACCGCTGCTTCAGCACCACCGCGAAGCTCTACGCGCTGAACGACACGTTGATGGTCTCGGAGATATGGAAACAATCCCTTGCGGTCAGCTACGTGCTGGGCGTCAAGTATCACCCCCACTTCCTCAGGCTTTACGGTCGCGACGGCGAAAACGACCTGCGCACCCACACCTTCCTGAAGCAGGAGGGGTATTTGGGCATCGCCGGCTGGACCTACAACGGCAGCCGGATGGAGGAGGGCCGCATCGGAAACAACATGGCGCCGGGCAACATCTATTATTTCAAGAGCAATAATGACGACCTGGAGCGCATGCGCGTGCTGATGGAGGAGGCCAAACAGCAGGGCTATCAGATGGTCACGCTGAACGAGCTCTTCGGCTACGAGCCGAACCTCACCGAGGCGGACGCGAATGTCATGACCGAGGAAATGCCCGAGATCCGGGAAAAGAACATCCCCTATTATTTCATGAAGACCGGCGATTGCACCTGGGCGACCAACCTGCTCCAGCGCAGGCTGACCGATCTGGGCTACCTGCCCCCGGACAGCGCGGACGGCGTTTACGGCAGCAGTACCGCCGCGGCGCTCAGCGCCTTCCAGGCCAAGCTGGGTATGGCCGCCACCGGCGCGGCGGACGTGCTGACCCAGGAGAAGCTGTTTGCCGACGACGCCCCCACCGTGGACGAGCGGTGAGGGATCGAGCGTTGCCAAAGAGGATCATCGCGACAGCCGATGATCCTCTTTGGCAATAAATATAAGAATTAACCACATTTACTTTGTAATACCCCCTTGCTTTTTTATTAAAAATTCGGTATACTGCATATGAAGCCGAAATCGTTTTAGACCGTTGGGGCAATAAGGAGGGCATCATATGTCTGTGACCATCAAGGATGTCGCGCGCAGCTGCGGTATGTCCATATCCACGGTCAGCAAGGTGTTCAACGGCTACCCGGATATCAGCGAGGCCACCCGCAGGCAGGTGATGGAAACCGCCCACGAGATCGGCTACCGTCCCAACGCACTGGCCAGGGCCCTGAAGACCAATCGCAGCTTCAACCTGGGCGTGCTCTTTGTCGATGACAACATCAGCGGATTGACGCATCCCTTCTTCGCGGCGGTGCTGAATGCCTTCAAGTCCGAGGTGGAGAGCCGTGGCTATGACATCACGTTCATCAACCACAACATCGGCACGATGGATATGACCTATCTGGAGCACTGCCGCTATCGCAATGTGGACGGCGTGTGCCTCGCCTGCGTGGATTTTTATTCATCCGAGGTGGCCGAGCTGGTGAACAGCGACCTGCCCTGCGTCACCATCGACCACACCTTCGAGAACCGCTGCAGCATCATGTCCGACAACGGCAACGGCATACGGATGCTGGTGGACCGGGCCGTGGCGCTGGGGCATCGGCGCATCGCCTATATTCACGGCCAGAAGCGCAATTCCGCGGTGACGGAAAATCGCGTCCAGGGCTTCTGTCGCGCGATGGAGATGCACGGGCTGGGCCTGCCCGACGGCTATGTCGTTCCCGGCCGCTATGACGATTTTGAATACATCCGGGGAAGCCTGCTGGCGCTGCTGGAGCGGGCGGATCGCCCGACCTGTATACTGCTGCCGGACGACGCCTCCTACTTCGGGGCGTTGGACACCATCCGCGAAAAGGGGCTGAGGGTGCCGGAGGACATTTCCGTTGCGGGCTATGACGGCGTTCGCTCGGTGCAGGCGGTGCATCCCAGGCTGACCACGATCCAACAGGACAGCGATGCCATGGGTCGGCAGGCCGCGCTGCAGCTGATCGGGCAGATCGAGCATTCCAATGCGGCTGTCATCGGTTCCATACTGATTCCCACGAAGCTCATTGAGGGCGAATCCCTGGGGACGGCGCCAGAGGTATCATTCCAGGTATAATAATTTGAACTCCGATCGGGGCGCGCCCCGCACAGATTTGGTGCGGGGCGCGTAGTATACACCGAATCCCCTGAAAGGAGCAAAGAAAATGGCAAATAATTATCGCTGCGGCGACTGTGGACGCCGTGATTCCAATAATCGCTATGGATGCCTGAACAGCCTGGGTGAAAACCGCCGCTGCTGGGACAACTATCCCTACTACAACGGGCCCTGCCCCGACAGGAACGGCAATTATGAATCGGTTCGGGGCGGCTATGACGACGGCTGCGGATCCTATGACTGCGGCAGGCCGTGTGACGGCGGCAAGTCCTCCGAACGGCGCTCGAAATACGGCATTTTTTCGGCCATGCTGCCCATGGCGGTGGCGCCCAACGGCATCATTCCCCTGGTGAACAGCAATTGCTTCTGCCCGTGCGGCGATTTCGCCGTCAACTGCGGCCTGATCACCGTCGAGGAAGCGGGCACCTACCTGGCCACCTACACGGTGCGGGTGCCCGAGGGACAGACGCTGACGTCCAATATCACGCTGAACGTCAACGACGCCTGCCAGTCCACGGCCATCACCGAGGTCGGCGGCCAGGGCCCGGTCAGCTTCACCGCCCAGGCAATCTGCGATATGTGCGAGCGCTCCACCGTTTCGCTGCGCAGCTCCGAGGCCATCAACCTCACCAACCCTTCGGTCCAGCCGCTGGTGACGCTGTCCCTGGTGCGAATTTGACGATATTGGGGCGAAGCGGGCATGCTTCGCCCTATTGTTGACGGATTGCCGACGCCTTGCTGCGTTGACTTTTTTGGCTGATTCTGCTATACTGGATGCGTCATCCGGGAATATTCCCGTCGCGATGCGCCAATGACAGATCGACGGATAAGATGGCGGGATACGCCCGTGGACTTATCCGTTTTTTTTCAGGATCAACGGCACAGAGGACACAGCCATGGCAAATCGAAGCAACAGACCCATGTTCTCCCGGGCGCGACAGCGCTCGATGGACCGAAAGCGGCTCATCATCATCGGCGGTGCGGCAGCGGCGCTGGTGCTGGTCGTGACGCTGGCGCTGCTCCTGTCCAGGGGCAACGGGCCGGACCGGGCGGTCTCCAAACCGGTGGAGGGCGCCAAGCAGGCGGAGGGCGAGCCCCTCGTGTCCCAGCAGGCGGAGGGCGAGCCGCTGACGCCGCAGGTCACCGCAACGCCCAAGCCTGAGGCGACGTCGAAGCCGACGTCCGAGCCTGAGGCGGCGAATCCCCAGCGGGCAGCCACGCGCCCAACGGCCACGGCCGCGGGCTTCATGCCCGTGTTTACCAAGGCCACAACCGATGAAAAGATCGTCGCCATCACCGTGGACGACTGCTTCCAGGCGGAAAACCTGAAGCAGATCGTGGACAAGGCCATCGAGGTGGGCGGCAAGCTGACAATCTTCCCCATCGGTCAGAATGTGATCAAACAGGCCCAGAGCGAGATCCTCAAATACGCCTGGGAAAACGGATTTGAGCTGGAGAACCACACCTATACCCACAACGGCCTATTCGCGTGTAGCAACGAGGAGCTGGCTGAGGAGGTCTATAAGCAGCAGCTGGCCCTCAGCCACATACTGGGCGTCAACTACCACTGCCATTTCCTGCGCCCCAGGGGCGGCGACGCCCGGGGCGACCAGCGCATGCAGATGTACGCCAAGCAGCTGGGCTATTACGGCATCGCCCATTGGTCGGCCTCCGGCTCGGCCAACAACACGAAGATCGCAAAGGCGCTGGAGCCGGGCGCGATCTACCTGTTCCACACCACCGACAAGGACCTGGAGAAGCTGCTGAAGTTCATCCCCTGGGTGGTGGAGCAGGGCTATCAGCTGGTGACGCTGAACGAGATGTTTGGCTATCCCGCCAATGAGACCTCCGAGATGACCACGCCCGCCAACGAGCAGGCCATTGTCCCGCTGGAGCCCTATGAAATGGTCTATGTACCGCTGAAGAAGACCACCTACTGCTGGGAGGCATACCTGCTCCAGGAGAAGCTGATCGCCATGGGCTACCTGACCGGGACACCCGACGGCGTCTATGGGGACGGCTGCGTCTCAGCCATCAGGGCCTACCAGAAGGACAACGGCATGGAGGAGACCGGCGAGGCCGATGCCGATCTGGTGCGAACCATACTGGAGGGCGTCTGACATGAGCGGCGTGGCGCGATTCATGCACGTCTCGCCCCAGCGATTCCGGGCCGACTGGCAGGACGTCTTCGCGGACGCAGCGGTCCCGGAGCTGCCGCCGCTGCCCCGCCGGGCCACGGCGGGTTCCGCGGGCTATGACTTCCTTTCCCCGCTGGCCTTCAGCCTGGCGCCGGGCGAGAGCCTGCGCATACCTACGGGGGTGCGCGCCCGCATCGACGACGGCTGGGTGCTGATGCTGTTTCCCAGGAGCGGTCTCGGCTTCAAGTACCGGCTGCAGCTGAACAACACGGTGGGCATCGTGGACGCGGATTACTTCGGCGCGCGCAACGAGGGACACATATTCATCAAGCTGTTCAATGCCGGGGATCGTACCGTTTCCGTGGAAGCCGGGGAGGCCTTCGCCCAGGGGGTGTTTTTGCCCTTCGGGCTGACCGAAGACGACGACGCCCGGGGCGAGCGCACCGGGGGCTTCGGCAGTACGGGAAGATAGGGAACAGGGAACAGAAATACCGTATTCAAGTGTTTCGCCAGAGAAACCATAATATACACCATATGAAGGAAGGAAGGGTTCACTATGAACACGACACTGGTCGTAATGGCGGCGGGCATGGCTTCCCGTTACGGCGGCAACAAGCAGATTACGGGGATGGGCCCCAACAACGAGATCCTGCTGGAGTATTCCGTGTGCGACGCGATTCGCGCGGGCTTCAACAAGGTGGTGTTCATCATCCGCCCGGACATGCTGGAGGATGTGAAGCGCATCTGCGGAGACAAGCTCTCGAAGAAGATCGCGGTGGAATACGCCTTCCAGGACTACAGCTCTCTGCCGGATTGGTACGCGGTGCCGGAAGGCAGGGTCAAGCCCTTTGGCACGGTGCATGCCGCGCTGTGCGCCCGCGCCTGTGTGAACGAGCCCTTCGCCATCATCAATGCCGACGATTACTACGGCGTGGATTCCTTCCAGAAGATGCACGATTTCCTGGTGGAGCACTCTGCGCCTGAGAAGGCGGCCATGGTAGGTTATCGCCTGAAGAACACCGTCAGCATCCACGGCGCGGTCACCCGAGGCGTGTGCAAGGTGGTTGACGGGCGCATGGTGGACGTGGACGAGGTTGCAAAGATCCGCTTGTACGCGGACGGCCACATCGCCGACACCTCCTCCGGCGAGCCCGGGGTCGAATTGGATCCCGACGCGCTGGTCTCCATGAACTTCTGGGGCTTCCATCCGGCCCTGTTCGACGGCATGCAGCGCTATTTCGAGGCGTTCCTGAGGAAGGCCGACCCCGCTGACATCAAGTGCGAATGCCTGCTGCCCATGATGGTGGACAGCATGCTCAAGGGCGGCGAGATCACCGTGGACATGCTGGAGACCGAGGCGGTTTGGTTCGGCGTGACCTACAAGGAGGATCGCCCCCTGGTCCAGAAGGCGCTGCTGGAGCTGCACGCCAAGGGCGTCTATCCCGAGAAGCTTTGATCTCTTCGGATGACAACCCCCCTGTCCGCATAGAATGAGACGGACAGGGGGGTTGTTTTTGAAGTATTTGAAATGGTTGGGCGGCCTGGCTGCGGTGGCGCTGCTGCTGTCAAAGCCCGAGGCGGCCTCGAGGGGCGCGGCGGAGGCGATGGCCCGGTGGTATGCGTCGGTGGCCCCGGCGCTGTTTCCGTTTTTGGCGTTGATGCCGCTTTTGACCGGCGGCGAGGCGATCAGGGCCTATGAGACGATGCTGGAGCGGCCCATGAAGGCCTGCTTCGGGCTGCCCGGCGCCGCCGCGCCGGGGATGATCGTCGGCATGGCGGCGGGAACGCCCGCAGGCGCCCTTGCGGCGAGAAACGTCGCTGCCGGGGCCGGCATGGATCGCGGCCAGCTGCTGAGGCTGGTCGCGGCCACCGCCGGCTTCAGCCCCGCATTTTTGGTTGGCGGCATTGGCGTCGGCATGTTGAACAGCGCCGCGATGGGATGGAAGCTGTGGGTGGCACAGATGTTGACCCAGATCACGCTGCTGATATTGCTCCGCAGCGCTTGGAAAACGCACGGGGAAGGCGTCGAAGCCGTCGGTGGGGTCGGCGATCAGCCGATTCGCGGGGCGGTCATGGGCATACTGACGATCTGCGGGTATATGGCGATGTTTGGCGCGCTGGCCGGCGCGCTGGGCGAGTGGGTCGGTCAGGGCCCGGCGGACGCCCTGGTCTGCCTGCTGGATGTGCCGTCGGGCGCGCTTCGGGTATCAAAGCTGGCGTTGCCGGAGGCGCTCAGGCTGCCCCTGTTGGCGGGGATGTGCGGGTTCGGCGGGATGTGCGTCATCGCCCAGAGCCTTGGTGCGCTGAAGGGATGCGGCGCGGGCGCAGGGGCGTATATGGGCATTCGGGTCCTGGCAGGGGCGATCGAGGCCGGCTGCATGGCACTGCTGCTGAAGCTGCCGCAGTTTAAACCCGGGTACCTGGTCGAACCGATTCGGGAAAAACCATTGGCCGCAGCGATGCTTATCGCCGCAATACTGGCATGCCCTGTGATGACGAGGCTTAAAAAATCCATTTCTTAACAATGTTAAACGACGGTAAAAATGTACGTTTAAGGGGATAATTTCGGCGAAAACACCATATATTGTAGCCTGTGACGAAAATAACCACAAGTATGTCGGCAAATCATAACAAATAAAGGGCTTGACAAATGCCGGGTCCTTTGTTATAATAATCAAGCTGTCAGCGAGACAGGGTCGAAAAACCCTGAGGAGCGAGCAGCGGCGAACCTTGAAAACGATACAGAGGAAACGAGTACAAGATCTTGCAGACTTGCGAGGATGGCCAAGAGGCAGGAGCGAGGAAGCGAGATGAAAACAGTCAGTATTCGATGAGTAAAACGCCACGAGGTAACATGAAAGCGGAGGCTTTGGCGAGCCGAGGCGAGTAGGGGAACCAAGTGGAAAGGATTATACATCAGAGTTTGATCCTGGCTCAGGACGAACGCTTGCTGAGT
>JAFRJF010000186.1 GCA_017432405.1 Clostridia bacterium | reverse complement strand
CTCCATTATTACGGCGAACGCAGCGCGTGCGCCGCTATTTGGTGCCATAGCCAAGTGGTAAGGCACTGGTCTGCAAAACCTTCATTCCCCGGTCCGAATCCGGGTGGCACCTCCATAAAACCCGTCCTGATGGGGCGGGTTTTTTCATGCAGTTTTTCTGTGATTGTTGTGACAGGTAAATACTGATTTGTCGCAGCGCGACAAATCAGTATTTGTACGCGAGGAACAAAAGGCAGAGAACCGATTGTGGATCTCTGCCTTTTGTTCCTCAGAAACCGCTCTCCCCTATTTCACAATCACCTTTAACGGAAATAAGTCAACTCTGCTTATCAATTTGTCCTCTCCTCTGCACAAAACGAACCCGCCGGCATCTGCTGCCGGCGGGAATTGATTGCGGATATTGAGTTTTTCTATTTGAAACTCACTGTCCCGGAGTATCAAGGGCGCCTGCATTTCCCATGAGCAATCATTTCCGCTTCACATTGTGGACCTGTCGCATCATGCTGGAAACCTGGTCCCGAGAGAAATTGTCATCTGATAATCAATCGGGAAATGCAGGCCAGGGTCTGTGCTTCGCTATAGTACAATGGCACCGCCTCCCTTTCCTTTCTGAATTGGAGATCTGTTATCTCCCAAGAGGTTTTTTGTTCTCCCTCTCTCTGGGAATATAATAGCATGTTTCGATTTGTTTGTCAACCTGTTTTTTACTGAAAATTATGCTTTTTAACAAAAGAATTCTTATACCCCCATTAATCCGGCTTTTGTTGGGCTACACACCGAATCAATCCAGGTGGCAACCCGGGATTTACATATGCAATAAAGCATGATACAATACCCATGTATTCCAATCTGGTTTGCGGATGGAGGTGATGACCATGGCTTCAAGGCCCCGCATGCTCATCAGCGCCTGCCTGCTGGGCGTGGAATGCCGCTACGACGGCGGCGGCCAGGTGCTTCCTGCTCTGGACGCGCTGATGGCGCGCTACGAACTGATCCCGGTCTGCCCCGAGCAGCTGGGCGGCCTGCCCACCCCCCGCACGCCCGCCGAGCGCCAGGGCGATCGCGTCGTCGACCGCGAAGGCAGGGACGTCACCGAGGCCTTTTCCCTCGGCGCGGCGCAGGCCTGCCACCTCGCCCGGCTCTACGGCGCGCGCCTTGCGCTTATGAAGGCCAGAAGCCCCTCCTGCGGCTGCGGAGAGATCTACGACGGCAGCTTCTCCGGGCGCAGGATTCCCGGCAGCGGCATCACCGCCGAGCGACTGAGCGCGATGGGCGTTGCGGTCTACACCGAAGCTGACGCGGAGGCACTGATTCAGAAAGAACTGATGGAATAAATACGACAGACCAACAAAGGAGGTATCGGCAATGGAAAAGAACTATCGGGCAGAGCTGGTCGGCGTGCTGGGAGATCCCGTGGACGGCAACCCCACCGGCGTCATGGAGGAGGCAGGCTTTGAACACGACGGCCTGAACTGGCGCTACATCACCGTCAAGGTGCTGCCGGAGGACCTGGACGCCGCAATGGCCGGCGTGCGCGCCTTCAACATGAAGGGCATCAACCTGACCATGCCCCACAAGATCAACGTGCTCAGGCACATGGACGAGCTCTCGGAGGCCGCCCGGGTCATCGGCGCGGTGAACACCGTCGTCTGCCGCGAGGACGGCACGCTGTTCGGCGAGAATACCGACGGCAAGGGCTTCGTGCAATCGCTGACGGACGCCGGCATCCCGCTGGCAGGTAAATCCGTCTGCCTGCTGGGGGCGGGCGGCGCGGCGCGAAGCATCGGCGTCGAATGCGCGCTGGCCGGGGCCGCTTCCGTCACCGTAATCAACCGAAGCGGCAAGCGCGGCGAAGCCCTGGCAGAAGTCATCCGGGATAACACCGCTGCCGAGGCCCGCTTCATCCCCTGGGAGGGCCCCGCCCGCGTCCCCGAGGGCACCGATATACTGATCAACGCCACCAGCGTGGGCCTGCACCCCCACGGGGATCAGTGCCCCGACGTGGACTTCGACACCGTGCAGCCCGGCATGGTGGCCTGCGACGTGATCTTCAATCCCGTGGACACGCCCTTCCTCACCCGCGCCGCCGCCCGGGGCGCCAGGACCATCGACGGCCTCGGCATGCTGGTGAACCAGGGCGCGATCAACTACACCCTCTGGACCGGCAAAAAAGCCCCCAGGGACGTGATGTACGCGAAGCTGAAGTCTGAATTCGGACTGTAATAACTCCCCATACGACGCAGCGGAGCGGTAAGGCCTGTGCAAACCGGCCTTACCGCTCCATTTTGTCGTCCACATATTCTTTCCCCACGTCGGCGGCAATTTATGTTTGAATTTAGGTTGTTGGCCTACAATGATTTCCAACGATGGGAAAGGACGGTAGACACCATGATGAAATCCGGCAAGCCCCGCAGGCGCAAGCTGGTGCGGCGAATCCTGTTGATCGTGTTGTTGCTGGCGCTGGCCGCAGGCATCGGCTGGTACGCCTATAACGCGCTGAAGCGGGAATACACCACCACCTATGACACCTACACCGCCACAACCGGCAGCATTTCCAACGCCCTCAGCTTCAGCGGCAACCTGGCGCTCATCGACAGCGCCAGCTACACCGCGGCCTCGTCCAGCACGGTCAAGACGATCTACGCGCCTGCCGGGTCGGACATCAAAGAGGGCGACAAGCTGATCCGGCTGGCCAACGGCGAAACCGTCACCGCCGATTTCGACGGCAAGGTGAACGTGCTGAGCCTCAACGAGGGCGATTCCGTCAACGCCGGCGACACGCTGGTCCAGATCGCCGACTTTAACCACCTGCGCGTCACCTTCCGGGTGGATGAATACGACATCAGCGACGTGGCGGTGGGCCAGGCCTGCACCGTCACCGTCACCGCCCTTGAAAAGACCTTTGAATCCAGCATCGCGGCCATCGACTACATCTCGGCCTCCGCCGGCAACGTGGCCTACTACACCGCCACCGCCTACGTGGACGTGGACGGCGACGCCCTGCCCGGCATGCAGGTGACCGTGACCATTCCCCAGGAGGAGGCGAAGGACGTCGTGATCCTGAAGGTGGACGCCCTGAGCTTCGACAACACCAACCAGGCCTTCGTTTGGATGAAGAACGACTCGGGCGAGCTGGCGCAGGTCAACGTCACCACCGGCGTTTCCAACGGCAACTACATCGAAATCACCAGCGGCCTCTCCGACGGCGACGAGGTCTACGCGGAGGCCAAGGTCGAGGAGACCAGCTCCGGCGGCCTGCTCAGCGGCCTGTTCGGCGGCCAGCAGTTCAACCAACCCCAGGGCGGCCCCGGCGGCAACATGCCCGGCGAGCGCGGCAACATGCCCGGCGAGCGCGGCAACTGGTCTGGCGGCGAACGTGGCACCGGTACGGGCGGCCAGCGGTCCGGCGGCAGCGGCAACGGGGGCGGTGGCAACCGATGAGCATGAAGCTGTTTAAGCGTTCCGGGTCCCCGCCCTCACCCGCCGATCCGGCGGTGCAGGCGCCCGATGTGGGTCATGCGTTCTTCAGGATGGAAAAGATCAACAAGTATTACCAGATGGGCGAGGAACAGGCCCACATCCTCAAGGACGTCGACCTGGCGCTGGAGCGGGGCGAGTACCTGTCGGTGCTGGGGCCCTCCGGCAGCGGTAAATCCACGCTGATGAACATCATCGGCTGCCTGGACGTGGCCAACTCCGGCCGGTATACGCTGGACGGACAGGTGATCGAGGACCTGGGCGAGGGCGAACTGGCCCGCATCCGAAGCCGCGAGATCGGCTTCATCTTCCAGAACAGCCAGCTGCTGCCCCGGCTGAACGCCCAGAAGAACGTGGAGCTGCCGCTGATCTACGCCGGCGTTCCCCCAAAGGAGCGGCGACGGCGCGCTCGGGAGATGCTGGATCGGGTAGGCCTGTCCGACCGCATGGGCCACTACCCCAACCAGCTCTCCGGCGGCCAGCAGCAGCGCGTGGCCATCGCCCGGGCGCTGGTGGGCAATCCCACGCTGCTGCTGGCGGACGAGCCCACCGGCGCGCTGGACCAGAAGACCGGCAGGCAGGTCATGGGGCTCTTCCGCGAGCTCAACGACGAGGGCCGCACCATCATCATGATCACCCACGACATGAACATCGCCAAGAATGCCCGGCGGGTGGTCCACATCATCGACGGCATACTCACGGAGGGAGGGGGCACGGCAGATGCATAATCTATTCGTTGTTTCATTGCTCGTGCCGCCGACTAGCGGCTGCCGGTTCCGAAGGACACCGGCCCGCGTAGCCGCGACCCGCCCGCAGGGCGAGGGGGCGGCCAACATGGAGGGAGGCGGCACGGCAGATGCTTGATTCATTGCGCTCCACGTTCATCATGCTGGGCGAGTGCGTGAGGATGTCGCTTTCCAACATCCTGGGCAACCGGGTGCGCTCGTTTTTGACGGTGCTGGGCATACTGATCGGCGTAGCGGCGGTCATCGCCCTGATCACCACGGTCAACGGCTTCTCCGGCTCCCTGTCCAGCTCCTTCAGCGCCATGGGCGCCGGCACGCTGACCGTCACCGTCACGGGCAGCGACCTGAAATCCGGCCTTTCCACCGATGACCTGGCGACCCTCACTGCCATGGACATCGTGGACGGCGTGACCCCCAGCGTGGCCATGAACGCCCGCGTCTCCCGGGGCGGCAGCTACAAGACCGGCATCTCCGTCTCCGGAAAGAACGGCTATTATTTCACCCGAAACGCGGACCTGCTGTCCCGGGGCCGGGCCATCAACTTCACCGACGAGGACAACATGACCCAGGTGTGCATCATCTCTACCGACATGGTCGAGGAATTCTTCTACGGCATGGACCCCATCGGCGAGAATCTCTATATCGGCAGCATCCCCTTCATGGTGATCGGCCTGATGACCGAGGAGGGCAGCAGCAGCATCAGCGACCTGATGAGCGGCAGCCCCGACATACTCATTCCCTACACCACGGCCCTGAAGCTGAACAGCGCCAACGTGGTCACCAGCTTCACGGTATACCTGGCCCCGGGCATCGACTCAGAAACCGCCACGGACCTGCTGGAGGCCGAGCTGGACGCCATGTTCAGCTACGAGGAGGACTGCTTTGAGATCATGAACATGTCCAGCATCGAGGACACCATGCAGAACATGCTCAACATGGTCAGCGCCCTGCTGGCGGGCATCGCCTCCATCGCCCTGATCGTGGGCGGCATCGGCATCATGAACATGATGCTGACCACCGTCACCGAGCGCACCACCGAGATCGGCCTGAAAAAGGCGCTGGGCGCCCTTCCCTGGCAGATCCAGGCGCAATTCCTGATCGAATCGTTCCTGCTGTCCGTCATCGGCGGCGCGCTGGGCATACTGCTCGGGCTGACGCTGTCGCTGATCCTGTCCAGGGTCATGGGCACCAGCTTCGTGATCTCCACCTTCGCCATCGTCCTCGGCGCGGGCTTCTCCGCCGCCGTGGGCATCATCTTCGGCTGGGCCCCTGCCCGCAAGGCCAGCAGGCTCAACCCCATCGACGCCCTGAGATCCGCATAATCCTATCGCAATTCATTCCTAATTCCTAATTCCTAATTCTTATAAAGGAGGTATCCCCATGAAGAAGTCCACCCGCAAACGCATCGCAAGATTCGCCGCCCTCGCCCTGCTGCTCTCCCCCGCCGCCCTGGCGGACAGCATCACCTTCACCGGCACCGTCGCCGCCAGCCAGACCCACGAGGTCTACGCCCCCATCGGCGGCAAGGTGCAGACCGTCTCCGGCGACGTGGGCGACCGGGTCAGCGCCGACACCGTGCTGGTCGACCTGTCCACCACCAAGGTCTATGCCGAGGAGGACGGCGTCGTCACCGGCGTCTTCGGCCAGCCCGGGGATTCCGCCGAGACCATCAGCAGCCTCTACGGCTCGGTGATTTCCATCGAGGGCGAGTGCGTTTACAGCATCGCCGCCTCCACCACCAACGCCTACAACACCACCGCGACGAAGTTCGTGCACGTGGGCGAGAACGTCTACCTGAGCTGCTATTCCGACGGCAGCCACACCGGCACCGGCGTGATCACCGCCATCGAGGGCACCGACTACACCGTTCGGGTGACCTCCGGCGAATTCCTGGTGGGCGAGACCGTGAACGTGTATCGGGGCGATTCCGCCACCTCCACCAAGCGGGTCGGCAGGGGCACGCTCAGCCGCACCAGCCCAACCGCGGTGACCGGCAGCGGAAGCATCGTATCCATCGCCGTCTCCGCCGGGGATACCGTGCATCGCGGCGACCTGCTGTTCGAGACCCTCGACGGCGGCTTTGACGGGCTCTACATGAGCGGCAGCGCGATCACCGCGGGCATCGACGGCACCATCAGCCAGCTGAACGCCCAGCAGGGCGGCACCATCCAGAAGGACGAGGTGGTGGCCGTGCTCTACCCCGAAGGGGCAATGCGCATCGAGGCCAGCGTCGAGGAGGCCAACCTCGCCTCCATCCACGTGGGCGACCCGGTCAGCATCGAGCTGATCTGGAACCAGGACGAGGAGGTCACCTATCCCGGCACCGTCTCAGGCATTTCCGCCATCGCTGACGCCAGCGAAGCGCAGGGCGGCGAGACCGAGAGCGCCGTCACCTACACCGTCTACATCGACTTCACCCCCGACGAAAACACCCGATACGGCATGAGCGCCGTGGTGACCACCCAGGATGCCGATCCTGTCGAAGCGCCCGAAGAGGTGATTGAGAATGAAGCGGATTAAGCAGCGGCTGCTTTCCCTGGCCATGACCGGCGCGCTGCTGCTGGGCTTCACGCTGCCCGAGGCCTTCGCCGCGAGCGCGAAGTCGACAAAGGAGAGCAGTGCCTCCGATGCCCAGGAGACCACGTCGGAAAAATCCGGCAAGAAGCAATCGAAGAAGAAAACCTCTGACGCCCAGGCGGCGGAGAAGTCTTCAAAGACAAAGGACAAGGCCGGCGAAAAAGCCAAATCCTCGGAGGAGAAGGCGTCCAGCGGCAAATCCGAAAAGTCGGATGAGAAGGCCGACAGCAGCAAATCCGATAAGTCGGATGAGAAGGCCGACAGCAGCAAATCCGATAAGTCGGAGGACAAGGCGTCCAGCGGCAAATCCGATAAGTCGGAGGACAAGGCGTCCAGCGGCAAATCCGATAAGTCGGAGAAGAATACGAAGAGCAGCAATAAAGAGGTCTCCCTGTCCCTCTCCATTTCCAAGCCCGGCGGACTGAGCGCCTCGGGCGGGGTCTGGCAGGTCGACCCCGGCAAGGTCAGCGCGCTGACCCTGTCCTGGAAGTGCAAGGGCGACTGCGACAGCTTCGAGGTCAGCGTTTCCGGCGGCGTCTACAGCGCGTCCACCGAAAAGAAGTCGGCGAAGATCTCGGTCAGCGGCCTTTCGGAGGGCAAGTACACCGCGACCGTCAAGGCCATCCGCGACGGCAAGACCGTCGCCAAGGCAAAGCTGAGCTTCCAGATCATCGCCTCCCCTGCCGACGAAGCCCCGGAGGCGCCCGCGTCTGAATCCATCGGAAATGACGGTGCGGAGGCATCGGCCCTCCAGACGGATCAGCCCGAGGCGGGCATTGCAGCGGAGGGCGAGGATATCGCGCTTCAGCCGGATTCCATAGAAGTCGGCGCTGATTTGGAAGCGCCGGCGGTTGCGGAGGATCTTGCTTTCGAAGCGACAGATGACGAAACGGAAGCGGCAGAAGCAGTTGAGGGGCAGGACGCCTCTCCGGAACAGACCGCAGAGGAACCGTCCGAAGAGGCTGTGCCGGCGATTGCGGAGGATCTTGTTTCCGAAGCGGCAGAGGACGAAACGGAAGCGGCAGAAGCAGTTGAGGGGCAGGACGCCTCTCCGGAACAGACCGCAGAGGAACCGTCCGAAGAGGCTGTGCCGGATGCCATTCAGGGCCTGTACATCGTCGTAACGCAGGACGCCAATCAGGTCCTGTCCGTCGACGAAGCGCTGGATGTCGCTTGGGAACAGCTTGGTCAGGAGGAAGATACCCGCCTCGTGGACACCCCTGTCGTCAAAAAGAAGGACGCCGCGGTCGACCAATCCGCCGGTGAGGAACGCCTCGACCTGTCTCAGCCGGATATTCAGGCCCCGCAGGAGGATGCGATCGAGGGCCAGGCGGTCACGGAGGAAGCCCTTCCGGACGCCACCCCCGCTGAACTGGACGGGCCGGCGCTTCAGCTTGACGAGACCGATGAAGCGCTGGCGCTGGATGAGACTGAAGCGCTGGTATTCGATGGGCCCTCGGACGAAGCGGTTCTCCTGGAAGTCGAAGGCGATTCCATCTTATCCAACGCCGGCGATGAAAGGGAAAAGGGCGACGATAAGCTCACCCTGTCCGTCATGGGCGCGGAGGGGCTGTCCGTCATCGACGGCGCGCTTCACGTCGACCCCGCCCGGGCCGGCTCAGTGACCCTCGTCTGGTCCTTTGGCGGCGCCTGTGACGAATACGCCGTCAGCGTCTCCGGCGGTGTGTACGAGAAAACCACGAAGAAGAGCCAGCTGAAGCTGCCTGTCAAAAAGCTGTCTCCCGGTCAGTACACGCTCACCGTCGCCGCGAACAAGGACGGCAAGGCGCTCTCCAGCGCGCGCCTGGGCTTTACCGTCGACGCCGCCGACAGCGGGGAGGAGACCGCTGGACTGGCGATCGCCGTCGCCTCGCCCCAGGGCCTGCTCATTACAGAGGGCGTCTATCAGGTCGACCCGGCCCAAGTTGAGGCGCTGACCTTCACCTGGCAGTTCGGCGGCGAATGCGACGCCTTCGACGTCAGCGTCTCCGGCGACGTCTACAGCGGCCAGACGGAGGAAGCCACCGTGACCGTTCCCCTGTCGGGTCTGGCTGCCGGTACCTATACCGTCACCGTCGTCGCCCTCAGGGACGGCGAAGCCGCCGCCCGGGGCCAGCTCTCGTTCAACATCCCCTCGCAGGATGAAAAGTCTGAGGAGGATCAGGGCAAGGACGGCAAGCAGGGCGACCAGCCCCGGGGTGGCGGACAGAGGAGCGGCGGGCAGAAGGGCGGCGCGGCAAAGGGCAGCGACGCCCAGGAGGCGGATCAGGGCTTCCACGTCACCCCGGGTGAAGCGCTGATCGGCACCCATACCTCCGGCAACCGGGATATGCGGCTCTACGGGGCGGTCGCCCTGACGCTGGATACTGAGAATCCCATGAACGTGCTGACCCTGGGCGACACGGTGCTGGACATCCGGCTCAGCGACGGCGGTCTGTTCACCGCGACCATCGAGGAAAATGTGCTTGCACTGGTTCCCCGAGATAAAGCGCAGGCCTGGCTGCTCAACGGCTATGCTTTAAAGACGCTGGCCCTCAGTGGCGTGACCAGCCTGCGCCTGACACTGGACGATATGACCGTGGAATTCCCGACACTTCCCGAGCTGTCCGGAAGCAACTACGGCATGCTTTGCGCCGCGGGCAGGACTTCCAGGGATTACAGCTATGCCGTCTCCTCAAACGGCTGCACCGTCACTGTGGCAGACCAAAGCTATCAGCTGACTGTGGAGGGCGAGCTTGTTTGAGGGAAAGGACGATGAAATATGAAAAAGAAGCTGACGATACTGCTGCTGGCGCTGATGCTCACCGCATCGGCGCTGGCCGAGGCCTATGAGGGCACCACGGCGCCTCTGTCCACCGCAGTGGTCACCGCCGGGGTTTCCGGCATCGTCCAGGCCCTCGACGCCGAGGCGGGCAGCCATGTCAATGCCGGCGACGTGATGGCCTCAATGAAGCCGGTACGCGCCTTTGCCGCCCGGGACGGCTCGGTATCCCTGGTCAACGCCGGGGAGGGCGACAAGATCGACGGCACGCTGCTGGAGCTTATGCCCCTGGAGCGCTACCTGATCTATTGCACGGTGGACAAGGCCTACCAGAGCGCCGAGTCGACGCTGGTGCACAGCGGAGAGACGGTCTATGTGCGCTGCACCACGGACGGCAGCCACCGCGCCGTCGGCGTGCTGACCGAGATCGAAGGCGCGGAATACCGGGTCGTGACCCTGGGCGGCGAGCTGTACCTGGGCGAGACCGTCTATCTCTACCGAAGCGACGCATTTACCGCCAGCCAGCGCATCGGCATCGGCACCGTGGTCTCCAACGACACCCAGGGCTACGAGGCCAGCGGCACCGTGAGCCGCCTGCTGGTCGGCGAGGGCGACACCGTGGAGCGGGGCCAGCTGCTCTATGAGATCAACGGCGGCACGGTCGACGCGCCTGTCTCGGGCATCGTGACCACCGTTAACGTCAATGCGGGCGAAGCCGTGGAAGAGGGACAGGTCGTGGCCGAGATCGTGCCCGACGGCCAGGTCTGCGTGGAAATACAGGTGAGCGAAAGCGAGGCCTCCGGCTTTTCAAAGGGACAGCGCGTGGCGCTGACGCAGACCTATGACGCCGAGGAAAAGACCTTCGCCGGAACGGTCGTCGGCAGCGCATGGCTGGCCGAGGACGCGCTGTACACCGTGCGCATACTGCCCGACGCGGGCGTTCAGCTTCCCCTGGGCATGAGCGTCACGGTTCGGACGCAGGAGGATTGACAATACTGCGAACAAAGGCAAGCAGAGGCGCCGAACAGCGCCTCTGCTTGCCTTTGATACTCAATCATTCCTCCGTCAGCCGCTCCACGACCGCCTCGAAGGCCATGCTGTGGCTGGCCTTCACCAGCACGCAGTCCCCGGGACGAACGACGTTCCAAAGCGAAGCCAGCAACCGGTCCTTGTCCTCGAAATACAGCACCTCTCCCCCGGCATCCCGTGCGCCGTCCGCGATGGCGCGGGACAGCGGGCCGCAGCCCACCACCAGGTCGACGCCGGCCCTCGCCGCATATTCGCCGACCCCCCGGTGCAAGGCCTCAGTGCGGGGTCCCAGCTCCAGCATGTCGCCCAGTATGCACACCCGGCGCTTGCCCTGCAGCTGCATCAGCGAATCCACGGCGGCCTGGCAGGAATTCGGGTTGGCGTTGTAGCAGTCGCTGACGACGGTCATGCCCCTGGCGTGGATCACCCGGGCCCTGTCCCCCACGGTCTGGTACCGGGCGATGCCCCGGGCGATCTCGTCGCCGGTCATGCCCAGCGCCAGTCCCACGGCGGCTGCGGCCAGCGCCGCGCAGGGCAGGTGGCTGCCGAAGGCGGGAATGCGCACCTCAAAAGCGCCTTTCGGGTGGTGAATGGTCATGCACATGCCGTCCTCGCCCAGGTTGCGCACGTCCAAACCGCGAACGTCACAGCCCTCGCTCAGGCCGTAGGTCATCCGGCGCATGTCCGGGTGACAGGCGCGCTGGATCGGGTCGTCGCCGTTGAGCACCGCCAGGCCCTGTGCGTCCATGCCCTCGAAGATCTCGCCCTTGGCCCGCATCACGCCCGCGCGGTCGCCCAGGAACTCCAGGTGGGCGTCGCCGATCACGGTGAACACGGCGATATCGGGGCGCACCATGTGGGTCAGACGGCGCATCTCGCCGAAGTCGCTGATGCCCATCTCCACCACGGCGACCTGATGGGCGTCCTCCAGCCCCATCAGCGTCCACGGCACCCCCAGCTCGTTGTTCAGGTTCCTCTGGGTCTTGTGGGTCTGGAAGCGCTGGCTGACCACCGCGGCGATCATCTCCTTGGTGGTGGTCTTGCCCACGCTGCCGGTGATGCCGATCACGGGAATGTCGAACCGGGAGCGGTGCCAGGCCGCCAGCGCGCCGGTGGCCCGAACGGTGGAATCCACGACGATGGCGGGCTGCTCGTTTGGCGCGGGCTCCCGCTCGCTGAGGTTCGCCACCGCGCCAGCGGCAATGCAGGCGGCCATGAAGTCGTGCCCGTCCACCCGGGTCCCCTTCAGGGAGATGAACAGCGACCCGGGACCCGCCTTGCGGCTGTCACTGGTGACGCTTTCGATCATGCTGTCCAGCGCGGTTTCGTTCCCGACATAGCGGCCTTCCACAGCCTTCAGCGCATCGCGCAAGGTAAAGGGCTTCATCAGCCGTTCGCACCTCCCATGGCGTCGTCCACGATGATCTGGCAGAGGGTGTTGTAGTCGATGCCCGCGGCGGCGGCCTCCTGGGGCACCAGGCTGGTGGGCGTCATGCCCGGCAGCGTGTTGATCTCCAGGAAGTAGATCTCCCCCGCCTCGGTGAGTATGAAGTCGGTCCTCGAATAGGTCTGCAGCTCCAGCAGCTTGTGTACCTTCAGCGCCGTGGCCCCCAGCATGCGCTCGGTATCGGGCTCTACGGGCGCGGGACAGATCTCCACCGCCGCGCCGGCCTGGTACTTGTTCTTATAGTCGTAGAAGCCCCCGCGGGGAATGATCTCGATGGAGGGCAGCGCCCTGCCCTGCAGCACGCCCACCTGGACCTCGCGCCCGGCCACGTACTCCTCGACGATCACGCGGCCCAGGCCCACGTTTTCGCGCAGGGCCTTTTCCAGTTCCCCGCGGCTGTGGGCGATGGCCACGCCGATGCTGGAGCCGCTGTCCACGGGCTTGACCACACAGGGCAGCTTCATCTCGCCACACAGCGCCTCAATCTGGCTGTCCTTGTAGTAAAGCAGGCGCCACTGGGGGGTCTTGACCCCCGCGCCGCGCACCAGCTGCTTGGTCAGGTCCTTGTCCATGGCGATGGCGCTGCCCAGATAGCCGCTGCCGGTGTAGGGCACGCCCATCAGATCCAGCGCGGCCTGTATGCGGCCGTCCTCGCCGCAGGCGCCGTGCAGCGCCAGGAACACCACGTCCGCCAGCGCGCAAAGCTCAAAGACCCCCTTGCCCACCTTGCTGGGGCTATGCCACTTTCGCAAGCGGCGCACGGCCTCCAGGTCGGGGGCCTCTTCGGAGACGCTGGCCTCGCCCAACGGGGGCAGCGCCTCGAACAGCCGCGCCGGCTCGACGTCGTAATCCTCCAGGCCGTAGAACATATCCACCATCACGGCCCTGTGACCCAGCTTGCGCAGCGCGCCGCAAATCAGCGTGCCGCTGGAGAGGGATACATTGCGCTCCATGCTCAGTCCGCCGCACAGCACGACGATATTCATAGGCGTTTCGCCTCCATTATTTTACATCAATATATGGATTATATCACAAATGCCCCCACACATCAGCCGCTTTTCTGAAAAGGCGCTATATTTAACAGTATGACGGGGGTCGGCGTTGCGTGCATCGGGTCAAGCCGGATTTACCATTTGATTTTTTAACGTATTTATGCTATGATATGTCCGTCTAAAGGAAGGTGATACACTATGTCAGGCGCGATTCGCAGCTGTGCAGGCGGCGTCGTGTTCTACGGCGACGAGGTATTCCTGCTGATGAGCGACCGCGGCGAGTGGGTGATGCCGAAGGGCGTCATACGAAATTGCAACCGCTCCAACGACGTGGCGCTCTGGCGGGTGGAGGACGAGGCGGGCATTCACGCCGAAATCATCGGCATCGCCGGGAACACCCGATACGACTTCTTCTCCGAGGGTCGGGGAAAGGAAATCAGCAATCGCATACAGTGGTTCGTGATGCAGGCCCTCGACCGGACATTCCACGTCTCCTACGACCAGGGCTTCCTGAACGGCAACTACTATCCCGTGGAAAAGGCCAGGGAGATGCTGACCTACGCCGGGGACAGGCCGATTCTGGACAACGCTTGGGCAATATACACCGAAAACAGGAAACGGGCCGAATAGCATTTACTCACTAAAAAAATATATCCCTCGCATTGCACGCAATGCGAGGGATATATTTTATAGTCATCCCGTTCTGCCATGCGATCCTGAATTGATCGGGGCTGGCCCGGTCAATTCTACGTGTTACGCCGTCTTCCGCACGGCCAGCTTGTCGGAGATCATCGCGATGAATTCGCCGTTGGTGGGCTTGTCCTCCCTTGCAAAGACACGGTGGCCGTACATCTGGTTGACCGCCTCCAGCCGGCCCCGGCTCCAGGCCACCTCGATGGCGTGGCGCATGGCCCGCTCCACCTTGCTGGCGGAGGTATCGAACTTTCGGGCGATGCCGGGGTACATCTCTTTGATTAGGACAACCGCATTGATACAATACCCACCACTTCGCTGGGAGTATGGGGTGAGTATGGGGTGACTACGGGGTGACTACGGGGTGCGTTCGCTATGACTTCGCTTAGGCTTCGCTAATTTGCGGGGTGAGTTCGCTATGACTTCGCTCTTTGGGGTGCATATTTCGGGGTGCATTTGCACCCCACAATAATTTTTTGTTATGCGCCCCGCGACAAGCTCTTATGCTTTTCGCTCAATACATCATTGATGTCTCTGTCAAGGTAAATCAACTGATTTCTAATCAGCCACAGCATACCTGATCCCCCAAAGCATAATATAGTTGGCGTAAAACATCAATTTCGCTTATTTCCCAACTTGAAATGACTCGGATTTGACTTGAAATCGTCCTTGCTTTACACGGATTCATGAGCAAACATACCATAGGCGGGCCACCCATCTGGGTAAATCCACCCCCGCCAAGAAGGAGTGTATTCTCATGAGAAAACCCAAGAACACATCTGGCTATGCCGTGATTGAACTCAACCACGGTGGCATCCCGGACGACGAGCTCAAACCCGAGGATTTTGACGAGCTGCAGAACGCTGTACTCAACGCTCTACCGGCTGAACGCCAGGAGACAATCCGCCAAGGCTGCCCCGTGATCGTCATCAACATGGAGACCGGCGAACGCATCGCTGCTTTCAATTTGAAGAACGTGAAGCCCGATAAGTACCAGATGGAATCCTTCGCCCGTGGAATCCTCGACATGATGATGAAGGACATGGCAGAGAAGAGGGACAAGGAAAACAAGTAGCAGCCATGAAAAGTGCCGTCCAATAGTTGGGCGGCATTGTCATCCTTGTTTCATCCAAATAGAAAAACCCTGCCGGATCGCTCCAGCAGGGGGGGTATGACGTTTATCCTTCGATCATGATAACCTTTTTCTCAGGAAGCTTTTTCTCATCCTTCTTGGGGATGTTCAGGCTCAGCACGCCATGCTCCAGCTTTGCGCCGATGTCCGCTTCGGTGAGCGCATCGCCCACATAGAAGCTTCTCTGCATCGTACCAGCCCAGCGCTCCTGCCGGATGACCTTGCCCTTCTTTGTGGTCTCGTCTTTATCGAGGCCCTTCGAGGCGGTCACGGTCAGGTAGCCGTTCTGAAGCTCCAGCGTGATATCTTCCTTCTTGAAGCCCGGCAGGTCGATATCCACTTCGTAATGATCCTCGTGCTCATGCACGTCCGTCTTCATCTCGCGGGCAGCGTTCTTGCCGTACAGCTGACGGTCCATACGACGCATCTCACGATCCCAGTCACCAAAGAACTCATCAAACAGGTTCTCACCAAAGATACTCGGCATCAACATAACTCTTACCTCCTTTGACCCTCTTGCGCTGGTCGCGCACCCGCTGTCGGTGCATTCCCTGTCGGGTGATGCCTTACGGCGGGTTGTCGTGTCGGCGTCGGTCTTTGTATGTTGTTACCCTGAACCTCCGGGGCTTTTCCCTTTCCCCCTCGGTTCGTATATAATTATACTCATTTTGTTAGCACTGTCAAGAGGCGAGTGCTAATTTGCCAGTGAACATTTGATGAACAGTTTTGCATAGGATAATTCGGGGTGGCATCAGATTATTCATGCTCCTTTGTTATCACTGCCACCGCGCAAGGCATCTTCCCTTCAACCACATGATAATCGACGTTCTCAAAACCGGCATTTCGGAAGAACGCTTTGTAGGAATACAGATCGAATTGACTCTTGAAATGCGCCCCAGCTTTTTCAAACAGTTTTACCAGCTTACTAGGCTTGCCGTTATAAATGTTAGTGTAGGTTGGAATGATCACTTTGCCGCCTGGTTTGCATACACGCATCAGCTCTCCAACAGCAGCAATGGGGTCATCCAGCAGGTGAATCACGTTACCCGCAATGACAGCGTCAAAGCGGCCATCCGCATATTTCAAGTGTGTCATATCTGCTTGATAGATTTCAACGTTACTAAATTGCTTGACTTTCTTGGCATTGGTGGGTAATAATGATACAATGGACGATTGGTGGGTGGTTGCATCCGGTGGTTGCATTTTGAAGATTGGGTTAAGAACTGCTTCTAAACTGTAATTAGGCCAGCCCGTCGTGGTGGCTCTCAACCCCAACTTTGATACAATGGTCGGGGTTGAGAACTTTGTTATGCGTGAGTTAAGCAGGAACAAGACACAGGATTTTTGGGAAAACGCAGTTTCGTGTTTTATTCTATCTTTTTTCTTTGAAACCTCAATGTCCTGTTTTCTGTTTGAATGTCCTGTTTTAGACACAATGTCCTGTTCTGTGTCGCTTTCCCCAGAGTGCTGGTTTCATTAAACACTCATTCTTTTCAACCCTGGGGCTGGAGCGGTCCGTAGAAATAGCTGGCCGTCGCGCCGCCGTCCATCAGGAAGGTGGAGCCTGTGATGAACGCGCCCTTGTCGCTCATCAGAAGCTCGGCCACGTTGGCCACCTCGTCCGCCGCCGCGGGACGCCCCGCCGGGCACTTCGCGAACATGTTCTTGTAAAAGTCGCCTCGGGGGCCGTTGAACTCGTCGATGGCCAGCGGGGTCACGATGATGCCCGGCGCGATGTCGTTGAGACGCGCCCCACGCTCGCCCCACCTCACGCACTCGTACATGACGCGTTTCTCGTTGCAGCGCTTTGCCAGCTGGTAGGCGTGCAGGGTGTCTCGGATGTTCTCCGGCTGGAGAATCTCAAGGAACAACAGTTCCTCCGTGGGCGTGGTGGCCAGCTGCCTGTCCTGCTCTGCGGTCAGCTGGGGCATGCGCCAGCCGGACTGACTACTGATCGTCACGCCGCAGCCCCCCTCGGCAATCACCTTGCCGACCTCCTCCAGCAGCACTGCAGTGCCGTAGAGATCGACCTTCAGGATGGCCTCGATGGGGGCCTGGCTGGGCGAAACGCCCGCGCCATTGACCAGATACTTGATGGGGCCGTACTTCTGCGCCTCCGCGATGATGGCAAGGATGGATTCCCTGCTGGACAGATCCATTTCAAAGGGGATTACGTCATAGCCTGCGTCGTTCATGACTTTGGCGATGGCATTGGCGTTCTCGATCTTCTTGTCGCCCAGTATGATCTTCTTGCCATAGCCGATCCTGCGGGCGATGGCCATGGAGATCTGGCCTGCGCCTGTGACGATCATCACTTCCCTGTTCATATTCTCACCCCTCGAATGTCTTTGCCACGTTTTTCAGCAGCTCCCGGATGGGCAGGTGCTGCGGGCAGACCTTTTCGCACTTGCCACACTGGAGGCAGTCCGATGCTTTGCCGTGGTCGCCTCCGGTGATGACGCTGTTGTAATAGTACCCCGTGTTCCAGTTGTGGAAGGCCTCATGGGCGTTCATGGAGGCGAACATGTCCGGGATGCGGATGCCCTTGGGACACTCGTTCTCTTCCACACAATAGCGGCAGGAGGTGCAGGGGATCAGGTTCAGGCTGTGGAAGATGTCGTTGACCTTTTTGACCGCCGCTATTTCTTCATCGTTCAGCGGCTTGAAGTCCGCCATGGCCGAGAGGTTATCGGTCATTTGCGCCATGTCGCTCATGCCGGAGAGCACCACAGCCATCTGCGGGAAGCTCGCCGCGAAGCGCAGGGCGTAGCTGGCGTTGCTGCCGCCGTTCAGATCCCGCAGTATCTTGTCCGCCTCGGCGGGCAGGTTCACCAGGCTGCCTCCCTTCACCGGCTCCATGACGATGACGGGCTTGCCGTGCTTCTCGCACACCTCGTAGACCTTCTTCGATTCTACCGAGGCATCCTCATAGTCCACATAGTTGAACTGGATCTGGACGACCTCGATCTCCGGGTGTTCGGTGAGAATCATGTCCAGCACCTCAGCCTTGTCGTGGAAGGAGATGCCGAAGTGGCGGATCAGCCCCTCCTGCTTAAAAGCGTAACAGGTCTCATAGGCCCTGCAGCGCTTGTACTTCTGGTAGTTGTTGCGGTCCTGGGCGTGCATCAGGTAGAAGTCGAAGTAATCCACGCCGCACCACGCCAGCTGCTGCTCGAAAAAGGGGCGGATGTCCTCCTGCTTCTTGAAATAGGGCGCGGTCAGCTTGTCCGTCAGCAGGAACTGACTGCGGTCGTAACGCTTCGCTACACAGTCGCGGATGGCGGTCTCGGACTGGCCGCTGATGTAGCCGTGGGCAGTGTCGAAGTAATTGAGCCCGGAGGCGATGAAGGCGTCCGCCATCCGGCAAAACTCGTCGTAGTCCACCTGGCCGCCCTTCATGGGCAAGCGCATGCAGCCGAAGCCGAAGTTGCCGTGGATCTCGGGAAAATGCCTGTTCTGTACCATATCCATGACCTCCCGTTACATTCCAAGTCCGCTGAGCCAGTCCGAAACCGCCTTCGCGGTGGCATCGGCGTCGTTCTGCGCCGTGGCGCCGCGCACCGCCAGGCCCTGCAAGACGGTGGCGTCCGACAGGGTGCTTTCAATGTCCCGCTGGCTGTGGGCCTGCCCGCTGCCCTCGTGGGTGTTGAAGGGGACGACCGTCTTCCCGGCGAAGTCGTGGTTCTCCATGAACGTGTACACGATGTTGGGAATCTCGCCCCACCAGATCGGATAGCCGATGAAGATGGTGTCGTACTGATCCCAATTCTCCACATCTCCCACATACTCCGGGCGAGCGCCCTCGCGCTGCTCGGCGGTGGCGACCTCCAGGCATTCGTCGTAGGAATGGGGGTAGTCCACGACGGGCACGATTTCGAACAGGTCCGCACCAGTCTGCTCCGCGATCACCTTCGCCAGCTTCGCGGTGTTGCCCTCCTCGATCACGCCCACGTTGTAGTTTTCGCCAGCGTGGGAGAAATAGGTCACCAGTGCTCCCTCGGCAAGGGAAGCGCCCATCGTCATCATAGCAATAACCAGCAGCAGCGAAATCAGCTTTTTCATGGGTTTCATCCTCCTGAAATCATCGTATAAAATTGGTCGCAATGCGCGTCTCTTCCTGCTCCGGCAGCGGTATGCCCGCAGCACTGCCTGCTTCCTTCAGCTTGAGAAACCAGGCCATGTTGCGTCCCAGTTGACGCATGATCTGCAGGCCCTCTGCGTCCTGCATGACCTCCTCCGGCGTGTTGCCATGTACCATGTTCCAGTATTGGGAGGATATGATCGGCAGCTGCCCGTGCAGGAAGTATTTGTTGATCTGGTCGATGGCTGAGGTCGTGCCCGCTCGGCGTGCGGACACCACCGCCGCCGCGGGCTTGAAGGCGAAGGGATTGCCCTCCGGATGCCTCGGCCCGGCGAAGAACGCCCGATCCATGAAGGCCATCAGGCTGCCATTCATCCCGGAAAAATACACCGGGGAACCGAAGATGAAGCCGTCCGCCGCATGTGCCAGCTCAAAGAACTCATTCACCTTGTCATCGAACACGCACTTGCCTTTGCGTCCGCATCCTCCGCAGCCGATACAGCCCTGCATGGGCTTCCTGCCGATCCAGAAGAATTCCGTTTCGATCCCGGCTTCGTTCAGGGACTTCGCAGCCTCCGATAATGCCGTGTAAGTGCAGCCGTGTTCATTCGGACTGCCGTTTACAAGTATGACCTTCATCGTCTCTTCCTCCTCGTCAGCAAACATCCGATCCCGCAGCCAGCCGACATACACAGGAACAGTATGAAGGCGTAATCTCTGAAAAACGCGGGCAGAGGTTCGCTGTAATCAAAGAATACAAACTGCTGACGGAGCGCCATGTACTCTGGAAAGCCCCTCTGCACAAAGGCCACCGCGCCATAGGCTGCGGAAGCGATGACGATCAGGGCAACGCACGCCTTCAATCCCCGCCGCTGGATCTTTTGCCACTTCCGGAAAAGCCCGGTCATGTGAAGCCCGGCATGAATGCCGCAGAGCACAAAACCCCAGTACGCCCCGGCAAGGTGCGCCTGTCGCGCCCAGTTCGCGCCGGTGACGTTGAACAGACGAATGTGCTTCGCCATCATCAGGCCGCTGATGCCCTGCGTGAGGAATATGACAAGCATCGTCGCGTCAATGGCGGTCAGCGTCACACGGTAGGGCGAATACCTGCCCTTGAAGAGATGGCGATGAAAGCCGCCGTTCAAAATGTGGTGCAGCACGAGCAGAGCAATCATGCACAGGCCCGTGATCTCGTGGGAGACCTCACTGATCAGTGAGTACGCCATCTGACAGCCCAGCAGCAGGGTCAGGCATACATCCAGTATGATCTTCTTGTTCTTCATGCTTCAATAGGTCGATGCCCAGGAGCTGGTGAACCGCCAAACTCCCTGCTCCCTCCGCAGAGTGAAATCCCCCTGCAAACGCCAGGTGCTCCTTCGTCCCCCGTACACGGCAGCGGACACGCGGCTGCGACCGATCATCGTCGCCCGCTCACCGTCAATTTTGACCTCGATGTCATCATGATCGGCGGAATAGTAGTTGAATGTCCCGTCCAGCAGTCCCTTCAGGAAAATCTCCGCGGGCTGCTTCACGCCGGTCATGTGCATGAGATAGTAGTCCTTCGCCATCAGGCCCCGCAGCCCGTCCGCGTCCTTTTCGATCATGTACTGCCAGTATTTCCGGTACATCTCCCGAATGATCTCACGCTCGTCCATCGTCACATCAGCCCGTTCGCGGACAGCCACTTCTGTGCTGTGCCCTTGGAATTCGCCGCCTGACTGCCGGTGATGGACAGGCCCTTCTTCACCGCCGCGCCGGGGCAGGCGCGCTTGATGTCCCGCTCGCTTCCGCCCATGCCGCTGCCCTCGTTGGTGCAGAGGGGCAGGATGGTCTTTCCGCTGAAATCAAACGCCTCCAGGAAGGTAAACACCGCCATCGGCATCGTGCCCCAGTAGTTGGGATAGGCCAGGATGATAGTGTCGTACTCATCGATGGACTTCGGCATGGATATCAGTTCCGGCCGCGCATTCGAGCGCAGGTCCTTCTTGGCCTCCTCGATGCAGGTCATGTAGACCGGGGAGTAGGGATCCTTCATTTCGATCTTGAAGCTGTCCGCGTCGATCATTTCTTTCATGATGTTACATACGATTTCGGTGTTGCCCACCTTTACATAGCGCATCGCGCCGCCGAAGTAATTCTCATCTGCACGGGAGAAGTATGCGATCAAAGTCTTTGCCATGGTTTTGTCCTCCAAATCTGTTCTTGATGCTATAATTATATGCCAAACGTATTGCAAAGTCCAATTCAAATGCTGTATAATTGATTTGATTTTTAAATAGCCGGAGGCCGCCATGACCACGAAACAGATCGACTACTGCATCGAGCTGGCCCACACGCTGAATTTCAGCCGGGCAGCTGAGAACATGTTTGTCAGCCAGCCCACCTTCTCCTACCAGATCAAGCTGTTCGAGGAGGAGATCGGCTTTGCCGTATTTGAACGTAGCGGCAAGGGCGCGGCGCTGACCCCGGCCGGAGCACAGTTCGTCGCCACGCTGGCAAGCCTGCGCGAAGACCTGAAACGCGCAATCGAGCAGGGCCAGAATTTCAGTGCGAAGTACACGGACAACATCTCCATCAGCTTGATGGTGTTCCAGGCCGTGTATTTCCTGCCGGAGGCCATGCGGCTGTTCGGGGAAATCCACCCGGAGGTGCAGATCACGCCCGTCTTTCAGTATGAAAACGGCGTGGAGGCCTTTCTGCGCAACGAGGTGGATATCCTGTTCGCCCTGAAGGAACAGACACGGCAGATTCCGGGCATTGCCGTGCATGACCTGTTCGAAAGCCGCATCTACCTGATCGCGGATAAAAACGACCCCCTCGCGGTGAAAAACCTGATCCGCGAGGAGGACCTGTACGGACGGACGCTGATGGTGGGCGGCGGCTCGCCCCCAGCGCTTCGGGCCGTGCAGCACCGCCTGATCGCCTCCGGCAAGATCCAGTATTTCAACAGTCCGGATCACGACACGACCCGCGTCAACGTCGCCGCCGGGAAGGGCATCTGCCTTGCGCCCGGTTTTCTGAATGATCATAGCGGCCAGTTCGCGTGGATCCCTTTCGACTGCCAGGAGCACTTCTCCTGCGTCCTGTGCACGCACAAGGAGGACAGGAGAGCAAGCCTTACGTCCTTTCTGAACGTATTGAAAAAGCTGTACGATGAAGCCATCGCCTTCCCGTTGTGATGGATCGGGCAAGGCACGCTTCTGGTTTGCCGCGTCTGCGGCAAGCTGGCCGATATATGCTTCAAAGACCTGACCGAGCTGCTCCAATCCCAGACCGACGAGGAACTGCTGTCCTACGACCTGCAGGTCAGTTATATCTGTCCCGCTTGCCGCAGGGCGGCACATGGAACCGACACGACCGACCTGTGAAAGGAGGCGTATCCCCCGTGAGATACGTATCCCCAATGCCCTGTTTTCAGACGCAGTGTCCTGTTTTGTGTCGTTTTCCCCGGAGTGCAAGCCTTCACTATAGGCCTATGGCAATCAAATCCCGGATGGCACGGTGCTCAGGTCGTAGTCACGGTTGTCCATCACGCTGTAGATGTAGGGGAGCTTTGTGATCTTCGTGCGGCAATTCTTGATCTACAGCATCAGCAGCTTTATTACAGAACCATCGCCACAGATCCGTTTGAGAATAAGAATCGCATAACGATCAAAGGCGGTATGATCGACCAGTCGGAACAGAGCCGCAGCAATATCCGTCATGCGCTCGTGCGTACCATCCCCCGCGCCGATGGTCAGAAATCGAAGCAAGGCATAGACAGCGTACAGCGCAACCGTCTCATCCTTCAGGCTGACCGGTCGATCCTGGAACGGAAACTGCGAGAAGTACATATGATTGACCATCATGTTCTCAAACCACGCCTCCCAATGCGGGCTTGCCTGTGACAGGTGTTGGGCAATTGCCTCTTCCGAAAGAGCCCCCTCTCTGTCAAAGTGCCTCAGAGCCATTCTTCCATAATTGCGGATACTGTCGCTGAGATCATCCAGTCGTGCCAGCAGCTGCCTGACAGTATTCAACGCGATTGATTTACTGTCAGGCAGCTCCGGCACGAGTATTTCTGTTTTACCGGATAACAAATCATCCAACACATTGAAATCGTGGGCTGTCAACGCTTCATCCAGGTGCCGAACTGCTTCCCCCAACCTGGCCAGCCTCCATCCCAGAGGAATGCTTCGGTCCTGGAGAAACGCGATCAGCCACAGCCGAATCTCTGTCTCCCGTCCACCTGTTTCAAAGAAATGAACGCGCTTTTGCGGGAATGCCATTTCTTCCCGGCTTATGGTCTGAAACTGTATGGGCGCTTCACGATCCAGTAGCTCGATCACCGCCTCACAGCTGTTGGAGCAGCAGCATTCACCGGGCCTTATGCTCCTCGGATACTGCCGACACACCGCCGGAAGCGCATCTTCCCCGGCTTCAACCTGCAATCCGCAGCGGCCGTCTGCCAGGCGCATGGGGCATGTCCCATCGTAGCGTGGCAGGATCATGCCATACTCTTCCTCAGTCGGATGCTCTGTGAGATGCAAAGCGCTGTCCAGCCGCCTTTTCAATTCGGGAGAGCACTCCACACTGAGCAGCTTGAAGTAATCCGGCATGGAGAACGTCACCGGCCAGCCGTCACAACAGGGTGTACGACACTGGTCAATCTTGCAGCGAAACACTTGATAATAGTCGGGCACCAGATAATCCATATTCATCTCTATATGATTTGACCGCCGGGATGATCCCGGCGGCATGTTGTTCAGTCCATATACTCTCCGACCGGCGTGGACAGGTTCTGCTTCCTGACCTTCAGGATGATAGAACCGTCAGGTTGCTTCGTCTCGCTGTCAATCTTGTACATTGCCTTTTTGCGCTCAAGCCCGGCCTTGTAGTTCTCTACTTCAGTCTTGACGAGGCGCACCGCTTCGTCGTGGGGATAATCCTCTTTCAGTTGAAAATGCAACGTCTGATACAGACATGCCGCGATGACTCTCTTCATTTCGTGTTTCCTCCCGTTTTCGTCTTTCGCATCGCTGCCGAACGCCTGGCAGCGGCGGCCTTCTTCTCCCGAGCTGCCTCTACACGCAAGCGGTCTGCCTCTTCCGCCTGCCGTCTCTTTTCCTGAAGCCGGGCCATTTCCAGCTCCTGACTGACGATCTCGGCCTGGTTTCTGTCCCGCTCTGCCTTCTGCTGGACTTCATCCCGCTCAAATTGGATAAACTTGCTGACAGACTGAGGGTAGGCAAAGGTCTTCTCCGTACCGTTGTCAAAGGCGATGGTGAGCCTTGGCGGTTCAAAGGAAATGACGTTTCCCTTTCCAAATCTGACATGCGTGACAACCTCTCCAACCATGTGAGCACCTCCTCGCCACCCTCATTTTACCAAATCATCCTGCGAAAAATCCAATGTGAAAAACTGAAAAAGTTCTCGCCGGGAGCATTAGACATTTTGCACAAGTCGCGCAATGCTGTCCGCTGCCATCTCAAACGAGATTCCATCCGTGTTGACGCACAGATCATAACCCGCTGGATCGCCCCAGTGCGCTCCGGCAAATTGATTGTAATACATCATACGCTCTCTATCTGCCTTCGCAATCTTTTGCGCTGCTTCTTTTATAGATGTGTGTTCACGCTCTGCAACGTGCTTGGCCCGAACATCTTTACTGCCGCAAACGAAGACAGAAAACACGTTCGCCTTGTCTGCCAATATCCGATCTGCCCGACGCCCCACGATGACACAAGGCCCTTCGGCTGCAATCTTTTCAATAATCTCCCTTTGGGCGTTGCTAGCCTTCTGTTCCAAAGGCATATAATCCTTTGTTCCAAACCCTATGCTTTGATAGAGCGTAGGCAGCATTACGCTCTGCTCATCACGGCTTTCCAGGTATTTTATACTCAGCCCGCTCTCCTCGGCTGCCTTGTCCAGAAGCTGAGAATTGTAGAACGGAATGTTTAATTCCTTTGCTACCAATTGAGCAATCGTCCGGCCACCGGCCCCATAGCTGCGTCCAATGGTGATGATCTTGTTCGTCAACGCTTCCCCTCTGACAGGAGGCACTGCCTTTGCTTCTTTTGTCGTGGGCACTTCATTGGAATTGGAAAGCTGTCTATAGGTCATCATGATTACAAACGCTGCTACGATGAAAGTCAACAAATCGGATACCGGCATAGAGTACAGCACGCCATCCAGGCCGAAGAACCGGGGCAGCAGCAACGCGAAACCAACACCGAACACCACTTCTCGTATCAGGGAGATCATGGTGGAGGCCAACGCCTTGCCCACCGATTGGAGGTAGATGAAGGTACCCTTGTTGACCGTCGCCAGTGGCATCAGACACAGATAGGTTCGGAAGGCCTTAACGGCAAAATCTGTATATGCTTGGCTTTCATTGGCTGCACCAAAGATGCTAATCAGCTGACGCGGGAAACATTCAACAATCACGAGCGCCACTGCGCCTACCGTGAATTCACAGATCAGCAGCCGTGTAAACAGCGCCTTGACGCGGTCATTGCGGCCCGCACCAACATTGTAGCCCACCACGGGAATGCAGCCTGCCGCCATGCCCACGGCGATGGAAATTACGATCTGAAAGAACTTCATCACGATGCCGACCACGGCCATGGGGATCTGGGCATATTGCTGCTGTGAAAACACCTTGTCCAAAGCGCCATACTTCTGGATCATGTTGTTGATGGCCATCATGGCTGCCACGAGGGAAATCTGGGAAAGAAAGCTGGTCATACCCAGGGCAAGGTATTTCCTTGCCAGTTCGAGATGCAAGCCAAAGCTGCGCTTCTGCAGCTTCACGGCCTTCATGTGACAAAGGTACCATATCGCAAGGATAGCCGTCAAAATCTGGCCAAGAATGGTGGCCAGGGCTGCGCCCATCATTCCCCACTTGAACACAAAGATAAAAACCGGATCCAAAATGATGTTGACCATGGCACCTGCCAATGTGGAAACCATAGCAAATCTCGGACTGCCGTCTGAACGAATGATGGGGTTCATAGCCTGTCCAAACATATAGAAAGGCATGCCTACCGTGATCCAGAAGAAGTAGCTCTGCGCCTGCTTAAAGGTCTCCGCGTTGACTCGTCCGCCAAATGCCGTAAGAATCCCGTCTGCAAAGATCAGGTAGACTGCCGTGACGACAAGGCTGAGAGCGATGCACAGCATCACTGCGCTGCCGATGGATTTATGCGCGTCGTCACTCTTCCCAGCTCCGAGGCTGATAGACACAAACGCGCAAGCGCCATCGCCAATCATGACCGCAATCGCCAGAGCGACCACTGTCAAAGGGAAAACCACCGTGTTGGCCGCATTCCCATAGGAGCCCAGATAGGTCGCGTTGGCGATGAATATCTGATCGACGATGTTGTAGAGCGCCGCTACCAGCAGAGAGATGATGCAGGGAACGGCATACTTCGCCATCAGCTTGCCAACAGGTTCTTTTTCAAGAAAGTTGTTCTCCTTGTGTTCCATGATAGTGTCCTCCTGCTAAACAGCAAAAAAATAACGCCTGACATCAGCTGGTTCCGCTGTGGCTAACGCCATGAACACAAGAAAAGCGTGGGCCACAACTGGATTTACGCTGTTAGCCACACGCTGTATCTATTATTTTATCCCGATTACCGGCTTTGTCAAATTAAGATTTTCGGCTGCCCTCCACGAGGACGAGATTACTTACTCTGCGCAAACAGCCAGTCCCGCACCGCAGTCAGCTTGTAGGCATAGTTGAAGGAAGCCATGTGCTCCATGCCGGTCTGGCCCTCCTTGAACACGGTACCGGTCTCGAAGCGGATCATGTTCGCGTCCAGTCCTTCTTGAAATAACGCTTCCACCGCCGCGTCCTGGGCCTCGGCGCTGTCCTGGGCGCTCCATTTGCCGTAGCTGTAGGCGACGCCGTCCCCGTCGAACATGGCCATCACCTCGTCCTGCCCGCCGGAGGCCTTTTCATCACCGCCCGCCGTCACGTAGAAGAACTTCTGGTTCTCCATGCCGGACAACACCGAGATGTCCCACTGACCCGAGACGTACAGGCTGGCGGCGAACAGGTCAGGATACTTGCTGTTCAGGTATAGCGAGGACATGCAGCCCATGGACTGACCCGTTGTGTACAGGCGATTGGCGTCGATGGAATATTCGCCTTCCAGATGCTCGATCAGCTTCACCGTCGCGTCAATCTGGGGATCCGCCTCCCAGTTGTCTGTGGTAACGGTGCCGGTAAACGCGGGCACGAGCACAAAGGATGCGTGCTTGGCCTGCTCCTCTTCGGTGGCCCACACCGTTCCGCCGTAGTATTGGGAAACGATCTGCGCCGCTGTTTTCCCTGCCCCGGTAGAATCCGGGATGAACATAATCAGCGGGTAGGACTGGGAAGCATTGTAATCCTCCGGAACATACAGGCTGTATTCAAAGCTGATGCCCGTCTCCTCATCAGTAAAGGTGAACTGCTGGAACCTGGAAGCGTTCGCGTCCAGCACCGCTTGGACTTCCTCGTCGTTCTGGGTCATGCCACCGCCCATGCCGCCGCGAGGGCCGCCCATTCCTCCACGTCCGCCGCCCATGCCTCGCTCCGCCAGCGCACCGACAGAGAAAACCATCATCATACACATCATCATCGCAATAATTCTTTTCATGGAAAACACTCCTTCCTGTGCAAAGAGGCGCAAGCCCATTCATCTGGACTTACGCCTCTCAGCTGCTCGATGATTATATTATAGCCGGAATCCTTAAGCGAACCTTGAATGATTCGAGGTTTCACAGCCTATCCTCCTTGTAGAAAACTCCAATCATCGCGCCAACGCCGTCGTCAGGCGTCGCTATCTCCTGCAGCGTCCAACCGTCAGATACATACTTGTTGATCATTTCCTCCGCCTGCTGCAAATCCTTCTCCCTGGAGAGCTTTACACCTTTGTTCAGGTATACCAGCTTATATTCTTTCATCGTCGTAACCTCCTCACCGGGTGCTCAGAATAATCAGCAGCCCTTTCTTCCGTTTTTGTGATCGGCAACGGAGCAAGCATTCGGAGAGCCGTATTCAATCAATCCTGCATCTGCCGGATCCACAGACACCCTGCCGTCTTCAAACACGAATGCAGGGATTCCGACATCACCGATTTCTTTCATGCGGTCGAAGACGGGATTCGTATCCCGCAGCCTGGTAAACGCACTCATATTTCGGATGTTCTCACCGATATTGATGTATTCGAACTCGTCCTCCCGTCCCTTGATCTGCTTATGAACATAATCGCAATAGGGGCATGTCGGCATTCCATAGATCGTAATCATGGATTTCATCTCCCATTTTTGTTTTCAGTATACCACATCACCAGTTTCCTGAAAAGCCCCGAAAAACGTTGTAGACACCGCCATCATGCTATGCTAAAAT
>JAFRJF010000185.1 GCA_017432405.1 Clostridia bacterium | reverse complement strand
GCGCGAAGGTGGCCATCAGCGCCACCGCCAGGGTGATAAGGATCGTGGCGACGGCCACGATGGCGCTGTTGAGGAAGTAGCGGCCCATGTTGCCTGTTTTCAGGGCGCTTGCATAGTTGGACCAGAGCCAGTGATGCGGCAGGCCCACCACGTTTTCGCCGAAGATCTCCGCGTTGTTCTTCAGCGAGAAGGTGAACATCCAGTAGACCGGGAAGAGGTTGACGAGCAGCCAGAAGACCAGGCCGATGTAGATGAGGATCCGCGCGGTTTTGCTGTTGTTGTTCACGGTCTCATTCCTCCTCTCTGAAGATCGCGCTGATCAGCAGCGCAAAGCCGAAGCACAGGACGATCAGCAGCACCGCGATCGTGCTGCCCATGCCGTAGCGATTGCGGAGGAAGAGCATGTTGATCATCAGGGTGCTGGGCACCTCCGTGGCGTGCAGGGGACCGCCGTTTGTGAGAACGTAGATGAGGTCGAAGGACTTGAGGGAGCCGGTCACCGCAAAAATGACGCTGATGCGGATGATGGGCTTGATATAGGGCAGCACGATGAAGCGGTTGACCTGCCCGTCCGTGGCGCCGTCCAGCATAGCGGCCTCGCGCAGCTCCGGCGGCACGCTCTTGACGCCCGCGTAGAGCAGCAGCATGTGATAACCCACGTACTGCCACAGCGTCGGCACGAAGACCGCGCCGAGGGCGGTCTCCTTCGTCCCGAGCCAGATCTTCGCCCAGCGCTCAAGGCCGATGGCGCGGAGAAAAACATTCAAAATGCCGTAGTCCGGATTGTAGATCTTCAGCCAAAGCTGGCCGATGACCACCGTGGAGATCAGAACGGGCATGAAATAGACAGAGAGGAAGAGGCGCTCGCCCTTGATCTTCCTGCCCAGCGTGAGGGCCAGACCGAGAGCCAGCGGGAGCTGCAGGAAGACCGACAGCGCGGCCAGCAGCAGCGAATTGCGCGGCGCCTTCAGAAAGCCGATGGCGTCGCTGGTGAAAAGCTCCTTGTAGTTGGAAAAGCCAATGAAGGTCTTGGGACCGAAACCGTTCCAGTCAAAAAGACTGTACTAGGCCGAGGAGCCGCTGGGCGCGATGAGCACGCCGCAGAACAGGGCCAGGGCCGGAAGGAGAAAAATCAGAATATGGATTTTTTTGCTGTACATCCGATTCATGGTCGGTGTCCTCCTCGTGGCAGGGGTGACGGCGCCTCTCAAGTCCTGGACAGTATGAGAGGCGCCGTTTTGCTATGTCAGATCTTGATGCGAAACAGGATCGATGCGAAGCGCGGTCAGCCGATGTCCTTGGTCAGGCCGGCGACGAAGCCCTCGCCGTCGATAGCGCCGCCATAGACCTGGGCGACATAGCTCAGGTAGATCTGGGCGGTATCGACAGCCATCGCGGTGTCGCCGAAGAGGACCAGGCCTTCGCAGGAGTTGACCAGCGCGCCGATGTCGACGAGCAGCGGGGGCAGGGAGCTGGTGTCGTAGTCGACGGCCCAGGCGGGCATACCGACGGCGTTGAGGAAGTTGTAGTGGCAGATCTCCTTGCCGAGCTCAACGGCGGCGGCAGAGGCGGCCTCCAGGTTCTTGGAAGCAGAGCAGACAGCCAGGACGTCGGACGGGCCGCCGATGGTCTGGTTGTAGGAGGAACGGTCGGCGTTCATGAGCGGGAAGAGGCCGACGCCGGACTTGAACTCGGCAGCGGCGACTTCGCCGGTGTTCCAGGAGCCGTTCTGATAGAAGGCGGTCTTGCCGGCCAGGAAGTTGGCCTTGACCTCGTCGTTGCCGAGGGCGGCGCCGTTGGGATCAAAGTAACCCTTGGCGATCATGTCCTGCAGGGTATCGACGGACTTGGCGATGTCGGGATCGTTCCAGCTGGCCTCGCCAGCGAAGATCTTGTTGAGATCCTGGTAGCCGATCGTCTTGATGATGATGGGCTCGAGGTACTCGGTCACGCACCAGGTCTCCTTGCCGGCGCAGCCGAAGGGGATCTTGCCGGCGGCGACGAGCGCGTCGCAGCAGGCGGTCAGGTCTTCATAGGTCTCGGGGACGTGGTCCCAGCCGACCTCGGCCAGCATGTCCATGTTGGCGTACATGGCGACGATGTTGAAGGTCGTGGGCACGCCGTAGTGCTTGCCTTCATAGGTGGTGGTGGACAGCATGGATTCGGGGATCTTGTCGGCATAGGCCTTGAAGTTCTCGTCGAGGCACTGGACTCTGCCGGCATTGACGAACTCACCGAGGAAGGCGCCGGACCAGCTGAAGAAGATATCGGGCAGATCATCGGTGTCGCCGCCCATCATCGCAGCCTTGATCTTGGTCTTGTAGGACTCGTTCTCGAAGGCCTCCATCTCGATCTTCACGCCGGGGTGCGCGGCCTCGTAGTCGGCGATGGCCTGCAGGTAGGCGGGACGGTTGGCGTCGGACTCGGTGGCGATGCACCACAGCTTCAGAACAGTTTCTCCGCCGTCGGTCTTCCCGTCGGTCTTCGCGGCGGTCCCGCCGCAGGCAGCCAGGGCGAAGATCATGCAGAGAGCGAGGAGAAGGGCAAGAATCTTTTTCATGGGTATCCTCCTTTTTTATTATAATGGTTTTGCTGATACGTCTATCAAGATCTGGGCCCGGAGCGGGACGGCCTGAGTCCAGGCAGACCGGCCGCGGCCGGCCCAAGGTCTTACGGAGTGGAGCGGATCGGCACGGACAGGGCCTTCCGGCCTGTCAGCGCTTCGGTGCGGGCGTCCGGCCCGCCAAAGCCGGCGTAGAGCGTCCAGCGGCCGCTGCCGGGGACGTGCTCGCCCGCGTCGTTGACCGCGGTGAAGGCCTGTTCGCCCAGTGGGACGCTCAGGCTCTTCTCCTCGCCCGCGGCGAGGAAAACGCGGCGGAAGCCGCAGAGCACGGGGTTCGGCGGGGCGAAGGGGCTCGCCTCGTCGCGCAGATAGAGCTGGAGGACTTCTTCGGTATCGCGCGCCCCCCCGTTGCGGACCGTGACGCGGGCCTGCGTCCGGTCGGCCGTGAGCCCGGTCACGGCACAGTCACCGTAGCTCAGACCGTAGCCGAAAGGATAGAGCGGCTCGCCCTGATAGTAGCGGTAGGTGCGCCCGGTCAGGGAATAGTCGGTGAAGGCGGGCAGCTCGGCCAGCGCTTCGTTGCGGTAGAAGGTGACCGGAAGCTTGCCGGAGGGGGAAACCGCCCCGAAGAGCAGCTCCGCCACGGCCCTGCCGCCGCCCGCGCCGGGATACCAGCCGAGCAGGACGGCGTCCGCCCTCTCCTGGGCGGGGGACAGATCGATGGCGCTGCCGGCGAGCAGGATCACAACTGTAGGCTTACCCACGGCAAGCACGCGCTCCAGCAGCCGGCGCTGGGACTCGGGTAGGAGCAGATCCTCCTTGTCGCCGGAGCTGTAGCTGTTGCCGGTGTCGCCCTCCTCGCCCTCCAGCGTCTCGTCCAGGCCGAGCACGAGGATCACGGTGTCGCTGGCCTTCGCGACGGCGGAGGCCTCCGCCAGGCGGTCGTCCGGCAGGGCCAGGGGCTCCACCCGGTCGGCGCAGAGGGCGCAGCCCTGCGAGTAGAGCACGCGGCAGCGCTCGCCAACGAAGTCCTGGATCCCCTGCAGCACCGTCACATAGCGGGAGGCGGTGCCGTGGTAGTTGCCGACCAGTGCCGCACGGCTGTCGGCATTGGGGCCGATCACGCCGATGGTACCGCAGGAGGCGGGGTCCAGCGGAAGCAGGCCGTTGTTTTTCAGCAGAACACAGCTCTCCCGCGCGGCCTTCTGCGCCAGCGCCAGATGCGCGGGGCATTCGATGGTCTCGTAAGGAAGGGCGTCGTATTCGCTGCCCTCGTCTCCGAGGGTGCCGAGCAGGAAGCGGGTCGTGAACAGACGCACGGCACTGCGTGTGACGTCCGCCTCGTCGATCATCCCCAGCTCCATGGCGTGCAGGATGTGCTGATAGGTGCAGCCGCAGTTGAGGTCGCAGCCGGATCTCAGCGCCAGCTGCACGGATTCTGCCGGAGCGGCCGTGACGCCGTGGCTTTCGTGAAAATCCCTGATCGCCCAGCAGTCCGAGACGAAGTGACCCTCAAAGCCCCAGTCGCCGCGGAGCTTGCCCATCAGATAGGAGCTCGCGCAGCAGGGCTCGCCGTTGAGGCGGTTGTAGGCGCCCATGACGGACTCCACGCCCTCGTCCACCAGCGCGCGGAAGGCGAGGAGATAGGTCTCCTCCAGGTCCTTTTCGGAGATCTGCGCGTCAAAACTGT
>JAFRJF010000184.1 GCA_017432405.1 Clostridia bacterium | reverse complement strand
TGGCTCTTCACGGAAACTTGTGGGATTGTAACTCCCTCCGTCAGCCCTGCGGGCTGCCACCTCCCTCGAGGAGGGAGGCAAAGCACTGTTTCGCTGCCTAAAGGCTCCCTCCCAGAGGGAGCTGGCGCGCAGCGCCTGAGGGAGTTCCTGCGAAATCCCACAAGAAAACGTGAAGAACCAATAATAACGCCCTTTCTAATGCGCCCAGCTGTACGCCTTGTCGATGGCGGCCTGATGCTCCTTGTTCACGCTCTCGGTCTCGTGGGTCAGGCTGTTCACCATGTGCAGGCAGAACTGGCCGTCGTAGCCGTTGGAGGAGATGGTCTGGTCGCCGTGGGGCATGGTGTTGATGGAGCAGGCCACGTACTTGCCGTCCGCCCGCAGGATCACCGGGATGCAGTCCCACGAGAAGGAGCCCCCTGCGATCTTCTTCAGCTTGGCGGTATCGGAGGCCGTGGCGGGCTCCAGGTCGGCATGGTTGTGGCCGCCCATGCGCTTGACGCGCAGGGTCGTCCCGGTGCGGATGTCGTAGAGATAGCCGTAATCGCCGGTGTCCAGCACGCTCTTGCCGCCGTCGAACCAGTCCAGCTTCACCACCTTCGACTTCCACGAGCCGCTGCCCGAGGACGCGGACGCGCCCTTGCTCCGGGACACGCAGTCGGCGGGCACATAGCCCGTCGCGGAACCGCTGGCGTTCTGCACCCGCAGGTAATCGCCGCTGACGCCCACGACGTAGACCTTCGTGTTCGCGCTGATCGACGCCTTGTCCGACGAGGAAGAGGCGCTCTTGTAGATGTGGGTGTCCTTGCTGATGTAGGCGGTATAGCGGGAGCCGCTGTTCAGGTACTTGAGGGGCACGTAGCCCGTCACGCCCTTGTAGCTGACCTTTCCCCAGTCGCCCGAGGCGTCCTTGAGGGTCAGCGACAGGCCCTTTTCCAGTGGCACGCTGTCGCTGGAGGACGAGGCGGACTTGTAGAGGCGGGCGGCGTCGCTGTTGACCTTGACGCTGGTCCCGAAGGCCGTCGCCCCGCAGCACAGTATCAGCGCCGCGGCCAGCAGCGCGCACAGCTGTTTGCGAAAATGTTTCATATTTATACATTCTCCTTGTCGAAGTTTTCATTCCCTGCCAGTATATTTCAGGTTTGTGGCTTTTTATGGAAAAGCCCTGAAACAAGTCGGCCTTTGACACACAAACGCCACAAATTCCGCGCCCTTGCTGCCCAAACGCGGACATTTTACAGGGCCGTGCTACAATGGCAGGGAGAAAACGCGAGGAGATGCATGGCTATGACACGGGAGCTTTCCTACGTCCAGGACATGGAGCGGCGGCTGTTGACGGACCTTCGCAAGCCCATCTGGCGGCCCTTCATGCGCGCGATCCGCGACTATGCGCTGATCCGGCCGGGGGACCGCATCGCGGTGTGCGTCTCCGGCGGCAAGGACTCGATGCTGCTGGCGAAGCTGATGCAGCTGCTCGCGCGGCACAGCGAGACGCCCTTCGAGGCGGTGTACCTCATCATGGACCCCGGCTACGACGCCGCCAACCGCGAAAGGGTGGAGGCGAACGCCCGGCGATTGGAGATCCCCTACACGCTGTTTGAGAGCGACGTGTTCGAGGTGGCCGAGGCCGAGGCTTCGGACGAGCGCCCCTGCTTCCTCTGCGCGCGCATGCGTCGGGGCTGCCTGTACGGCAAGGCGCGGGAGCTGGGCTGCAACAAGATCGCGCTGGGGCATCACTTCGACGACGTGATCGAGACCACGGTGATGGCCATGCTGTACGGAGGGCAGATCCAGGCCATGCCGCCGAAGCTGAAGGCCAGGAACTTCCCCGGCATGGAGCTGATCCGCCCGCTGTACAGGGTGCGGGAGGCGGACATACTGGCCTGGCGGGACGCCTTTGATCTACAGTTCATACAGTGCGCCTGCCGGATGACGGCGCGTTCCGAACAGGACGAAGCCGCCTCCGCGCGGCAGCGCGTGAAGCGGCTCCTGAAGGAATTGAGCGCCGAAAACCCCAAGGCGGCGCAAAACGTGTTCAACAGCATCCACCGCGTCCAGCTGGACACGCTGGTGGGGTGGAAGTACCGGGGAACGGAACACACATTTCTGAAGGATTATGACGGGGAGAATTCAGAGTTCAAAGTTGAGAGTTCAGAGTTCAGAGTTGAGAGTTCAGAGTTCAGAGAAAATGAGGCGGCAACCAACAACTCACTCCAAGCTCTCAACCCTGATAC
>JAFRJF010000183.1 GCA_017432405.1 Clostridia bacterium | reverse complement strand
TCCTCGAGGATGCGGTTCATGGCCACGTCCAGCTCCTGCTTCAGGTCCGGACGGTTTTTGTTGATGCCGAAGTAGGAATCCGCCGCCCCCACCTTGCACACGGGCACCACGTCCGCCTTGCGGCCGTAGGTATCCAGCGTCACCAGCACGTCGATCTCGCCCCGGGCCAGCATCTCCAGCAGCTCGGGCGTCTTTTCCGTCAGCTCGATGATCTCGGGATGGACGTCGTGGCTGGCGGCCCAGTCGATGAACATCTGCTCCTGGACGCTGTTCTTGTTCACGCCCACCCGCTTGCCGTTGAAGGTGGAAAAATCGTCCGGGCTGATCTCGGTGTTGTCGGGGCTGATGAAGGCGTGGTAGTCCTCCGACCCCATGGCCTCGGCGGAATAAAGTATCTTCTGCGCCCGCGCTTCGGTATAGGACACGTCGCTGAGCAGGTCGATCTCCCCCGCGATCAGCTTCTCCAGCAGCTCCGACCAGCTGCCCTCCACGTATTCATACGTCCAGCCGGTGAAGGTCGCAACCCGCTGCTGGTACACATAGCCATAGCCGGAACGCCTGCCAAACTGATCCGTGCGGTGGAAGGCCGATTCGTACCAACCGACACGAACCACCTTTTCCTCCGGCACGGCCCCTCGGGCGGCGAGGGGCGCGGCCAGCGTCAGCGCCAGCACAAAGCACAGCAGGAACAACAGCACTCTTTTCACGGCGATCCACTCCCGTTATTGGCGGTAATCTATCTGACATCGATGACACAATATCAGGAAAATATAAAATTACATCTATATTATAGCATGATTATCCCGCGGTTGTCTATAGTGTAACCGTGACAATGTGGTTTTTCCTCCACTGATTTTGCAATTTTCACCACAGAATTGGCCTGATTTTAGCTTGTCAGGGTCTTGTTTTTCTGCTATAATTTTACAAAGTAACTATATCATGAGCCCGTTTTGACGGGTTATCATCTGAAATATTGTGCTCTTTGCCAGCGAGGTCAACGTCGTATGATGAGGGATAAGACCGTCAGTCACCACAACGGCGCGGAAAAGCTCATGCAGAGGCTTTCCGGAAACCGCTTCCCGTCCGTAGCCGGGTTCGTCGCGCTGTTGCTGCTCTACATCGCCGCCTATGTGTTCACAGCCAGATCCTCCCGTGCGCAGGGCGTCCTTATGCTCTTCGGCCACCCGACGCCCATCGCCTCGTTTACCGGCGTCTTCTCCGCGCTGGGCAATTTCTGCATCATCTTCCTGGTGGTATCTTACGGAAAACCCGGGTTTTTCACGGCGATAGGGCTGCTGCTGGTCCAGGTGACGCTGCTTTTGCTGCAAATATTCAAGGAGCACAACATGGCGGCTGCCCCCGGCATGTTTTCGGCGCTGTTTACCATACTGGTCACCTTCCTGTTCTATAACAACTACCTGAAGGTCCAAAAATACCAGGACCGACTGCGGGAGCAAGCCATCACGGACCGGCTTACGGGGCTCCCGAACCGCTTTGCCTGCTCTGAGCTGATCAACAGCCTGGTGGAGCGCAGGGAGCGCTTCGCGGTGGTCTCCATCGACCTGAACCACTTCAAGGCCATCAACAACACCATGGGGCGCGCCACCGGCAACCAGGTGCTCTCCGAAATCGCCAGGCGCTGGGAGAGGGCCGTGAGCTCAGGCGCGTCCGGCACCCGGGATTTCATCGCCTGCCAGGGCGGGGTGGAATTTGCGCTGGTCATACAGGGCTATCAAACCGACGCGGATATCAAAAGAAGTATCAACTACTACAATGCGGTTCTGGAACAGAAGCTGACCCTCGACGATTGCGATTATTACATCACCGCCAGGTACGGCTATGCCGAATATCCCATCGACGCCGACAACGGCGACACGCTGCTCTCCTACGCCTTTGCGGCCATGTATGAGGCCAAGCGCACCGCCGCCCACATCTGCCGCTTCTCCCCGGACATGCTCCAGACCGAGCAGACCCTGGAGATCGAGCGGAAGATCCGGCAGGCCCTGGACAACAACACGCTGTGCTTCTACCTCCAGCCCCAGTTCGACATCTCCCACAGACTGCGGGGCTTTGAGGCCCTGGCCCGGCTGAAGGACGAGAACGGCAATTTCATCAGCCCCGCCCGGTTCATTCCGGTGGCTGAGAAGGCGGGACTGATCGACAGCGTCGACCGCCGCGTCTTCCGGGATTCCGCAATGTTCCTGGGAGAGGTGATCCGGCGCACCGGCGCGGACCTCACCCTCAGCGTCAACGTATCGGCCCGCCACCTGATGCGCAACGACTTCCTCGACGAGGTCAGGGACATCGTCAATACCTGCGGCTTCCCCGTGAAGGACCTGGAGATCGAGATCACCGAATCAGTGATGATCGACTCGGCGGAGGAGGCGCTGCATTGCATCAACGCAATCAAGCAAATGGGCGCGAAGATCGCGCTGGACGACTTCGGCACCGGCTATTCCTCGCTGAGCTACCTGAACAGCTTCCCGGCGGACATACTGAAGGTGGACAAGTCCTTCATCGACAAGATGAACACCAGCGATTCCTCGAAGCAGTACGTGGCCGCCATCATCTCCATCGGCCACATCATGAACTTCGACGTCATCTCCGAGGGCGTCGAGGAGCCGGAGCAGCTGGACACGCTGCGCAGCATCGGCTGCGACTACATCCAGGGCTACATTTGGGGCCGCCCCCTGCCCCCGGAGGAGGCGGAGGCGCTGGTGCTCAGGTCTGTCGCGGCGTAGCCTGTAGCATGATGACCCCCCGTGGCATTTCACAGGCGAAATGCCACGGGGGTCTTTTTTCCCTCTCGTAGGGGCGGGATTGGGCGGGCGATTCTGCCGCGTCAATCCTCTGCCCGTTCGAGGGTCATGTCCTCGCCGTCGCCGTCCGTCACGTCACTCCAGAGCAGCTGGCCGTCGCCTGTGAGGGTAAAGAACGCCTTGCTGTTGTCCCAGCCCACCTCTTCCTCGATGGTCCCGCCCTCCTCAGTGGGGGTGATGACGCTGCGTGGGGAGACGCTCACCGACACCATGCGCCCCTCGGTGGCATCGTAGCGGCAGGTGTAGCTCCACTTGCCGGTAGCGCCGTTGCCCAGGGGCACCCATGCGGTGAACAGGTATACCGGGCCCAGGTCCTCCACCCGCAGGGTGGCATCATCGCCCCGCCACCGGCCCAGGAAGGCCAGCGCCGTGCCCCGCGTCCACGTCTCAGCTTCCTCCGGGCGCACGAGGTCGATGGGCGCGTCCAGCACGTCCACGCTGAAGCGCAGCCCGTCCTCCGTGCGGTCAAACCGGGCAAAGTCCATATCGTTCAGCGACCAGTCCGACGCCTCCAGCACCTGCCAGATGTCGTCATAATGCTGGTGCTCCCGGACGACGTTCATGCACTGAAGGCATTTCTCCTCCCCGTCATACCAGCAGTTGTTATAGATCCACACGTCGCTGTCGTCGCTGCCGTCCTCCATGAAGACGATGCGGCACTCCAGCCCTTCCTCCGCGTCGTCCTCCCGCCGGATCTCCACGGTGACGCCTTCCGCAACCCAGATGCCCAGGTAATCGTCCGCGCCTTCGGCGCGGGCGGTGCAGCCACCGGAAAAGCTGCCCAGCAGCAGGACGAAAGACAGGACAAGGTTCAGCAGTCTATTCATGTCATTGGCTCCTTGTATTTTTATACATGAGAATTAAGGGCGTAAATAGTGATTTGTCGGGGAGATGCGGTACCCCAAAGCCTTCCCCTTGGAGGGGAAGGTGGCCCGCGAAGCGGGTCGGAAGAGGTGTCACCACCGCGATAAGATCATCTATTATAATAGACGAACGAAGCCTATGGGGACACCTCTTCAGTCTGCTCCGCAGACAGCTTCCCCTCAAGGGCAATGTCATCAACTTAAGGAAAGATCAGGGTCTGCGAGCGTTCTGAGGGAAGGAATTAGAAGGGTGAGAACGCTTGCGAGGGAAGGAGCGATCAGGGCGAACCGGGACGAGAGAGCGAAGGGCATGT
>JAFRJF010000182.1 GCA_017432405.1 Clostridia bacterium | reverse complement strand
TACTTCAGCTACTACCAGGGCCAGACCTGGCGCGAGGCCGTGGAAGAGGGTCTCGATTCGAACGAGGGCTGGACGGTGAGCGCCGACGACGAGGTGCTCTACCAGCAGCGCCGACTGCTGGACAAGCAGGGCGAGCCCGTGGATGCCGCCACGAAGGTGGAGGCCGGACAGTACTCGCTCGAGGCCGAGGCGCAGGCGGCTCCTGATAGCGATGTCACACCCGTAACACCGGAATAATCTCATCCCCTCGCCGCTCCCCCCTCCCTTGTAGGGGAGGGGTCGGGGGTGGGGTCAGTAACCATCAAACGATATGCACTACAAATCCGCAAAGGCGAACGACGCCGCACATAAAGAACAGCGCAAGGCCCTGCGCAACAACATGACACCCGCCGAGGCTCTGCTTTGGCGCTCGCTGCGCGGGTCGCGTGCCGGCGGGTGGAAGTGGCGCCGACAGCAGGGCATCGGGCCGTTCGTGCTCGACTTCTACTGCCCGGCCCTCAGACTGTGCATTGAGCTTGACGGGTCTGCCCATGACTATACCTATGAATATGACGAGCAGCGCACCGCCTACCTGAATGCTCAGGACATCCGCGTCGTTCGGTTCACCAACGACCAGGTGTTCAACAGCTACGAAGGCGTGGTGGCCGAGATTATCCGTATTTGTAGCGAGAGGAATGGAGAAGATACAGACCCCACCCCCAGCCCCTGAGAACGCCGCCGCACTCCCCTCCCTTGTAGGGGAGGGGTCGGGGGTGGGGTCAGTGACCTCAAAATCCCCACCGGCTGCGGCAGAAAGGAAAGATACAGACCCCACCCCCAGCCCCTCCCCTTGAAGGGAGGGGAGAGCCGCGGGAAACAAAAGAAAACAACAACAATTAAAATACAATAAGATTATGAAACAATTAAAGAAAACATTACTGACGCTCGTCGCGCTATTAGCCGTGACGACGGGAGCGTGGGCACAGGAGCAGTCGGAGGCTTTCACTACGGCCACCAGTAACCAGCTCACCTACACCGGCACCCACTTCACCATCACGGGCCAGAGTATCGACTCAGACGGCCTCTACATTACAGGTCTTAACTCTAACACAAACAACCAGCCCAATACGGTGACGATTTCGGCCATCAACGGTGAGACCATCACCCGGATAGAGGCGGTTGTAGGCTATAATTCTACTAATAGCTTTACCGTTGTGGCCACGCCGGGCACCGTCAGCGGTTCCTATTCGAAGGACGGGACCATCACCATCAGCAATATCAACGCCTCCACGGTCACCCTGAGCAGCTCTGAAAGCAATAATAAGTTACTTCAGTTCAGGACTTGGACCGTGTACTACACCGCCGCCGCCTCCACCGTCACCGTCGCCTGGAACAAGGCCGAGAACTCCGGCTCGTTCACCATGCCCGGCGGCAACGTGACACTGGAGCCCGAGTACTACCCGCAGGCCGCGCTCGCCGCAGCGCCCACCGCCATCAATGACGTGCCCGCCACCACCGACGGCGCCATCGTCGAGGCCGGCACCGTGGCCAACATCGGCGAGACCACGACCGCCCAGGGCACCGTGATGTACTACGTCAGCCCGACCGCCCTCGACGACGCCGCCCTGCAGGCCCTCGCCGCCGACCAGTGGACAGCCGACGTGCCCACCGCCGCCGACCTCGCCCAGGGCCAGGCCTACGTCTACTACTACGTCCGCGGCAACGACAGCGACAACGACGATGAGATCTTCAGCGACGGCGACATCCTCGCCACCAACGCCATCCAGGTCACCCTCGCCGCCGCGCCCACCTACGCCGTCACCTTCGCCGACGGCGTCAACCCCGAGCCTCCCGCCGAGCCTGAGTGGACCGCCAGCCCCAACGCCGACGTGACGAAGGGCGAGACCGTCACCGTCACCTACACCGGCACGAAGAAAGTCATCGGCGTGAAGGCGGAGAAGAAGGGGTCAGCCGTGAAAGTCACCGCCATCACGCTCAACAAGACCGCTACCACCATCTCGGCCGGCCAGACC
>JAFRJF010000181.1 GCA_017432405.1 Clostridia bacterium | reverse complement strand
TAAATACTGATTTATCGAGCTGTGCTCGATAAATCAGTATTCAGGTTTTAGGTTTTAGGGGTTAGGTTTTAGGGGTGGTGCAAATCCCTTAACGCTTCGCTAGGCCTTCGGCCACGGGATTTGTTTGATTCAAAGGAAACGGCAAAGGTTTCAACACTTCTCGGTTCTTTAAATCAAAAGAAATCCGCAGGATTTCCTCCTTCCCTAACCCCTAAAACCTAACCCCTAACCCCTCAAATACTGATTTGTCGCTGCGCGACAAATCAGTATTTACCGCATTCTCACCGTCTGCGCCTTCTGCGCCTTCCTCTTCCCTGCGTGTACCTCCAGCCGTACCAAGCGCCGACGCCGAGGGCGGCCACGCCGGCGCCAATCATGATGACGGGCAGTATGCTGCCGCCGTCACGCTCCTGGGTGGCGGTCGGCTGCGCGGCGGTCAGCGGCTGGTCCTCGGCCTGTAGGCCGGTCTGGGCCTGGACTGTGCTGCCGTCGTCCGCTCCGGGTTCCTCCGGCGCCGTGTCCGCTTCGGCTTCAGCCGGCTCAGCGGGCGTCTCTTCCGCTGTTTCTTCGGCGATGCCGTCTGCCGACCCGACGGTTGCTTCAAACCCATCCGCTTCGTGGGCGTCGTCCGACATGTCCCCCGATGCTTCGACCTCATCCGCCTCGTCGGCGCCTTCAGGCATCTCTTCTGATTCCTCGACCTCGTCCGTCTCGCCTTCGCCGGCATCCTCCGCCGTCGCTTCGGGGTCCTCGTCGGGGGCCGCCTGGGCGGTCTCCGCCGCGGCGGCCAGCTCGGCGGCGGAGGCGGCCTTCTGGGCTTCGATCTCCTCGGCGTGCTCGGCCAGGTAGTTGGCCGAGGCGTCCGGGTCGATGTGCTCCAGGAAGTCATTTTTGGCTTCATCCGCCCCAACGGTGGTAAAGTACAGGCCGAACTTCGAATTGTCGTAGGTGCCGTGGCTCTTGACGGCATAGGCGCCGGTCTGGGAGCTGTGCTCCTTCATGCCGATCTTGGCAATCTCCAGCGCCGTCTTGCCGCCAAAGGCGTCCAGAGGCGTCTCCCAGTCCATGACGATCTTGTTCTCATCATAGAGGTGATGGTACAGCTTCTTCACCTGCCACGCGCCGTACTTCTGGGCCGATTCGGGATACTGGGCCGGGTCCGCGGCAGCGTCGATGGCGTACTTGGCGCAGCGGGCGGTGATCTTGTGCTGGTTGTGGCCGTACTCGCCGTTCAGGTCCTGGGTGACGATGACCTCGGGCTTGTAGCGGCGGATTCGCGCCACCACCAGTGAAAGCACGTTGTCCTTGCCGCCCCACAGCTTGACGCCCGCCTCGATGGAGCCCACCTTTTCGTCCTTCAGGTTGATGAAATCCGGGTAGTCGCGCACGCCCATCTTCCACAGCGCGTTCAGCGCCTCCGCCCGGCGGTATCGGGCGCAGTTGGTCATGTAAACCACCACGGTGGGCTTTTGCAGCGCCACGGCGTAATAGGGAATGGTCCCGCCCAGGAAGATGATCTCGTCGTCCTGGTGGGTGGACAGCACCATCAGGTCGGCCTTGTCCACCGGCGGGTTCCACTTCTGGGCGTCCGCGGGCAGCTCGCCGGCGGAATAGACCCCGATGCGGCAGATGGATTGGTCCTTCGCCGTCAGCTTCAGCTGTATGACCCTCGTCTCGGGCAGCAGCTCATACATGCTGTAGATGTTGGGCCACATGTCAGCCTGTGTTCGGGTGCGCAGCGGCGACAGGTCCGCGTCGTACTCGGTCAGCTCGTAGGCCGTGGGGTCGTACATCCACTCCACCCGCAGCCAGCCGGCCTGCGCGTCCTTGGGCAGCTTGATGCCCACCCAGGCGTCCTTGTGCTTCGGCGACCAGAGCGTGCCCGCCTTGCCGTCGAGGAACTTGCCCTTTTCGCCCTCGGACACCTTGAACGCGCACTTCTTCGTGATGTCCGCGCCCTTTCCCGCGTCCTCGGCACGCCCTGTGCAAATCGTCATAAGTGCGCACAGGCACAGTGCCAGGCACAGGCATTTCAACCAACCGTTTCTTATCATTCGTTTTCTCCCAACAGCTCCAGCACCACCGCGTCCTGGACCTCCATGCCCCGGGTGGTCAGCCGCAGTCGACCGCCCGCGATCTCAACCAGGCCGCCCTTTTCAAGCCGCCCGATCGCCGCCTCGCGCCCCCGTCCGAAGGGCGCCCCGAAGGCGCTTTCCCATGCCGCCAGATCCAGCCCCCGGACCGTGCGGGTGGAGAGCATCAGCGTCTCCTCCATCTCGTCCTGAAGGGTCAGCCGCACCTCGTCCTGCCGCCGAACGCCGGCAAGATAGGCGTCCAGGGCTTCCGGATTGTGAAAGCGCCGCCCCCCAAGCAGCGAGTGGGCCGCGCAGCCCAGCCCCAGGTAATCGCCCCGGTTCCAGTAGACCAGATTGTGGCGGCATTCCCGGCCCGGCCGGGCGTAATTGGATATTTCGTAGCGGCGATAGCCCGCCGCTTCCAGCCGCGCGATGGCCTGCCGCTGCATGGCGTTGACCGCGTCGTCGTCGGGCACGGTCGCCGCCCCCGAGGCCACCCGCGCCGCCATCGGCGTGCCGGGCTCCACGATCAGGCTGTAGGCCGAGATGTGCTCGACCCCCAGCGCGACGGCGGCGTCCAGCGTGTCCGTCCACTGACCCATTTCCTGTCCCGGCAGGGCGTACATCAGGTCGAGGTTGATGTTGTCGAACCCGGCCTCCCGGGCCATGATAACGGCCTCCCCGATCTGCCCCGCCGTGTGGATGCGCCCCAGCGACCGAAGCAGCCCGTCGTCGAAGCTCTGGGCCCCCAGGGACAGCCGGTTCACCCCGGCCCGCCGGTAGACCGCCAGCCTTTGGGGCGTCAGCGTGCCCGGGTTGCCCTCAATGGTGATCTCCGCGTCCGCCTCAAAGGGCGCGATGCCCCGGCAGGCGTCGATCACCTTCTCAATATAACCCGCGTCCACCAGCGTGGGCGTTCCCCCACCGATGAACAGACTCCGAACCCGGTACGTTTCAGAAAGCAGACCATAGTCCGTTTCTTCGGACCAAAGTCTTATTTCTGTCAAGATTTCGTCAAAATACCGTCCCCAGTCGGCTTCCCGCCCCGGAAACGAGGCAAAGTCGCAATAAACACACTTGCGAACGCAGAACGGCACATGTACGTAGAGGGATAATGATTTCATTTATCAGTCCATTTTCAAAACCGCCATGAACGCCTCGCTCGGCACGCTCACGCTGCCCACCTGGCGCATGCGCTTCTTGCCCTCCTTCTGCTTTTCAAGCAGCTTCTTCTTGCGGGAGATGTCGCCGCCGTAGCACTTGGCGAGCACGTCCTTCCTGAGGGCTTTCACGGTCTCCCGGGCGATGACCTTTCCGCCGATGGCGGCCTGGATCGGAATCTCGAACAGCTGCCTCGGTATGGCGTCCTTCAGCTTCTCGGCAATGCTGCGGCCCCGGGGATAGGCCCGGTCCCGGTGCACGATGATCGACAGCGCGTCGCACTGCTCGCCGTTGAGCAGCATGTCCAGCTTCACAAGGTCGCTGCGCTCGTAACCCTTGAGTTCGTAGTCGAAGGAGGCGTAGCCCCGCGTGCGGCTCTTCAGCTGGTCGAAGAAATCGTAGATGACCTCGTTGAGGGGCAGGTCGTATTTCAGCAGCACCCGACCGCCCTCGATGTACTTCATATCCCGGAAGGTGCCCCGCTTGTCCTGGCACAGCTCCATGATCGCGCCCACGTAGTCCTGGGGCGTGATCACCTGGGCGTCCACCATCGGCTCCTCCATCCAGTCGATCTCCTGCACCGGGGGCAGGTTGGTGGGGTTGTCGATGAGCACCGTCTCGCCGTCGGTCTTGACCACCTTGTACACCACGCTGGGGGCGGTGGTGACCAGGTCCAGGTCGAATTCCCGCTCCAGGCGCTGCTGTATGATCTCCATGTGCAAAAGGCCCAGGAAGCCGCAGCGGAAGCCGTAGCCCAGGGCGACCGAGGTCTCCGGCTCGAAGGACAGCGCCGCGTCGTTGAGGCGCAGCTTCTCCAGCGCGTCCCGCAGGCTCTCGTAATCCGCGCCGTCGGCGGGATAGATGCCGCAGTACACCATCGGTAGCACCGGCTTGTAGCCCGGCAGCGGCTCGGCGGCGGGATTGGTCGCCAGTGTGATGGTGTCGCCCACGTGGATGTCGGCGATGTCCTTGATCGAGGCGGCAATGTAGCCCACCTCGCCGGCGTTCAGACTCTCCCGGGGGCTGTAGCCCAGGGGCAGGTAGGCCCCCACCTCGGTCACGTCGAATTCGCACTTGCCCGCCATCATGCGGATGCGGTCCCCCACCTTCACGCTGCCGGCCTTGACCCGCACCGAGGAGATGGCGCCGCGGTAGTTGTCGTAGTAGGAATCAAAGATCAGCGCCTGCAGCGGCGCGTCGGGGTCGTCCTGGGGGGCGGGGATGTTGTGCACGATGTCCTCCAGCACGTCCTCGATGCCAATGCCCTGCTTTGCGGAGACCAGTGGACAGTCCTCGCAGTCGATGCCGATCTCGTCCTCGATCTCCTGCTTGACCACCTCGGGCTGGGCCGAGGGCAGGTCGATCTTGTTGATCACCGGGCGGATCTCCAGGTCGTGATCCAGCGCCATGTAGACGTTGGCCAGCGTCTGGGCCTCGATGCCCTGGCTGGCGTCCACCACCAGCACCGCGCCCTCGCAGGCGGCCAGCGCCCGGGACACCTCGTAGGTGAAGTCCACGTGGCCGGGGGTGTCGATCAGGTTCAGCTCGTATTGGGTGCCGTCCTTCGCGGTGTAGGGCATGCGCACCGCCTTCGATTTGATGGTGATGCCCCGCTCGCGCTCCAGCTCCATGGAATCCAGAACCTGGTCGGTCATCTCCCGCAGCTGCATCACGCCGGTCTTTTCAAGGATGCGGTCGGCCAGGGTGGACTTGCCGTGGTCGATGTGGGCGATGATGCAGAAATTGCGGATTCGGCTCTGATCGTATTTCAAGGCGCAGACCTCCATAGCACTCATTTTGACGGTGGTTACGTTATGGGCATATCATGATTTGTCACAATGAACAATTACATACTATAATAGAGTATTCTTGTTAATTAAGCAATCATTCTCTTCTATTTCTGTTTTGAGTCCGATTGACGTGCGTTTTCAAAGAATAAGACATGCTTCCAGGCAAGGGAGCATGCCTTTTCACGTCCTCGATGGTTGATTCCTGTCTGAAAATCAAGCTATGACCTCGAATTCCTCCAGCAGGCCCATCACGGATTCCGGCAAATCCAGGCATCGCCAGGCGGCGATGCGGCGCGCGCCGCCTTTGACGGTATTCAGGATCTCCATGATCTGGTCCTTGTCGTCGTTGTTCATGCGCAGGTTGATCAGTGCCGAATACAGCAGGGACTTGCGGTCGGGTGCCGGACAGGCAGGCGCCGTGTGCCAGCGCAGGGTGACCCCATCCATCGCCGGCGCTTTGATGATGAGCCGCAGCGTCCGCGTCCCGGCGTCGTAGACGGATTCATAAGCGCCGGTTACCTCGTCCGGCAGGCGGTTCTCCATGCCCACCAGCTCTATCTCGTATCGGCGGTTTTCGGGAATCAGCGCGGCGCTGCCGAGGGGTGGCGAGACCGTCAGCGTCATGCCCTGGCGCGCATCCAACGCACAGCGCGTCCGGGCTGCCCGATATTCCGGCGAATGGATGTGTTTGCCATTGTCCTCGATGACGTGGCAGACGCCGCTGGCCCCCGTGAATGCCCGGAAGCGCAGCACCTCGGGCAGCGGGCCGCCGTTTCTGAGCGTTCCGGAGCCGTCCATCGGAATCACCGTGCCGGGTCTGACGAAGATCGGCGCCTCTGCAAGCGTGCGGTACACCCGCAGGAACTGCCCGCCGGGATAGCGCCTGCCGGTGGTGAAATCCACCCATTCGCCCTCCGGGAGCCACACCTTCGTATGTGCAAGGCCCACCCCATCCATCGGGGATGTGATCGGGGCGACCAGCAGCTCCCCGCCGAGGACGTACTCGTCCCGCTGGGCGGCGTAGGCCGCCCCGTCGTTCGGCCAATCGTAGTATGCGGGATAGAGCATCGGCCAGCCCTCTTCGCTGCTCTGGACGTTCCTGGTGTACAGCCACGGCAGCAGCGCGTGGCGGAAGCGCAGCCATCGCTTCATGATCGCGCAATAGGGCTCCGGATAGGCCCAGGGCGCCTTGTCTATAAATTCGCTGTTGCTGGCGTGCAACCGCATGATCGGTGAAAGCACGCCGAACTGCAGCCAGCGGGTCTGAAGTTCTCCGTCCCTCGCGCCGTGCATGTGCCCGCCGATGTCATGGCTCCACCAGCCATAGCCGATGTTCGCCGCCGTGGCGGTGAAATACGGCTGGAAGGCCAGGCTGTCCCAGGTGACGAAGGAATCGCCCGAGAAGCCCACCGGATAGCGGTGGCTGCCGGGGCCGGCGTAGCGGGAGAAGGTCAGCCCCGCGTCGCCCCTTCGGGCGGCATACAGGTAGCGCGTGTGGTTCAGCATGAACAGCGGGTCGATGCCAGGCACGCTGCTGCCGCCCTTCTGCTGCCAGTCGATCCACCAGAAGTCCACGCCCTGGCGCTCGAAGTCGTCCAGCACCACCTTTTCAAAAGCCGCCTGGTATTCGGGGCTGCCGGCGTCAAAGGGCATCGGCTCGCCGCTGTCGGGATTGACGCCCATTGCCTCCGCCATGGGCCTGTACAGCTCCTCGAAGGCCCGCAGGCCGTCGGCGGGATGGTCGTTCAGCGTGACCCTCAGGCCCCTGTCGTGCAGCCACTTCAAGAGCCGCGGCGGGTCCGGGAACATCGCTTTATTCCAGGTATAGCCCGTCCAGCCGGGGCCGTACTTCGCTTCGATGTCGGTGATGTGCCAGTTCATGTCCAGCACCGCCACTGACAGCGGCACGTCCTCTGCCGCGAAGCGCTCCATCAGGGCCATATAGGCCTCTTCCGTATAGGGATAGAAGCGGCTCCACCAGTTGCCCAGGGCATATCTCGGCAGCGCCGGCGTCGGGCCGGTGAGGTGATAAAAGTCCCGGAGCGCGCCTTTGAAGTCCCGACCGTAGGCGAACAGATAGATGTCGATGCCGTGGGCCTCGGAAGGCAGCAGCGTGCCGTCCGCTCCCATCCGCATCGTATTGGAATCGTCCAGTACCGCGTAGCCCTCCCAGGACAACAGGCCGTCCCCCAGCGCGATTTCGCCGTCAGCCTCGTCCAGGGTTCGGGCGGTGCCCTTCAGGTTCCTGCCGCTGTCGCCGTAGTGCCACACGCTGGCATAGGCCCAGAATTGCCCCTTCAGCGTCACGGACAGCCCCTCCGGCGAGAAGGGCCTGCCGTCGTATTGCAGGCGCACGGCATCCGTCTCCACCGTAAGCCAACCGTCCTTTTCCGACCGGGTGAACGCCGGCACATCAAAGCGGCGGTTGATGACCGCCTGGGTGGCGGTGTCGCAGAAGCGGCCTTCAGACTCGTATTCCAGCCGCAGCAGCCGGTCGGTGAGCACCGTGACGCGCCAGGCCGCGCCGCGAATCACCGCGCCTTCGGCAGGCGCTGGGTTGATCGTCCAAATATCGGTAAAAGCCATGTCGCTGTCCCTCCTTCTCCCATCAGTTCTCCGGGAAACACCGTCTTAAGCCCGGTCGTCCTTCAGGTCTCCCGGCTGCGGTCGATGCCGCCCTTCAGGGACTTCATTTCTTCGCTGGCCGGGGTCTCGTCATAGAGCAGCTCGATCAGCGCCTGCCGGTCGCGGACGAGGGTATTTTTGATGTTGCCGATGGGCTCCAGCGCGGCAGCCAGGTGCTCCCGGCCCTGCGCCAGCTTCCGGGCCATCGCGTCCCTGCGGGCTTCGGCTTCCCTGCGCAGCTTCCCGGTTTCGGCGCGAATGGCGTTCATCCGCTCGGTGATGCGCTCCGTGCGGTAGATGACATCCGGATACGCGTCGGCGAAGCGCTTGTAAAAGTAATTTCGGTCGCTGAGCAACAGCCGGACCTCCCGGTTGATCTGCTCGGTGTTGTCCGCTTCGCTGCTTTCCACGCCGGTCTTGATCAGCTTCAATACGAAGTGGGTCACCACATAGTCCGCCGCGAACACCGCCAGCAAGAAACAGGCGACGACCGTGCGCGCCCGCAGGCCCGCGCCGTCAAAAGCGCGAAACAGCAGCGGATTGGCCAGGTTGTCCACGAACACGCCCCCGAGGCCGAAGAGCATCAGGTTGCCGATCCAGATCCGCCCATTCAGGTTCATGGGCTTGCGGCTGTAATCCCACCAGCGGGCGTGAAAGCGCCGCTCCATGATCCAGCTGGACATGTATTCCACCGTGCCGCAAAGCACGAAGGCGATCAGGAACGTGGTGCCCATGGAATGCTCGATCCCCGCGATCGCGTTTACGCCCAGCGTGATCAGCACCGCCCCAAAGCCATAGATGGGCAACCAAGGGCCCGTCAGGAAGCCCCGGTTGATGAACCGGCGGTACCTTCGGTACTTCATGCAGACCTCCATGCACCAGCCTGCGATGGCATAGGCGAAGAACAGGAGGACGAGGTTGACAAAACGTTGCACAAACAAACCCCTTTGCGTATCCATGCGACTTTTGACTGATCGAGCCGAGCCCGATCAGTCAGCATAACGAGGAATTCCTCATTCAATTTTCAGCCCGTCTCCCACTTTGTAAGGCGCCACCGTTCCGGGATTGTCCCCGTGTCCTGCGATGGCCTTTTCCATCCATACCATGTCGTACCAGCGCCCAAACTTGCTGGCGCACCTGTGAAAGCGGCCGACGGTGGCATAGCCCATGCGCTCGTGGAAGCGGGGACTGTCGAGGGTCAGGTATTCGTCCTCGGGGTCGGCCAGGGCGATGCAGGCATACAGGTTGCGCACGCCCATGGAGCCGAGGGCCGCCTCCAGCGCTTCGTACAGCGCCCGCCCTATGCCCCGGCCCCGGGCATCTCTGTCGAGATAGATCGTCGTCTCGCAGGACCAGTCGTAGGCCGCCCGGTCCTTGAAGGGGCCGGCGCAGGCATAGCCCAGCAAACGACCGTCCTCCTCGGCGACCAGCCACGGATATCTGGCGATCGTGGCGGCCATGCGTTCTCGGAATTGATCCGGGGTCGGCGCCTCGTATTCAAAGCTGACGGCGGTGTGGCGCACATACCAGGCGTAGATGTCCAGCAATTCCACGGCGTCCGAAAGCCGCGCGTCCCTGATGATCACGCCGCACCGCCTCCCTTCCTCCGGCCGGGCAGAGGAATCTGCACCAGCACGATGGCGGCGAACATCACGACGCAGCCCAGCAGCTCACGGGACCGCATGCGTTCGCCCAGCACCAGCGCCCCGCCGATGGCGGCGAACACCGATTCCAGGCTCATCAGCAGCGAGGCCACCGTGGGATCGGTATAGCGCTGGCCCACGATCTGAAGCGTATAGCCCACCGCGCCGGACATGAGGCCGCAGTACAGTATCGGTATGGCGGCGGAGGCCACCTTTTCCCAGGTGGGCTGCTCCAGCAGGAAGGCCGCTGCGCCGCAGACGACGGTCGAGACGACGAACTGCACGGCAGACATGCGGATGGGGTCCGCCTCGGGGGCGAAGTGGTCGATGCACAGGATCTGGCCGGTGAACAGCACCGCGCAGACGCACACCATGGCGTCGCCCCGCGTGAGGCTGAAGTCCTCGTTCACGCACAGCAGGTACAGGCCCGCCACGCCCACCAGCACCCCCAGCCAGACCAGCCAGGTGTTTTTCTTGCGAAACAGCACAAAGTTGACGACGGGCACCAGCAGCATGTACATGGCGGTGATGAAACCGGCCTTGCCCGCCGTGGTGGTGACCAGGCCCATCTGCTGCATCACGGTGGCCGCCGCCAGGAACGCCCCGCTGCCCAGCCCGCCCAGCAGGCTGGCCCGGTTGCGGCGCCTGCGCTCGTCCGCCGGACGGGTATCGTTGCGGCCCGTCAGCACCGCCACCAGCCCCACGGCCACCGTCGACAGCGCCATCCGCGCGGCGCAGAAGGTGATCGGCTCGATGCTGTCCATGCCCTGCCGTTGGGCCACGAAGGCCATGCCCCAGATCAGCGCCGTCAGCAAAAGCAGCGCGTTTCCCAGCAGCCGCCGGCTGCCCGAGCGTCGTTCTTCCATGCGTCCATCGTCCTTCCAGGAATGCTTCATATTATTGCATTCACTATGATAGCATCCTGAATGGCAGAAGTAAACCGAATTGATGTTATATTGTCGTATTGCGCCGCGGCGTTCAATAAATCACATTTTCATAACCATTTCTCCTTATTTCACCGCGTTTCGGCCTTGAAAAGCAACAAACGCCGAGTATAATTATCGAAATTCAGGACGGTTTCCTGAATTATTACATGAAAGGGGCCTGTGCACCGGGCACAATCCGCGCGCAGGTTATGGATATGGATTATGTTTACCAATGAAACGATGATGCAGTACTTTGAATGGTATCTGCCCAACGACGGGCTCTGGTGGCGACGGTGCGCCGCGAAGGCGGAAAACCTGCACGACCTGGGCATCACCCAGGTCTGGTTGCCCCCGGCCTACAAGGCCACCAGCCAGGCGGACGTGGGCTACGCCGTCTATGACATGTACGACCTGGGCGAGTTCGACCAGAAGGGCACCGTGCGCACCAAGTACGGCACGAAGCAGGAATACCTGGACGCCGTCAGCGCCTTCCACAAGGCGGGCATAAGGGTATTTGCCGACATCGTGCTGAACCACCGCATGGGTGGCGATGAGACCGAGGACGTGGTGGCCGCCAGCGACGACCCTGAGAACCGCAACGAGCAGATCGAGGACGAGAAGGTGATCCGGGTCTGGTCGAAGTTCAACTTTGCCGGCAGAAACGGCAAGTACAGCACCTTCAAATGGAACCACACCCATTTCACCGGCACCGACTGGGACGAAAAGACCCACGCCCCAGGCCACGTCTACCGCTTCCTCGGCAAGCGCTGGCACAAGGACGTGGACCCGGAATGGGGCAACTTCGACTACCTGATGGGCATGAACGTGGACATGGACAGCCCTGCGGTGATCCGCGAGACCAAGAAATGGCTGGAGTGGTACATCCGCGAGACCCACATCGACGGCCTGCGGCTGGACGCGGTCAAGCACATCAGCTTCGCCTTCTACAGCAAACTGCTTCACCACATCCGCAAGGCCACCGGCATGGCGGTACCTGCCGTGGGCGAATACTGGAGCGGCGAGCTGGAGCGCCTGACCCACTACCTGGATCAGGTGGACAACCGCATGGCGCTGTTCGACGCGGCGCTGCACTACAACTTTTTCAACGCCTCCCAGGGGCGGCTTGCCCTGAAACACATCTTCAACAACTCTCTGGTGCAATCCCGACCCTACTCCGCCGTCACCTTCGTGGACAACCACGATACCCAGCACGGCCAGGCCCTGCAATCCACCGTCGAGGACTGGTTCAAGCCGCTGGCCTACGCGCTGATCCTTCTGCGCAAGGAAGGTATGCCCTGCGTGTTCTACTCCGACTACTACGGCAACCCGCCCCAGGGCGGATTGATGGTGCCCAACCTTGGCAAGCTGATCAAGGCCCGCCGCTGGTACGCCTACGGCGAACAGACCGACTACTTTGACGACGAGCACATCGTGGGCTGGACCCGCCAGGGCGACATCGAGCACGAGCACTCGGGCATGGCCGTGGTGATGAGCGACAGCGAGGGCGGCAGCATCGAAATGGACATGGGCAAGGCCTGCGCCGGCGAGCGCTTCTACGACGTGCTGGGCAAGTGCACCGAACCCGTCACCGTAGATGAGGACGGTATCGGCCGCTTCTTCACCGACGGCAGAAGCGTGTCGGTGTGGGTCCACAGGCGGGCGTTTGAGGATCTGATCATCAATGAGTAAGGGGGACGTTCATTGATCGGCGCTGTTGATGCAGGAAGCTCAGTAGTCATTTGGCATATTCCCCGCAATCACGGCAACAATCCTCCCCATGTTCTCCCTCACCGTATAGAAATCATGCAGCGTGCTTTTTGAGTAAGCATAATACGTGCCAGCTGAGTGCTGCACAAGATAGTTGGTGAAGAAACGCTCCCAGCTAAAGAATTCTGCGCTCTCGATCTGCTGTCCGGGATCATTCAGCATTTCCTGCACACCATCAATGGGAACAATCCCGGATTGCAGAATCAACCACTCGAAGGATTCCGGCAGGCAGACGGTAATATGGTCGGGATATTGCCTTTGCAGCTTCATAACGCGGTCCATCTCCGCACCGAAGGCCGCGCCGTCCGCAATGACAAACACGCCTTCCTGATGATTCTCCTGCAGCCAGGAAAAGATGCCCGAGTTGGAGCCAGCCGATTCACAGCGAAGCGGCGTTCCCTCGTAAAGGTGCTGATACAGCTGCAAGCCCGCCCCCGAATCCTCGGTCAACAGCACGCTTGCCGACGCCCTGCGCCGGTTACTCCCGTTGGAGTACACATATCCATCATGCCGTCGATACAGCTTTTCGAAGGTGTGATACCGATTGCTCGTCTTGATCTGGTAGATTTCCTCGACGCTATAGGGCAGCTCGTGCAGGTTCTCCCGGTTGAAGATGACATAGTAATTATCGGTCTGCTGGATCGCTGCCGCGAACTCACGGGAGGCCAGATAATGAGCGCCCTCGTCGATGAAGACCACGCTGCCCTTCGTGTGACTCAGTTGGTTCTGCCAGTCCATATCCACAAGGGCCACGCAGGGGCAAGGCGCGCTGACCTGCACGCCGCTGTCCTCTCCCAGCCGCGTGTACTCGGCGATCATGTCATAGAGCGTCGTCTTGCCAGTGCCGCTGTCGCCGCGCACGACGGTGATGTTTCGCTCCAATGTAAACCTGAACCGCGCGTGATTGTTGGACACGCGAATATCAATTCTACCCTTCATGCCGCACCTCAAACATACGCTCCGGCTGCGTCGATCAGCTCGGCCATGTTCCTGACGATCCTTCCGTTGTTCAGCACGCGCAGCTTGAACGGCGCGTCGCCAAAGTCCATCAGATGGCGCAGGTTGACGACCACCTTGCGCTTTTCTGCCAGCCTGAGCAGCCACTTGGCGCAGTTATCCCCGCAGGTGGAGGCATTGAAGACGTGCTTACCCATCCTGTCGTTGGCGATCAACAGCAGCGTCTTGACGCCGCCGGAGAGCTGTAGGGGCGTGATCATACCGAGCACCGGGCTTTCGATGACCTGCGGGCCGACGACCTTCGAGCGGTCCACATCCGCAATCATCTCGACTGCCAGCGGCGCGGTGATCCATTTATCCTCATAGGTGTTCTTGAAATACACCGCCGTATTGTAAATCGCCTCCGGCATGGGGCCGAAATAGACGTTGAGCATGCTATCACCTCAATGGACACTTTCTGCTATTATTATACCTTGCCCGTCAATATTCCAAATGGCGGGTAGAATATTGTGCTTGCTATACAGGTATTATCAAATGCTTTATATTATCCTCTGATTGTATGTCGGGAGAACCGTCCCCGCGACATCCGTCTCCTTATAGCAAATGAAAATGTCATAAGGTTGTTCCTGTGACGAAATAGCTAATATGGATTTCTGTATTTCCGAAATCCGCTCCGCTTCAGATCTATATATGTTACTCGTCTCAGAATCGGCCGCATAGTTCAAGGCTGCTTTATAATCAGAATCAGAAAGGATGGATGTATTCTGAAGGCGATGGCATGTGGGAATCCTCTCATGGGTTGTTGGGTCTTCCACATATTCAATGCCATACCGGGACAGAACAATTCCCCAATGCGCCTTGGCATCATAATCGTTCTTTTCAAGAATGCGCTCATATGCAGCGATAGCTTTATCGAATTCATTCTGCATACGGAAATGGTTTGCTCGATTGAAAAGATTCACATTCTGTGCATCAGCAGAAACTGGGAATGTCACTAGGCTTCCGCAGTATTCGCAAGTACCGTATGCCTTGCCACTTTCAAAAGCGATGTCTCCGCCACACATTTTGCACTTTATGATTGCCATATTCTTATCCCTTTCTGTAGAGCCGATCATTGTTTCGTTTAGTTTAGAATGCTATGGCAGCCTCTTAATATACATCCTTCTTGAAATCTGAAGATCAAGGATTCGGTTGTGAAAGCCGCAACACCACGACGGGCCGCACGGCACAGATGTCGCTTTCGACATCGCAGCCATAGTCGTCGATGGAGCCGTCACTGAGGATGCGGGCAGCGTTATCACTTCCTCCGCCTGGCGACCGGAGCCACCACCTACATGCACGGTTCTCGTTCGTCCATGCTCCTTGAGCTTCGACGTACCTCGTAGCCGTACAGATTCTAGAATCAACTGAGGGAAAAAACTGGTTGACCTCATTGACGCTCAACAAATAAACCTTGTCCAACTTCATTTGCTCTTCAACAGTAAAGGCTGCGTTCAGGAATTCCCCATTCAGCCACCTGCGCAGCGTACAGCTTTCCCAAGTGACATCCGTGTTCTTTTTGTTGTATGGCTTGCAGTCCAGTGCATACTTGCTGACTATGGTATAGTTCTCTCTGTCATTATTCAGCACGATCCACTCAATGGCCTCTTTCCCGTTAGCAGCGTCGTTGTCCTGCTCATATCTCCCATAGACCACGGTATTCCCCACCTTGAACTGCGAACGCCATGCAGCAGCAGCAGCAGCTATATTATCGTCATTTTCGATGATATCGTCAACATCTTTATAGCCGGTAATCGAAGCGTAACGCTGATACGCTGCATCGTAATCCCCCTCGGCATTCAGGGCGTTGGCCTTCTGGTACTGACTCTCATAGGCTTGAGATGCAGCATCATTGTAGCCACTGATGGCATTCATAGTCGCAGTTGCACCATCGTAGTCCCCACTATCCTTCTGTGCCATACCCTTCTGATACTGGCTCTCCATCGCCATCTCCAGAGAATCCTTATATCCATTTATTCCAAGCTCTTGGATTTGATCATATAGACTTTTCTGAACCATGTTTGATGCTTTTTCTATAGGTGCCACAGCTTCTTCAACTGCCTCTGCGGCATCTTCTGCCCATTCTTCAACCGCATCCGCAGTCTCTTCAGCTGCCTCTGCGGCATCTTCTGCCAATTCTTCAACCGCATCTGCAGCCTCTTCCATCCGTTCTTCGACCACATCTGCAGCCTCTTCCACCACATCAGTCTCATAGATTCGACTAAGTATGTGCTCAGATTTGTCCCAATAGAGTTTGTTCATTCCCAGAAATACGTTGGTCGCCTCATCGAAATGGGCAGATAACATCAGAGACACACCCTTCTGGTACTGGCTCTCCTGGGCTTGCGTTGCGGCATCGCTGTAGCCGTTGACGCCGTTGAACGCCGCTGTCGCACCATCGTGATCCCCGGACGCCAGAAGCGACATGCCCTTCTGATACTGGCTCTCCTGGGCCTGCGTCGCCGCGTCTTTATAATCCCCGAGGCTTTCAAAGATCATCGTCGCCTCATCGTAATTTCCCGTTTTCATGGCATTGATTGCAGAATTGTAGATGCCATTGGGCTTGACGACATTATTATACAGCAGTACTGCGGCCAATGCCACTGCTGCAACAGCCACCACAATGATGGCGATCTTCGCCTGCTTTGCCGCTACCTCCTTTGCCTTGCGCTCGGCAATCACGCGCTCCTGCTCACGGTGCTGTTCCTCGGCCCGACGCTCGGCCTCCAAGGCTTCTCGGCACTGTTGCGTCTTCCGTTTGCTGTCGCGATATTCACCCAGCTGCTCAAATGCCGAAATGGCGTTTTCCCACTGGCTATCACTCCTCAGCCGCTCCGCAGTGGCATAGGCATCAGCCCGGAAGCCCTCCCAGCACATCTCGGCGCGGCTGCGGCTATCCCGATAATCGCCAAGATATTCATAGGCGCCAATGGCCTCCTGCCACTTTTGAGCCTGTTCCAGAGCCATGGCATCTCTGTAGTCGGAATCATTTATGGCCTCAGCCCTTGCGTCGCATTCTGCAAGCTTCTGCGTCACGCCCTCAAAGCCGGGGATGGACTGAAAGCGCACCTTCGCTGCCCTGCACTGTTTAACGGTATCCGCCTTTCGCAGTGCCTCGGTCGCCTTGTCAAAGATTTCCTTCTGGCGGGCATACTCGTTACGGTTATTAATGTATTCGATGTCCTTTGAAAGTTGCTGCTTCAACGCTTTGTCTCCGAAGCGCTGTATCTTCTGAAAGTAGCCGTTGCCTTCAAACGGCCGGGGCTGTTTCTTCAAATCATTCTCCCTGCGTACCTGAAGATCGACCATCAGCTTTCCCAGATAAGCCCTACCGTTCTCCGGGTCAAGGTTCAACACCTGCTCGCAGAAATCATCGGCACGGGCAAAATCGCCATCCTCCAGGAACATGAAAGCGCGCTTCAGCAGCGGCGCAACATTGTTGGCCGGGGCTGCCGCTGTCGGCTGCGCTACAGTCTGAGGCTTGGGTTCATCTTTATGTAGAATCTTCTTGATGCCCCGAATGAGATCCTGCATGAAGCCCAGCTTGCTCATGTCCTGGGCCTGGAGATGAGCGAACTCCTCGGGCAGGTCGTAGGGGTCCATGTCGCGGTAGGCGGGCACAAGGGTCTTGTCAGCACCGTTGCGTATCAGCGCCAGGTAGCGGCTCCACTCATTCTTCACCCACACGGCGTTGAAGTACTCCGGCTTCGTGCCCAGCACCACCATCACCTTCGCCGAGTTGAGGGCGGCGAAAATGTAGGGCTCGTAGGCCGTGCCGATCTTGTCCTCCAGCGTGATGCGGGAGAAGAACACCTTGAAGCCCTCTTTGGTCAGCTGGTGGTACATGTCGTTTGCCAACACGCTGTCCGGCGTGCGGCGTCCGTTGGCGTCGGTCTCCTTGTAGCAGATGAATACGTCGAAGGGCGCTTCCTTCCTGGAGATGTCCAGTATGCCCTTCTGAATCTCGGCGATGGCGTTGGCCTCGGCTTCGTAGACGCGCCGCTGGGCCGCGTCGGCATGGGCCAGGGCAGACTTGTAGTCCTCGTCCGCCAGGATCGAGGCATACTGCACCCGATTCACCGTGGGCACCCGCTTGTGGGATGCCGGGTCCTCCACGTACTCGATGCCGTACCGGCACAGCACCAGCGACCAATAGGCCTCGGCGTCCGTGCGATCCTCCGCGAGAACCTGCTCGTAGATGGCCATGGCCTTGTCGAATTCATTCTGTCTGCGGAAGTGGTTCGCCCGGTCGTACAGGTTCGCCCGCTTGTCGTCGTCCAGCTTCGGCAGTGTCTGATTCGTGCCGCAATAGGGGCACTCCGCAACGCTCGCGCCCGGCTCAAAAGTCAGGTCGCCGCCACACATTTTGCATTTGAAAGTAATCATTGATAACGCTCCTTATTTTGTCATGTCAACTTCCGGGCTGAATAATGTGAATTAGGTCTTTTATTATCTCTGTTACGTTTTCTGCTGTTTCTGCAGTTTTTATGGCAAGCTTTAAAATTGACTCTTTCTTTTCAACAAGATATCGTTGTCCGACGGAACCTAAAGTGTATTGAATCGTTCCTTCTGCAGTTTTATACGGAATTATTAAACCTTCCTTTATTGCTTGCTCTATTCTTGCTGTATACTCTTCGTGAGGCATTTTACAAATATAACAGTTAATCGCTTGTTTTTTGTTGACTGCCCTTATAAATGATTTCCTAATTGCAATATCTGTTTTTGCACGATAATTTGCGGGTCTCCAAGCAGAAGCAGGAATATCATAATTAACAGAATCATCATTTCGAGTTATCGTTATTCCATCAATGTATTTTTTCTCGATCCATTGAAATACCGTAGATAAGCGAACATTGCATTGCTTTGCAAAATCCTTCGGTGTCATTATGTAGCCTCCATTTGTACGCTAATGTTTCGTTCGTAAATTGAATCTCCTATATTCTTTTCATTCACTTACTCACTGAACAAACCCTATTCCTCTCCGTCAAGCTCCCCATCAGCTTCCCGCACAGCTTCTTCGCGCCGTCGGAATCGCCCTCCACCAGGGCCTGCTGGATGTCGCCCAGCTGGACCTTCATGTCCTCCCCGAGCTCCTGCGTCTTTTCGGAGGATACCGGGTCGCTGTAGCGGAACTCGTCGGCCAGCTTTTGCAGCATTGGTTTCAGCGCCTCGTCCCCGCACTGTCCAACCAAGGCAGATGACAGGGATTGAAGCTCCCGCATGTTGCCCTCGTTCCTCTTCAGCGCGCCGTCCTGGCGGATGATCTCATCGCGCATGGCGTCCACAGTGATGCAGCCGACGACAGCCAGAGCGAGTAGCAGCACATTGATCGCCACCTCTTCGAAGCAGGTCGCCGCCGCACATTTTGCATTTTAAGGTGATCATAGCAAATCATTCCTCGCTTGTAATCAAAAATTGTTCAACTTCTTCAACCGTCAGTTCGGGTACTTTTTTCCCAGCCTGCAAGGCATAATTCACCATTGCTCTCAAATTGTACTTTGAATTCGGGGGATTCTTATAAGGATTCAGAGCTTCGTTGTAGACTTCCGGGAGCGGCTGGCCTTCCATAAACCTGGGTATCCTTACCGCGCTAATTCCACTCATGATGATACACCTCCAATAGCTTCAAGGCGCTCTTCTCCGGAATCCAGAAATGGTACTTGTGTAGCACGCCGATAACATGGTTTCTGAGGCTTGGCATGATTCTTCTTTTACTGTACCAAACCGTATGCATGCGCCATATCACGATTTAGCGCAATGATTTCCGCTTCCCATATGCGAAGTATTTTCCTGAGTCGCGCTGAAAGCGCATCGCGAACAGGCGGAAGCCATTCCTTTTTGTGCTGCGACAGCACCAGTATAAGCTTGATCGCACATTCTGCCATCTCAGCTTCCAATAGGTGTTGACCTATCCCCTCATCGGATTGAATTCCCAATTCAGCTGCCATAAACAACTGAAGCGAATCTTTGAACTTCATGGATACTTCATCAATCCATTCATAGAAGCGCTCTTCTCCGTTTTCAGGATTGGGCGAGCTTGATTTCGCCTCAATGAAGTATAGATATTTCTTTTCATCTCCCTGCTTCATACACACAAATTCTACGCTTGAAAAGCCATTGCCCAAGGCCGCATAAGCCCGCGACATCTCAATATGAAACAAGTCCTCCGATAGAAAAGGCCCAAATCTCATACCGGACTCTTCTATTATCTTTGCTCTCGTATTTTCCATTTTCTATTCCATCGCTTTCTGTATTTCATCGTCATACATCTGCAGAAACGTTTCCTGTATGGCGTTGTGCTCAAGCAAAGACAGTCTCTCCTGGCTCTCACAACCCACCGTATCGTTGAGCGGATACAGCGAATGATACATCAGATGGTCTTGCGGCGCGCGTTTGATCTCCAGATATTTGCACAGGAAATAGTCATGTGTGGAAACAAACACTTGAACGCCGTTTCTTTGTAATTCAATCAACATTTCCGCCACCAGGGGTATAAACTTTGGATTGAGATTCGCTTCGGGTTCATCCCAAAACAAAGCCGAGCCACTGTCCAGGGCGCCATTGTTTATCAGCTGCCAGAGCAATGCAAGCTTGCGTATTCCCTCGGCAATGAGGTTAAATTCAAACCTGTGCGCGCCGCGCTTGATGTAGAACCGATCTTTGTCCACCAGGACCTTCCCGGATGTCGCCTTTTGTAAAATATCCAGATACTTCTTGTTGGCCGATGGATTCCCCTTTAAATCGATCTTGGCTGCTGAAACGATATCCACATAAGTTTCATCGAACTCCACGTTTCTAAGATGAACAGCCGCTTCAAAGTGCCATCCATTTGACAGTATTTCTTTGGCAGGAATGAACACGCAGTTGGTGTCCGATACCTGTTTTTCCCAATTGCTCTCCCCGATCACTTCGGCATCCCATTTGGGCGTTTTGCGATTGAAGCTCGTCGTTATTCCCACGGTATCAGAAAGCACCTGAACCGAGGCGCTTTCTACACCCTTCCGACGGGATACCAGCCTGTTGATGCTGGATTCATCGGGCATAAACACATTTACGATCTTCTGCGGAAATGAAATATCGTGTCTCGCAGCTTTGCCCGCGCAATAAAGCAACTTCATGAGATGGGTTTTTCCCATTCCATTCTCCCCAATGAATACATTCAAGCCCTGGGAGAAAACAATATCCATTCTTCCGAACACTGTAAAGTTGTCAACCGATATCCTATAGAACAAAGCCAAGCACCGCCCTTCTCGAACCAAGTTGTATCCTTAGTTTATCAGAAATATCGCCACATTATGTTAAAGTAGAATTACGTCGAAGGATTTATCTCACTTACTCACCGAACAAACCCTATTCCTCTCCGCCAAACTCCCCATCAGCTTCCCGCACAGCTTCTTTGCGCCGTCGGAATCGCCCTCCACCAGGGCCTGCTGGATGTCGCCCAGCTGGACCTTCATGTCCTCCTCGAGCTCCTGCGTCTTTTCGGAGGAGACCGGGTCGCTGTAGCGGAACTCGTCGGCCAGCTTTTGGAGGGTGGGCTTCAGGGATGCGTCGGCGCACTGGCCCACCAGCGCGGCGGAGAGGGACTGGAGCTCGCGCATGTTGCCGACGTTCTTCTTCAGTGCGCTGTCCTGGCGGATGATCTCATCGCGCATGGCGTCCACGGTGATGCAGCCGACGACGGCCAGGGCGAGCAGCAGCACGTTGATCGCCACCGCGACCCCCGTGGGAATCACCCTCGCAAGCGCCATCTCGATGACGCTCACGATGAACTGGACCACGAGATAGTACACCCCGAGGCGGGCGATGGGAAAGCCGTAGAACCGGCTCTTGGCATCGCCGTCACCGGCAAAGGAAACCTTGAATATGTAGAGCTGGAACAGGATCGCCAGCGCTCCGAAGCCATAGGCGACCCAGAAGGCCGTCGTATGCGCAAACGGTATCGCGAAGGCAACGACGCTGAAAACCACCAGCGCGATGGCGATGATGATGAGGCTCCTTGTGCTGTTCTTCACGGCTTATTCCCCCTTCTTCCTACCGCAGTTGTCGCAGAAGTTACCGGTGATGCCCGTATTGCCGCAGGCGCAGTCCCAGGTGGCGGGCTGGGGCTCCGGCTTTTTCGTGCCGCAGTTCGGGCAGAACTTGCCGGTAATGCCCTTCTGGCCGCAGGCGCAGTCCCAGGCGGCCGGGGCCTCGAGCTTCTTCGCGCCGCAGTTCGGGCAGAACTTCCCGGCGTTGCCCTTCTGGCCGCAGGCACAGTCCCAGGTGTTCGAGGCGGCGGGCTCGGGCTTCTTCGTGCCACAGTTGGGGCAGAACTTGCTGGCGATACCCTTCTGGCCGCAGGCGCAGTCCCAGGTGGCCGGGTCGGCTGCGGGCGTCTGTTGGAGCTGTTGTCCAAAGCTGAATTGGCCCATCATGTTGCCGATCTGAGGCGCGACCGCGTTCATGGCCACCATGCCGACGCCCAGGCCCAGCATATCGCCCATGAGACCGCCGCTGCCGCCGCCGTTGACCACGTCCGGGCCCATATTGCCGATGCCCTCGGCATAGGCCTTCTGAACCTCCGCCTGGAGCACGTCCCGCTGGTTGTAGCCCTTCGCGGCCATGATCTCCGCTTCGGTGAGGCCGGCCATCCGCTGGGCCTGGGCCTCCGCCTGGGCCGCGATGACCCTGCGCTCGGCCTCACGGCGGGCCACTTCGGTCTCCGTCGCCTGGCGCTGCAGCTCGGCCTCGCGGCGGGCGGCCTCGATCTGGGCCTTGCTCTGCTCCTGGGCCGTGCGGTACATCGTCTCGCTCTGGGCCTGGGCGGTCTTGACCGTCGCCTCGGCCTGGAAGATGCGGGTTTGCAGCGTGATGGTATGCAATTCGCGGATGCGTTTGAAATTCGGATCGTCCTCGGGAAGAACGACGTTGTTGACGTAGAACTGGGGAATCGTCAGGCCGTATTCCTCGAAGCCGGGGAGGATGGCCTTGCGGAGGGTGGCGGAGATGAGGTCCAGCTTCTGGTCGATCTCCAGCAGGTCGATGGCCTCATCCCGGATCACCGAAGCCAGGTTGACCTTGACCGCGTTGGTGATCAGCGGCCTGAAGGACGCCTGCAGCGACTTCGTCAGGCCCGCGCCTTCGTCCCAGGAGATGCCGTTCGTGGTACCCACCAGCTTGACGAGCAGCTTGCGGGCGTTGGACACCTGCACGTTCATCTCGCCGGACGCGCCCAACTGCAGTGGCGTGCCCGTCAGCGGGTCGATGAAGCGCACCTTCTCCGGCGTGCCCCACTTGATGGCCATCTGCACGGTCTTGTTGATGAAATAGACCTCGGAGTGGAAGGTACCCTCGGTGTCGGTGGGCAGCTTGTACACCTTCTCCAACAGCGGCAGCTGCTGGGTCTCCAGGGTGTAGCGACCGGGGCCGAACAGGTCGAGGGCCTGGCCGTCCTTGAAGAACACGGCCTCCTGGCTCTCGTGGACGATCAGCTGGGAGCCGTAGTTGAAGTCCTCGATGGGATGCTTCCAGATGAAGGTGTTGTTGTCGCCCTCGTACTTGATGATGCTGGCGAGGCCGTCCCTGCGGATGCGCTCAGAGACCAGGCGCTCCTGCACGTCGTTCTCAAAGTCACAGACCGGGCAGACGTATTTCGCCGCGCTCTTGACCACGTTCAGCCGTATGCCGCACTGCTGGCAGGAGAAGGTCTCCATCTGCTGCTGCTCCGACATGGTGTTGACCGGCGCGTGGCAGACCGGGCAGAGGGCATCGGCCCCCTTGGTCTGGTCGAAGACGATCTGGTTCCCGCAGTGGGGGCACTGGCGCGACGCCAGCTTGTCGGTCCTGATGTTGATGATATTGCCACAGGCGCATTCAATCTTTTTCTTTGCAAAGAAGCCCGTCTTCGCCTCGGCATACTTGCCGCACACCGGGCACGCAATCGCAAACTTCGCCATCTGTAACAGCCTCCTACTTCTCCTCGATCTCCATGTTGTCCAGCGCGTATTCCAGGGACATGACCATGATTTCGTTTCGGGTCCTCCCCGTGGTCGTCGCGATGTCCTCAATGACCTTGATCATATCCTTTGGCAACCGCAGTGATATCACCGTGGTTTCCGCGCCATACCGGCGCGGTCTGATGATCAGTTTTTTCTTATCCATATTGTCTACCCCGTGGCTTTTCGCCGGTAAATGCCGTGTTACCATCTTTACGCACGATTATATCACAAATGTAGTACATAGGCAAGGGGTAATTGGCTGTATAATGAAAATGCTTCATAGGGGCGCACCAAGAGCGCCCCCATGAAGCATTTTCATATATACAATACTGTCCGGGTTACATCTTCTCCTTCACCATGGTCAGCGCGATGCGCTTCTTCTTCTCGTCCACGCTGACCACCCAGACCTTGACCACGTCCCCCACCTTCACCACCTCGGAGGGATGCCTGATGAAGCGGTCGGCCATGCGGGAGATGTGCACCAGGCCGTCCTGGTGCACGCCGATATCCACGAACGCGCCGAAGTCGATCACGTTGCGCACGGTGCCGGTCAGCTCCATGCCCGGCGCCAGGTCCTTCATGTCCAGCACGTCGGTGCGCAGCACCGGCTTGGGCAGGTCGTCGCGGGGGTCGCGGCCCGGCTTTTGAAGCTCTGAGAGGATGTCCCTCAGCGTGGGCAGGCCCACGCCCGCCTCCGCCGCCAGCTTGTCCATGCCGTACAACTGCGCCCGCTGGGCGATGTCGGGGATGCCCCCGCGCACGGCCTTCGCGTCACAGCCCAGGGCGGTGAGGATGGCCTTCGCCGCATCGTAGCTCTCCGGGTGCACGGCGGTGGCGTCCAGCGGGTTTTTGCTGTCGCGGACCCGCAGGAAGCCGGCGCACTGCTCGAAGGCCCGCGGCCCCAGCTTGGGCACCTTCTTGAGCGCCGCCCGGCTGGGGATGCCGTTTTCCTCCCGGTAGGCCACGATGTTCTTCGCCAGCGCCGGGCCGATGCCCGCCACGTGGCTCAGCAGCGCCGCCGAGGCGGTGGAGACCTCCACGCCCACCTGGTTCACGCACTGCTCCACCACGCCGTCCAGCGCCGCGGTCAGGGCATTCTGCTTCAGGTCGTGCTGGTACTGGCCCACGCCGATGGCCTTCGGGTCGATCTTCACCAGCTCGGCCAGCGGGTCCTGCATCCTGCGGGCGATGGACACCGCGCTGCGCTGGGTGACGTCGAAATCGGGAAATTCCTCGGCGGCCAGGGGGCTTGCGGAGTACACCGAGGCCCCTGCCTCGCTGACGATGATGTAGGCCACCCCCGGCAGCTCCGGCAGCAGGCTGACGATGAACTGCTCGCTCTCCCGGCTGGCGGTGCCGTTGCCGATGGCGATGGCCGTCACGCCGTACTTCTGCACGAAGCCCTTGATCAACCGCGCCGCGGCGGCCTTGCCGGCGTCGTTCCCCGGCAGCGTAAAATGGCCCACGCCGGTGTCCAGCACCTTGCCGTTTTCATCCACCACGGCCAGCTTGCAGCCGGTGCGAAAGCCGGGGTCGACGCCCAGCGTCACCTTGCCCCTGATGGGCGGCTGCATCAGCAGCTGGTGCAGGTTGTCCGAGAACACCTTGATGGCCGATTCGTTGGCCCGGTCGGTCAGCGTGGCGCGCAGCTCCCGCTCCAGCGACGGGAACAGCAGCCGCTCCCAGGCGTCGTCACAGGCCTGGCCCACCTGCTCCGAAGCCGCCGAGCGCCCCCGCACGAAGGCGGCGCGCACGGTCTGCTCCGCCCGCTCTTCGGGCGCGTCCACGCCCACCTTCAAATAGCCCTCCCGTTCGCCCCGGTTGACGGCCAGTATACGGTGAGGGGCCATGCTGCGCAGGGGCTCGCGATAGTCATAATAGTTGCTGTAGACGCTGTCCTCGTCCTTGGCGGCCTTGGTGGTCACGGCGCTCTCCCGGGTCAACAGCTCCCGCAGCTGCTTGCGCAGAGGCGCGTCGTCGCTGACCATCTCGGCGATGATGTCCCGCGCCCCGGCCAGCGCCGCCTCGACGTCGGGCACCTCCTTGTCGGGGTCGACGAAGCCCGCCGCCTTTTCAAGGGGATCGCCCTTCGCCGGCTGCACCAGCAGCCAGGTCGCCAGCGGTTCCAGGCCCCGCTCCTTCGCCATGGTCGCCCGGGTGCGGCGCTTGGGCCGGAAGGGGCGATAGATGTCCTCCAGCTCCGCCAGCGTCGCCGCCTTCGCGATCTGCGCCGACAGCGCCTCCGTCAGCACGCCCTGCTCCGTCAGGGCCTTTGTGATCTCCTCCCGCCGCTTGTCCAGGCCCCGCAGGTACTCCAGGCGCTCGGAGAGCGTGCGCAGTACCTGGTCGTCCAGCGATCCGGTGGCCTCCTTGCGGTAGCGGGCGATGAAGGGAATGGTGTTGCCCGCGTCCAGCAGCTCCACCGCCGCCCTCACCTGTTCGGGCCGAAGGGACAGTTCCTTTGAAAGTATGGAAATATAGTCGCTGTTCATGTGTCTTGCCTCCTGTTGGTTGTATTATGATAACAGAAAAAGGATGAAAGGGCAAGGCGAAGTCGGAAAATCCTGTTTTACAACCGCGTTGGCATGTGGTATACTCTTTCATGGATAGATTGTGGAGCAGTAAATACTGCTACAGTCAACACAGGAGGTACCATTATGTTGAACGAAAACATCACCAAGCGCAACGCGCTGCTGGCGCAGAAGGTCATCAAGGGGCTGGAATCCCGCAACATGTCCGGCTACTACGCCCAGAGCAAGAAGGAGGCGCTGGCCCTGGCGCTGTCGCTGATTCCCGAGGGCAGCTCGGTGACCATGGGCGGCGCGATGAGCGCCCACGAGATCGGGCTGGTGGACGCGCTGAAGAAGGGCAACTACAACTTCATCGACCGGGACGCCTGTGAGGACAAGCGGGCGGCGATGCTGGCGGCCTACGACGCCGACGTGTTCCTGGCAAGCGCCAACGCCATCACCGAGGACGGCATCATGGTGAACATCGACGGCAATTCCAACCGCGTCTCCGCCATCGCCCAGGGTCCCCGAAAGGTCGTGTTCATCGTGGGCATGAACAAGGTCTGTTCTGACCCGGACGCCGCCATGAAGCGCGCCCGCAACGTGGCCGCCCCCATCAACGCCCAGCGCTTCGGCCTGAACACCCCCTGCTGCAAGACCGGCGCCTGCATGGACTGCAAGTCCCCCGACACCATCTGCTGTCAGTTCCTGATCACCCGGTTCTCCAGGCACAAGGATCGGATCCACGTGATACTGGTGAACGGAAACCTGGGGTTCTGAGCGCAGGAATACACGAGAAAGGACGATTCCCATGCCCCATGCCATCGACGTGCGCCATTGCGCGCCGGAAACGGTTTATTCCCTCGGCCCGGACTTCTCCGGCGTCTCTCCTTCGGGGGAGACGCTTTCCTTCAACAATTATTTCCTCGAGCGAAACGGTCTGCCCTTCATCCCGGTGTCCGGGGAGTGCCACTACAGCCGGCTGGACCCCTGCCGCTGGGAGGACGCGCTGGTCAGGATGCGCATGGGTGGGATCAACGTCGTCGCCACCTATGTGTTCTGGAACCACGTCGAGGCGGCGGAGGGCGAATTCGACTTCACCGGGCGGCGGGACCTGCGGCGCTTCGTCGAATTGTGCGGCAGGCATGGCCTGTATGTGATCCTCCGGGTGGGGCCCTTCTGTCACGGGGAGGTCCGCAACGGCGGGCTGCCCGACTGGCTGTACGGCAAGCCCTTCGAGGTGCGCACCACCGACCCCGGCTTCCTGGGCCATGTGCGCCGCCTTTACGGCGAGATCGGCCGGCAGGTAAAGGGGCTGTGCTTTAGGAATGGCGGGCCGGTGATCGGCGTGCAGCTGGACAACGAATACATGCATTCCGCTGCCCCCTGGGAGATGACCACCGGCATATCCGACGAGTGGGTGAACACGGGAAGCGAGGGCGAGGCCTACATCCTGGCGCTGCGGGAAATCGCGCTGGATTGCGGCCTGACCCCGGCGTTCTTCACCGGCACGGCCTGGGGTGGTGCCGCTTATTCGCCTCGGGTACTGCCGCTGTGGGGCGGCTATCCCTACCGCCCGTGGCTGTTCTACGAGCGCGACGGCGTGCACCCCGCCACCGAGGAATACCTGTACGAGGACTACCACCGGGACGGCGCGACCTGGGCCGACGACTTCGCCCCCGCCTATCCCCCCTCCCAGCGCCCCTACGCCTGCTGCGAGATAGGCGGCGGCATGACGTGCAGCTACCGCTACCGCTTCAGGCTGCCCTTCGAGAGCGTTGACGCCTTGGCCAACGTGAAGCTGGGCTCCGGCTGCAACTTCATCGGCTATTATATGTTCCACGGCGGCACCAACCCCATCGGCCCAGGCGGCGTCTTCATGAACGAGGGTCAGGTGCCCAAGCGCTCCTACGACTACCAGGCGGCCCTGGGCGAGTTCGGCCAGCTCCGGGAATCCTACCGCCGCCTGAAGTGCATCCACCAGTTCCTGCGCAGCTTTGGCGAGCGGCTGGCCCCGATGGTCACGGCGCTGCCGGAGGAAGCGCGTATAATCGACCCCTCGGACACGACGCCGCTGCGCTATGCCCTGCGCACCGACGGCGAAAGCGGCTTCCTGTTCGTCAACAACTTCCAGGATCACCGGCACATGCCCGCCCGGCGGCACGAGGCCGTGCGCGTCCAGACCCGGGAAAGCGTTTACGATTTCGACATCAGCCTCGCCTCCGGCGAAAACGCCATACTTCCCTTCGCCTTTGACATGGACGGCATCCCTCTGCGCCAGGCCTGCGCCCAGCCGCTGCTGCGCACGGTGATCGACGGGCGGGTGACCTACGCCTTTATGGTGCCCGAGGGCATGGACGGGGCGTTCCGCTTCGAGGACGACGTGGCGATACTGGGCGAGGCCGTCCTGCCCCGTGGCTCGGAAGCCCACCGGTTCACGGTCACGAAGGGCGAACGCGCCGTCGACGTGCTCGTTCTCAGCCGGGCCATGGCCAACCGGCTGTACCGGCTCAAGAGCGGCAGCCTGCTCTTCACCGACGCCGCCCCGCTGGAGGACCCCGACGGCGCCCTGCGGCTGGAGACGACCCTGGCGGACAGCACGCTGTATGCCTATCCCGCATGCCTGCCCGGGGACGCCCGGACGCCACAGGCCGACTGCGGCCCGCTGGCCGCCTATCGGTTCTGCGCCGTGCCCCGGGACATCCCCCTTCACGTCGTCAACACCACGCCCCGCCGCTGGACGGTGACGCTACCTGCCGGTACGATGGCCGGCCTGAAGGACCTCCGCCTGCAGATCGACTACACCGGCGACATCGGCATGCTGTTCCTCGGCAACGAGATGATCAGCGACAACTTCTGCAACGGCGACACCTGGGAGGTCGGCCTGCGGGAGTACCTGCCGAAGGCCGGCGCACTCACCCTGACCCTCGTCATCGCCCCCCTGCGCCGGGGCCGAAGGATCAACGCCGATTCCCCCATGGCCGCCAGGAGCGAACAGGCCGAGGGCACGGTGGTCGCGCTGTCGGAGGTGCGCGTGCAGCCGGTCTATGAAATACTGATTTGTCGCAGCGCGACAAATCAGTATTTGCGCGACACAACGTTTGCCTCCCGACATTCATGAACACACCCCTTGCATTCCACGGGCCGCGGATAAACCGCGGCCCGGTTTTTATTTCTACAAACTGCCCGTAAAGCAGGATTTAGTGCCCTTTGCATAGAAATATAAAAGGTTACAGTCATTCCAACCAAGGAGAACCCAAAATGAAAAAATCAATCCCCAGAGGGCACGCTTCGCTTCTGTGTGCCATATTGGCGCTGCTTTTGACGCTCTGCCTGCCCTGGGCCGCATGGGCCGAGGACGGGGAAAACCTGCTGAAAAACGGCGACTTTTCCGAGATCGTCGACGGTGATCCCGCCGGGTGGCGCAGGGACATGTGGCTGACGGACGCCGGGGTGAGCCTGCTGACCGTGGACGAGGACGGCTACGACGGCAGCTGCGTCACCGTGAGCAACGTGGACGAAAACGACGCCCGCTTCGCCCAGACCGTGCCCGTGGAGCCGGACACACTCTACCGGGTCAGCGGCATGGTCCGCGCCTCGGACTGCGATCCGGAGGGCTACGGCGCGACCCTGTCGATTCAGGACGTGTTCGTCTATTCCGACGGCCTGTTCGATACCGGCGGCGAATGGGAATACGTGGAGCTGTACGGCAACACCGGCCCGGACCAGCATTCCTTGACGGTGTTTGCCCGGGTGGGCGCCTACGGCGCGCTCTCCAGGGGCACCGCCAGCTTTGACGACCTGTCCGTGACCCGGGTGGACGAGGCCCCGGAGGACGCCGCCGTCTATGACTTCTTCCAGGACGACAGCTATTACGACGACGACGAGGACTCCTCCGACGAGGACGGCGCGCCGGCCCGGAACACCGAGGCCTGGCTGCTGTTCACCTGCGTGTACGCCCTGGCGGTGGTGGGCTTCACCCGCAAGCGCCGCAGGGCCGCCGAGCCCATGGGCAAAAAGGCCATGACGGCGCTGATGGGCGTCGCGCTGCTGCTGGCCCTCGTGCTGCGGCTGGTGCTGGCCGCCCGTGTGCGGGGCTACAACACCGATATCAACTGCTTCTCCAGCTGGTCCGAGCGCATATTCACCCTGGGACCGAACCGCTTCTACGACCCGGAATACTTCTGCGACTATCCCCCGCTGTACATGCTGATGCTGTGGGTGGTGGCGGCGCTGAGGCGGCTGCTGGGCATCGCCACCGGCACCGGCGCCTACCTGGTGCTGCTCAAGCTCATACCCATACTGGCCGACCTGGCCGGCGCGGTGCTGGTGTGGCGGGTGGCCCGCCGCAAGCTCAGCGAAAGCGGCGCTGCGCTGCTTTGCCTGATGATGGCCTTCAACCCCGCCGCCATCGCCAACAGCGCGGCCTGGGGACAGATCGACGCGGTGCTGGCGCTGTTCATCGCGCTGTGCGCCCTGTACGCCGCAGACGGCAGGACCGTCCCGGCGCTGCTGTGCTTCGGCGCGGCGCTGCTGGTCAAGCCCCAGGCGCTGCTGTTCGGGCCGGTGGGACTCACCGCCGTGCTGTGCGGCATATTCTGCGCCCAGGGCGAGGCGCGCAGGCGCAGGATCAAGGACGCCCTTGTCGGCCTGATCGCCTGCCTGGCGCTGATCTACGCTGTGGGGCTGGTGTGCTGCCTGGGCCAGCCGCTGACCCGGCCCGTCACCTGGCTGTATGAGCTGTATACCGAGACCCTGCAGGGCTACCGCTACGTCACCGTAAACACGCTGAACCTGCACTACCTGCTGGGCATGAACTGGGCCAGCGCCGACGAACACGCGGGCGTGATCGCGCTGGCGTGGATATTGTTCGGGCTTGCCCAGGCGGGCTGCATCTACCTGACCTTCGCCAGCCGGAGGCAGCCCCGGCGGCTGTTCCTGACCGGCGGGCTGCTGATGGTGCTGATCTGCACCTTCGGCCCGATGATCCACGAGCGCTACATCTATCCCGCCCTGCTGCTGCTGGCGCTGGCCTTTGCCTATGATCGGGACAGGCGGCTGCTGATCGCGCTGACCGCGCTGACCTGCACGCTGTTTATGAACGAAATCCTGGTGCTCCAGGGCGGCATGACCGAGGCCAACTACGGCCACCTCCAGGACAGCGAGCACTGGCTGAACTGCATCGTCAGCGTCGTAAACGTGCTCAATGCCCTCTTCCTGGGCTGGACCGCCTTCGACCTGTGCGTGCGGGACCACGCCTGGCCGATGGACGATCCTCAGCGGGAGAAGATCCCCGCCGGCATCTACACCCTTTCCCAGGCGCCCGACTACCGCATGGGCATCAAGCGCCCCGACGTGCTGCTGATGGGGGCGGTGACGCTGCTGTACAGCGTGCTGGCCTTTACCAACCTGGGCGTCACCCAGGCCCCCCAGAGCGGCTGGACCGCCAGCAAGAGCGGCGAGGCCGTGGTGTTCGACCTGGGCCAGAGGGAGACCTGGCGCATGACCTACTACGGCGGCATCTGCAATTCCACCTTTACCGTCGAGCTGTCCGACGACGGCGAGATCTGGAGCGCGCCCACCTTCGCCCAGTACAACCAGGGCGAGATCTTCCGCTGGCTGTGGTTCGTGCCACTGGACGCGGACATGAACACGCTCTACGGAGAGCCGGAGGACAGCGTTCCCGGCGCGCCCCTATGGACCTATTCCGACGGCGAGGACAGCCACCCGACGCAGACGGCCCGCTATGCCCGCATCACGGCCCAGTCCGCGGGGCTGATACTGTATGAGGTGGGCTTCCTCGACGATGAGGGCCATCCCCTGCCCATCGCCGGGGTCAGCCAGAGCGGCCAGAACGACCCGTCGAGCACCAGTGCGGCGACGTTGATCGACGAGCAGCACACCGTGGCGGCCTATCCCAGCTACCTGAACAGCACCTATTTCGACGAGATCTACCACGCCCGCACCGCCTTCGAGCACCTGCACGGCATGAACGCCTACGAGTGGACCCACCCGCCGCTGGGCAAGGTGCTGATGATGGTGGGCATACAGCTCTTCGGCATGACGCCCTTCGGCTGGCGCTTCATGGGCGCTCTGGTGGGCGTGCTGATGGTGCCGCTGATGTACCTGATGGCCAAACAGCTGACCAAGGACACCCGGCTGTCCTTCATCGCCATGGCGCTGATGGCGCTGGATTCCATGCACTTCACCCAGACCCGCATCGCCACCATCGACAGCTACGCGGTGTTCTGGATCATGCTGATGTACCTGTTTATGTTCCGCTACTGCCAGATGAGCTGGAACCGGGAATCCCTGGGGAAGACGCTGGTCCCCCTGGGGCTCTGCGGCGTGACCATGGGCGTTGCCTGGGCCACCAAGTGGGTGGGCCTGTACGCCTCGGCGGGGCTGGCCATACTGTTCTTCTGGACGGTCTTCCGCCGCCTGCGGGAATCCTTCGCGCTGCGCAGGGGCGGCCAGGCCCAGCAGTTCAACCAGAGCATGCGCAACCTGGTGATCACCCTGGCCTTCTGCCTGCTGTTCTTCATCGTCATACCGGTGCTGATCTACTATTTCAGCTACTTCTGGCTGCTGCGGGCTGAGGGCGTGCACACCTTCGGCGACATGCTGTCCAGCGAGCGCGTCGACCGGGTGATCCAGCTGCAAAAGAGCATCTTCGACTACCACGCCGGCCTGGGCGGGGACACCCACTACTTCCGCTCCCCCTGGTACCAGTGGCCGGTGATCTGGTGGCCGATGTGGTACTTCTCCGGCACCGGTTACATGCCCGAGGGCACGATCTCGTCCATCAGCTGCATGGGCAACCCGGCGGTGTGGTGGTTCGGGCTGGCGGCGATCATCTTCGTGACCGTGCGCATGTGCTGGGTTCGCCGCGCCTCGAAGAAGGACCTGTTCGTGGTGATCGGCTTCGCCTCCCAGTTCCTGCCCTGGGTGATCGTGCCCCGCTCCACCTTCATCTACCACTACTTCGCCAGCGTGCCCTTCATCATCCTCGCCTCGGCGCTGCTGCTGGACGCGATTCGCAGGAAGAATGAACGGGCCTTCTCCGCCGTCTCCGGCGGCCTGCTGGCCGCGGCAGCGATGCTGTTCGCCGCCTTCTACCCCCTGGAGAGCGGTTTGCCCTGCTCGAGGGAATACGCAAAGTACCTCAGGTGGTTCAAGTGGTACAATTACTGATCGCGAGGTGTAAACCATGCTTTCATTCGTCTCCAGCTGTGGATTGACCGGCATCGAGGGCTTTGCCGTCGAGGTGGAAGTGAACATGTCCCACGGCATGGTGCTGTTTGAGGTCGTCGGCCTGCCGGATGCCTCGGTGAAGGAATCCCGGGAGCGGGTGCGCACGGCGCTGAAGAACAGCGGCTTCTACTTCCCCGCCGAGCGGCTGATCGTGAACCTGGCCCCGGCGGACCTGAAGAAGGAGGGGCCCGCCTTCGACCTGCCCATCGCCCTTGGCATACTGTGCTGCATGGGTGTGATCGACCAGCGGGCCCTGGACGGGCAGTGCGTGTTCGGCGAGCTGTCGCTGAACGGCGGCGTGCGGTCGGTGCGCGGGGCGCTGCCGATGGTGATCTCGGCCATGGAGCGGGGCGTGAAGCGCTTCCTGCTGCCCGCCGAAAACGCCGGCGAGGTCAGCTGCATCGAGGGCGCTGAGATCTTCCCCGCCACCACGCTGATCGAGGCGGTGCGCCACCTGACGGGCAACCTGCCCATCGCGCCGCTGCAGCCCGTGGCCTACCAGACCCTGATCGGAAGACGGCAATTCTCCGAGGACTTCTGCCACGTCAAGGGCCAGCACAAGGCCAAGCGGGCGCTGGAGATCGCCGCCGCGGGCGGGCACAACGTGCTGATGATCGGCCCGCCGGGCTCCGGCAAGACACTGATGGCCCGGTGCATGCCCACGATATTGCCGGACATGACCTTCGAGGAGGCGCTGGAGGCCACGCGCATCCACTCGGTAGCCGGGGCCGTGCCGCCTTCGGGCCTGCTGACGGAGCGTCCCTTCCGCTCGCCCCACCACACCGCCAGCCATGCCAGCCTGGTCGGCGGCGGCCCCAACGCCCTGCCGGGGGAGATCAGCAAGGCCCATAACGGCGTGCTGTTCCTGGACGAGCTGCCCGAATACCGCCGGGACGTGCTGGAGGCGCTGCGCCAGCCCATGGAGGACGGCTTTGTGACCATCACCCGGGTGAACGCCCAGAGCACCTACCCCAGCCGTTTCGTGCTGGTATGCTCGATGAACCCCTGCCCCTGCGGCAACCTGGGCAGCAGGACAAAACAGTGCCGGTGCACGCCCAACGAGATAAGGCGATATCTGAACAGGATTTCCGGCCCCTTGCTGGACCGGATCGACATGCACATCGAGGTGGAGTCCATTCCCGCGGAGAAGTTGTCCGACACCACCCTCTCCGAGCCCAGCGACGCCATCCGCGCCCGGGTCGAGGCCGCGAGGGCGGTGCAGCGCGCCCGCTACGGCGACAGCGGCATCCACTGCAACGCCGAGCTGAACGCGAGAACCCTGGCCAAGGCCTGCAAGCTGACATCCTCTGCCCAGGAGCTGCTCACCGCCTCCACCGAGAAGATGAAGCTCTCCAACCGGGCGTATACGCGGATATTGAAGGTTGCAAGGACCATCTGCGACCTGGACGGCGTGGAGACGATCGGCGACGAGCAGGTGGCCGAGGCGGTGCAGTACCGGACGCTGGACCGAAAATATTGGGGATGAACACACGACAAAGGACGGGGGATGCGCTCCCATCCTTTGTCATGTCATTATCCAACTGCGTCGCTGCCCTTGTGTTCCTGCGAAAGTTGGGACAAGGGGACGGTTCTTTTGTCCCACACCATCAAGGAAAAGTGGGACAGGAGAACCGTCCCCTTGTCCCATAATGGTGAATATCCCCACAATGAAACACATCTTCTGATATCATCTGTACTGACAATGTATTGACGTCCTCGATTCGATGTGGTATACTGCATACGAGGTGAAAGCTATGACTCAGTTCAATGTCGTCAATGCGCCAAAAACAGCCACCTTTCAGATGCGCATCAATCCCGAAGTCAAAGCGGAGGCAGAGAGGGTTTTTTCCCGGTGCGGCCTGACCTTCACGGATGCCGTCAACATATTCATACAGCAGTCTCTGAACGTCGGGGGTATGCCCTTTATCGTAAGCAGCGACAGCAAGGAGGCTCTGCGGAATCAGGCCATCGCCGTTTTGCGGTCTGAAATACAAAAGGGGCGCGATTCTGTACATTCTGAAGGCGACTGGGTATCCGAAGAGGAGATGCTGTCTCGTTTTGGTATAAGTCTATGAATCTGCGCTATACACCACAGGCCATACTTGACCTGGAGGAGATTGAAGCATATATCAGGGATGTCTTGTATAATCCAGACGCAGCAATCCGCATCATTACATCTATCGCCCAGGATGCCTCTCGTCTGAAGGAGAATCCTTACCTCGGTTTTGACCTCAGTGCTAAAACCGGACAGGATGTCAAGGGCCGCGGCTTGGTTTCTGGGAAGTATTTGATAATATACGATGTCGATGATTGTGTATCCATTCTTCGCATACTGGATACCAGGGTAGACTACCTGAGGATGATAGGAACCTGGTAATTGCCCGTTCAAAGGGGGACGGTCTGCACCGTCCCCCCTTGATACATACGCCATTATTGATTTCCTGTCATTCCGCCTTTTCCAGGAAGATGTTCACATCGGAGTAGCTGTCCAGCGTCTCATAGGCGCGCTCGTCCTGCCGGTAGCCCTCCGGGGCCTGGAGCACGTGGACCTCGTAGACCTTCTCCACATCCACGCTGAACTCAGCCCGTCCATTTGCATCGGTGGGCTGGAAGGCACAGGTGGTGTCGTCGCAGAACTGTATGAACACGCCTTGCACGGGATTGCCGTCCGGGTCGTAGACGTAGACGCAATACTTGTTGTCGCCGTTCGACACCGCGCCGGTACCTGTGACCGCATCCGCGCTTTCGCCGGCCAGCAGGGCCTCGACGGTGGGCTCATACTTCGCCACCGCCGCGCCGACGATGGGATAAGTCAATATCCTGCCCTCGCTGTCCACGAACAGCGTCGTGGGATAGCTGTTGAACTGGTCGAGTATGGGATTGTCCTGGGGCTTGATCGCGTTGGGGTAGGTGGTGCCGTTTGCGGTCATGACGGCCCTGGCCGTCTCCGCCACCGTCTCGATCGGCTTCGGCTCATACTCCAGGCCGACGATGCCGCAGCCCTTCTCCTGAAGGCGGTGATGCAGTTGGGCCAGCTCCGCCATTTCATTGATGCAGTTGACGCACCAGCTTCCCCACACGTTGACCATGGTGATCTTGTTGTCCTTGAACAGGTCCGCGCTCTTCACTGGGTTGCCGTCCAGGTCGGTGGTCTCGAATTCGAGGGTCTGGCCGATCAACCTGTCGTCGGGATCCACGGGCTCGACCCAATCGCCGGTTTGAAGCTGCTGCATCAGCGCGGATTGGATCAGCTCAAAGTCTGTACGAACCGCCTCCTGATCCGCGCGGGCCTCTTCCTCGGTGTATTCATCGTCGATGATCTCGGGATCGTCATAGACCGCAAGCAGGTCGTCCACGGGCAGCTTGACGAAATAGCAGTGCCATCTGTCCTTTGTCGCGACCTCGCTGACCTCAACGCCGTCCGCCGCCTGCAGGCCGATGGCGTCCATCATGGCCGCCTGATCCGGTGCGTCACTGACGATGATGTAGGCGGCCATGGCAGCGAGCGACTGAATGAGCTGCGCATACGCCTGCTGATCCTCCTCGGAGGACAGTTTATAATCGCTGACGATCTGATCCAGCATCTGCTGCGGTATCGCATAATAGATGACGTGACTCAGGGCCACATACGGATCGCGCGAGAGCACCCCGTCGCTCTCCAGCCGGAGGGAATTCGTACATTTTTCCCTGATGGCCGCAAGATCCAGCGTGACACCAAGCGCCTCAAAGAACACCGTGTCGGTGGGATTCTCCTCAGCCAGCGCCGGGATGCAGGTCAGCAGCAGTATCGCCGCAAGCAGGATCGAGAGAAGCCTCTTCATAATAGATTGCCTCCTTGTTCAAATCTTACTTCAGTGTGTGCAGGTATTCCACCAGCGCCTCGCGGTCGTAGAAACTCTCCGGCCACAGCAGCGGCACGTCCGGCTCGATGCCCTGGTCGATGTTGTAGAAGGAACCGTTGCGCACGGTGGAAAGCTGCTGATTACTGGAAATCTGGAACAGCGTACCGGAGGCGGAGGTGCAGGGCAGTACCGAACAGCTGCCGCCGCCGCTGGTCTGTCCCACGATGGGCACCCGCTCGGACATCTTCAGCGCTGCAGGCACCATGTTGCCGCAGGAGAAGGAGTTGGAGCAGGTCAGGCACCACACCTTGTAGCCCAGGGGCACCAGAGCCTTTTGATTGGAATTGTAGTCCTCGTTCAGCTCCAGGTCCGCGCCGATCTTCATGATGGTCTCCGCGCCGGTGAAGGTATCCTTCAGGGCGATGTTCGCCTGGCCAAGCACCATGGCGATGACGTATGCCGCCGCGTTGGTAGCGCCGCCGCCGTTGTTGGACAAATCGATCACCACGTTTTTGATGGGGCTGTTTTCCCGGGTGATCTGCTTGTAGGCGTAGTAGAACAGCCGTATGGTGTCCACGGGCTCCTTCTGGCCGAGGTCCAGCCCCGACGGATCCTTTCCTTCTTTGATGGCATCCGCCATCTGCGCCTGAAGCGCCTCCATGTCGATAAACTTCATCATGAACTCGTCGGCCTGAGGCTCGTCCATGTGATAGTAGTAGGACGACTCCCGTCCAACGAACTCGTCGAAGGTGATGAAGGCGGTATCGCCGATTTCCTGATACATGGGCATGCCGTCCGGGAAGGCGGCGCGCCGGGCGTTGGAGAACAGCTCGGTGATCTTGCCGCTGTTGGCGTTCGTGTAGCCCACCTTGGCGAACACGTTCATAAGGCCGTTGGAGGCTTCCGGATCCGACCGCCAGGATCGGCTGTTGAAGCCGCTGTGCATGTCGTCCAGATAGGTGCTGCACAGCCGGGTTATGGCCTCGTCAACGTCCTCCGGCTTCGTGGAGGACAATTTCCACGCCAGCTCGGTGTTAGCCAGCAGCGTGCTGAAATCCTTGATGTCGTGCTCGGGCTTCAAGCCGTAGAAGTTGTCCAGCATCAGCAGCAGCTCATAGTAGTTGAACTGCGCGAATGCCTCGCTCATCTCCTGGGGCTTGGCCTGGTAAACCTCCTCCAGCAGCCCGTCGCTGCCATAGGGAAGGGCGTACAGGCCGACGCCGTTGAACACGTACCGCATATAGAGTGGACCCATGAACAGGTCGTTCAGGGTTTGCAGGGGGACGTAGCATTCCCCGTCATGCTCCACGATGTCGATCATGTAGTCCGACAGATTCAGGGCGACGTGTTCGCCCACGCGGTTGATCGATGCGCCGAGGGCGGTGAACAGGGATTCCGGTGCGGGCTGCTGGGCTTTCGCGGCCTCCAGCAGATACGCTTGGGCCGCCTCCGGCTCCATCGTGAACATGGTCTCAAGCACCTTGCCAATGTCGACCTCAGGGGGCTCCGGCAGGTCGTCCAGCGCCACGGAGGCCACCACATCGGACCTCTGGGTGAAGCTGTTGAAGTCCAGGAACCAGATGAGGTTGCTCTGGGTGTTGACAGACATGACGCTGTTGCGGTCGGTCCTGCTGACCGCGTAGATGTGCTCGCCGTCGTGCTCCACCTTGTAGGCGATGCCCTCGCGCTGGGCGCAGTTCACCAGCAGGTCGGCGAGTAGGTCCATGTACTCGCTCAGCGCCACGTAGGGAATGTCGCCGCCGTTCACATAGTACAGGGCGACCTCGCCGCGCTGGATCTCGTCGTCGCCGAAATCCTTCACGTAGGGGTAAACCTTCCGCTCCACCTCGACCTCCGTCACGCCGAAGGCCGCGCCGCCAGTCGCCGCGTCCGGCAGCGCCTCGGCACAGCCGGTCACGGCCAGCATCGCCATCACAGATGCCAACGCGAGCGCCAGGGTCCGCCTGATCCATTGCTTCCTGTTCATGGTTTTCTCTCCTTATTCCCGGCTCTGAAAGTCGCTGCTGAATGGTATTGATCCATCTGACTCATTATACAGATAAAGTGTGGCAAATGCAAGCGGTGTTTCGGAAAGGCACAATTTTGCCCACGCCGCGCTTGTGGGACAAGGGAACCGTCCCTTTGTCCCACGAATTGCCGACGAGGGCGAAATCACCCGCCTGGCGATCAACTACGGCATCCATGACAATCTGATCGAATGAGAGAAAACGGGGACGGCCCTCGCCGTCCCCGCGTCATGCCTTGCGCCATTTTACCGCGTCTTCGCCCCCATGCCCTTGAGCAGCTGCTTCTCTTTGTACATGGCGGCGTCGGCCCGGTCGAACACCGGGCGCAGGCGGGCGTCGGCGTTGCGGTCGAACACCGCAAGCCCGCCGGAGACCACCACATCGCCGGTTTCTATGTTCGCCACGGAACGGTCGTGGAGCGCCTGCATCAGCTGCACCCGTTCCTCGTAATCCCGGCCCGCGAGGTACACCACGAATTCGTCGCCGCCGTTGCGGTAGACCGGGCTGTGGGAGAACAGCTCGCAGATCACCCGACTGGCCTGGCGGATGCGCTCATCCCCCGCCTTGTGGCCGAATTCGTCGTTGATCAGCTTCAGGCCGTTCAGGTCGCAGACCACGATGCCGAAATCCCCGGCGGTGTGGTTCCCGATCTGCTCGTCCAGCTCCCGCTCCTTCTCCTGGTAGGCGTGGCGGCTCTTGACGCCGGTCAGCGCGTCCCGGCTGGCGATCTCCCGCACCACGCCCAGCTGCAGCTCGCTGGTGGTGGCCCGCTCGTTGATCAGCCGGAAGTTGCCGATCAGCACGTACAGCGACAGTGTGATCAGGCCCACCACCGCCGTCACGTTGGTGCCGGTAACCTGCCGGATCCGGGTCAGCTGCGCGCTGACCACCCCGGCCTGAATGCCCGCGCCGCGGTTCTGCACGTAGAACTGCTCGATGTTGCGCATCCCCGAGCCGGTGACTTCGATGATGGACTGGACCAGGTACACCAGCGACACGAACAGCACCAGCGAAAACAGGGCGATCCACACCACGATGGACTTGCCGAAGCGCCGCGCCTTGTCGACGCGCAGCATCCGCCGGAAGTAGACGAAGCCCAGCGCCGACCATACGATGAAAAAGAAGTAGGATTCCCGGGCCATGGTGCTGGAGGTGTAGAGGTTCGGCACCAGCGTGTAGATCCCGAAGCAGACCATCATCGCAAGCCCGATGACGCCAAGCCACCGCTCCCTTTGGTCCCGGCGCTCCCGGGCCAGCTTCATCGCCGAGGCCGACACCAGCCCATAGATCAGCGTCGCGCCGATGGTGGTGACGTCCACGATCCAACCGATGGCCGTTCGCCCCAGGAAGGGGAACAGCGCGGACAGTCCGACGATCAGCGCGATGGCATTGGCCGGGACATTGCGCTCGTTCAGCCTGCCGAAGCGGGCGGGCAGTATGCTGTTGCGGCCCAGGGCATAGAACAGGCGGCTCAGGGCTGTGATGTTGCCGATCAGGCTGGTGACGATCAGAGACAGCAGCGCCAGCATCAGTATAACCACGCCGGTTTTGCCCATATAGCGGTTGGCCGCGTAGAAGGCTGGCAGACCCTTCAGGCCCTCGAGGTGCTCCCGGTTCTGAATGTAGTCCAGCCAGGAGCGGTATTCCCCGGGATAGGCCGTGACCGACAGCAGCGTGACGAAGATGTACAGCGCCGTAGTGGAGATCACCGAGATGAAAAGCACCCGGTACAACCGCGTGTTCCTGAAGCTCATCTCCTCGGTGGCATGGGAAATGTTCTCAAAGCCGATAAAAGCCCACGGCGATATCACGGCGATCCGCACGATCTGGGAAAGGGCCGAACTGCCGGGCACGTAGCCCACGCCGAGATTGCCCTTGCTGCCCCGAATGCCCGCCGCGAAGCAGACGACGATGCCCGCCGTGAATACGACGGCCATGGCGATCATAAGCTTCGACATCGTACCCTTGCGCCGGGCGCAGAGCAGCGCCACCAGCAACAGCGCGCCAATGGACAGCAGCGCCTCGCCGAGGTACACGTCGTAGCCGAACAGCGTGTACAGCCTTCCCACCTTGAACACGTCCCCCAGGAAATAGCGGGCGAACAGCGGTATCGACGTGGCGTTCGCCCACAGTATCGCCAGGTAGGTCAGGCTGAGGAACCAGGCCGTCAGGAAGCCATAGTCATGGCCGAGGATCTCGCTGGCATAGTGATACGCGCCGCCCGCGTCGGGATAGACATTCATCAGGTAGGCGTAATTCGCGGCGATCACCAGCATGATCAGCCCGCCGGCGATCATACCGAAGGTGCTGCCCAGGGGACCGGCCTGGGCCAGGTAGGTGTTGCTGGTGACGACCAGGGAGCCCCACCCGATGCTGGTGCCGATGGAAAAGGCCCATGCGCCCAAAGGGGAAAGGTTTCTCGTCAACCTTCTGTCATCCTGCATACCCTCAGCTCCTCAACCGGGATGGTTGTACCGGTTTGAAAGTAATTACAAACATCACTGTCTTATATATTAATACATTCTCCACGGGGTTGCAACCCATTTACCACAGTTTTGTCGATATAATCTTATTTGAGGTGTGATATCCTGTATGCGCAACGCCTTATATGCTATGCTTTGACCGAGCCCCGGGCCACCGGGAAGTCAAACCAGGTGTTCGGGAAGGGCTCGTCCGCAAGGCGGAAGTGCCACCACTCGCATTCATAGGGCTCGAAGCCGTTGCGCTCCATGGCGGCGCGCAGCAGCATCCGGTTGGCATACTGCTCGTCGGTGATGCCCCTGTAATCCGGGTGGGATACCTCGCTGAACAGGTCGAAGGGGCCGCCCATGTCCACCTCGCGGCCGGTCTTCATGTCCAGGAGCGTCAGGTCGACGGCGCTGCCCCGGCTGTGGCTGGACTGCTTGGCGATGTAGCCCAGCTCGAAGGCGTCCTGCTTGTCGATGTCGGGATAGAAGTAGGGCTTCATGCGCACGTCGGCGTCCTCGATGGCCCACAGCACGAAATGCTTTACCGCCATCACCGGTCGGTAGGCGTCGAACACCTTCAGCCGGTAGCCCTTCACCATCATCTCGTTGCTGACGGACTTCAGCGCCCGGGCCGCGTCCTGGGTCAGCAGCGCGACGGGCTCCTCGTAGCCGTCCACACGATCCCCGACGAAATTAAAGGTGGAAAAATAGCGTATCTCCTGCACGATGTGGGGCACCACATCGGAAAGCAGCACAAAACCCCTGGGGTCCTTGCTGATCATGGAATCCCTCCCAAAGCCTTGTTTCGTGTTGTTATTATACACGATGAAATTAATATATGCAACGATAAAGTAAAAGTCCATTGGCGCACAGAAAATCTACAATCTGTCTAACAGTGAGGTAAACTACAAATGCAAAACGAAGAGCGTCTCACTCTCCCCTCCGGCGCGCCGGAGACCCTGACCGCCCTTGAAGGCCTGACCGAAGCCGAAGCGGCGCGTCGCCTCTCCGCCGGGCAGGGCAACGCGGCGGCGAAGGACGATGGGCGCACGCCGCTGCAGATCGTGGCGAAGAACCTGTTCACCCGGTTCAACCTGTTGAACGTGCTGCTGGCGCTGGCCCTGGCCCTGGTGGGCGCATGGCGAAACATGCTGTTTATGGGCGTAGTCGTCTCCAACACGCTGATCGGCACCGTACAGGAGCTCCGCGCCCGCAAGACCGTGGCCGAGCTGACGCTGCTGGCCCAGACCCCCGCGACGGTGCGGCGGGACGGCAAAGAGAAGCGCGTCTCCCCTGAGGCGCTGGTGCAGGGCGACCTGGTGATCCTGCGCGCCGGGGACCAGGTGCCCGCGGACGCCGTGGTGCGTCAAGGCGCGGGCAGCGCCGACGAGAGCCTGCTCACCGGCGAGAGCGACCCCGTCTCCAAGGGCGAGGGCGACTGGCTGTACAGCGGCAGCGCCGTCGTCTCCGGGAGCTTCACCGCCCAGCTGGTCTACGTGGGCGAGGCCAGCTACGCCAACCGGCTGACCCGCCAGGCCAGGCAGATCAAGCAGCCCAAATCCGCGCTGATGAGCGACCTGAACCGGCTGGTGCATTTCGTCTCCATAGCGCTGATCCCCATCGGCCTTGCGCTGCTGGGCAAGCAGGTGTGGCTGCAGCACATTCCCGTCAGGGAAGCCGTGCCCAGCGCGGTGGCCGCCATGGTGGGCATGATCCCCGAGGGGCTGATCCTGCTGACCAGCGTGGCGCTGGCGGTGGGCGTGGTGCGGCTGGGCAAGCGCAAGACGCTGGTGCAGGAGCTGTACGGCATCGAGACACTGGCCCGGGTGGACGTGCTGTGCCTGGACAAGACCGGCACCATCACCACCGGCGACATGACCCTGGAGCGCGTCATCCCCCTGTCGGATGACACCGAGGACGAATGCCGGGCGGCCCTCGCCCGCTTTCTGGGCGCGGACGAGCGGCTGAGCCCCACGATGAAGGCGCTGGCCGCCGCCGTACCGCCGGCGAGCGAGGCGTCGGTGGCCACGCTGCCCTTCGATTCCGCCACCAAGCGCTCCGCCTACACCTTCCAGGACGGCGCGACCCTCGTCCTCGGCGCCCCCTCCTTCGTGCTGCCGGAGGACGAGCGCTGGCAGGCGCCGGCCCGGCAGGCCGCCTCGGAGGGCCTGCGGGTGCTGCTGCTGTGCCGCTGCGAAGGTCGCATCGAGGACGACCGCCTGCCGCCAATATCGAAACCGCTGTGCCTGCTGGCCCTGAGCGACACGCTGCGGCCCAACGCCGAACAGACGCTGCGCTATTTCGCCGACCAGGGCGTGCGGGTCAAGCTGATCAGCGGCGACGACCCCCGCACCGTCTCCGCCATCGCCGCCCGGGTCGGCCTTGCGGATGCCGACAAGTGGGTGGACGTCGCCACGCTGGAAGACAGCGAGCTGGCCGGGGCCGCCGATTCCTGCGCGGTGCTGGGCCGGGTGACGCCCCAGCGCAAGCGGGCCCTGGTGGAGGCCCTGAAGGCGGCGGGGCACACCGTGGCTATGACCGGCGACGGCGTGAACGACATCCCCGCGCTGAAGGCGTCGGACTGCTCGGTGGCCATGCCCGGGGGCTCGGACGCGGCCCGGCACGCGGCCCAGCTGTTGCTGCTGGACGCCGACTTCGCCGCGCTGCCCGCCGTGGTGGACGAGGGCCGGCGGGTGATCAACAACATCACCCGCGCCGCCTCGCTGTTCCTGGTCAAGACGCTGTACTCCTTCGCGCTGGCGCTGCTGGTGCTGTTCCTGCCCACCCGCTACCCGTTCCAGCCGATCCAGCTGACGCTGATCTCCAGCCTGACCATCGGCGCGCCTTCCTTCTTCCTGGCCCTGGAGCCCAACCGGGAGCGTGTTAAGGGCAACTTCCTGCGCACGGTGCTCACTCGTGCGGTGCCCGGCGCGCTGGCGGTGACGATCTGCGCGCTTGCCGCCTGTTTCCTGGAAAAGCTGGACTGGAGCCACGAGGTCTGCTCCACGCTGGCGACCCTCTCCGCCGCCACGGCAGGGCTGGTGACGCTGCTGGTCACCTGCCTGCCCTTTACAAAACTGCGGGCGCTGGTATTCATCGCCATGTGCGCCGCCATGGCGCTGTCCGTCACCTTCATTCCCGGCCTCTACTACCTCGTTCCCCTGACCGGCGCGCAGCGGCTGACCCAGCTGGGCCTCTCCTGCGCCGCGGCGGTGATCATACTGGTGGCGCGGAGGATCGTGGCGATGAGGGAGAGGTAAATTCTGATTTATCGAGCTGTGCTCGATAAATCAGAATTTTCCCATAATAATGCACGCTTTTCGTAGAATTGCGGAGGCACGCGGCCTCCGCTTTATTATATAATGTACCCATCAAAGTTGGCCGCAGCGGCGGCAGGAGGAATCTCATATGATCATCATCGGCGAAAAGCTGAACGGCTCGATCCCGGCGGTGGCGAAGGCCATCGCGGACAAGGACGAGGCCTTTATCCGGGAGCGGGCGCTCATGCAGGCGAACGCCGGAGCCACTTTTCTGGACGTGTGCGCCTCGGTGGAGGAGGCCGTGGAGGTTGAGACACTGGTGTGGATGATCTGCAACATCCAGGCCGTCACCGACGTGCCCATCTGTATCGACAGCCCCAGCGCGAGGACCTGCGTGCGGGCGCTGCCCTTCTGCCGCAGGCCCGGGCTGATCAATTCGGTCTCGATGGAGGGCGACAAGATCGACACCATCTTCCCCGTCATCGCCGATACCGACTGGCAGTGTGTGGCGCTGCTGTGCGACAACGACGGCATCCCCGACTCGGTGGAGAAGCGCATGGATGTGTTCCACGCCATCATGGACAAGGCGAAGCAGTACGGCATCGCCCCCGGCCGGCTACACATCGACCCGCTGGTGGTGACGCTGTCCACGGACCAGACCGCGCTGCTGGTATTCGCGGAATGCTGCCGCCGCATCAAGGCCGAGTATCCCGACATCCACATCACCAGCGGCCTGAGCAACATCTCCTACGGCCTTCCCATCCGCAAGAACATCAACTACGCCTTCATGACGCTTGCCATGGAGGCCGGCATGGACAGCGCCATCGTGGACCCCACCAACCAGCAGATGACCGGCATCATCTACGCCACCAGCGCGCTGCTGGGCCGGGACGAGTTCTGCCTGGAGTACATCGAGAGCTGCAAGGGCCAGGCGAGCGCCCCCGCCCCGCAGGCCGCAAAGACCGTGCCCTCCCCCGCCCCCGCCGCGCCTGAACAGGATAAGGCCGCCCCGTCGGGGGACGTAAAGGCCGAAAAGCTGCGGGCCGTGGCCGAGGCCGTGGAGAACGGCAAGAACAAGAAGGTGCCCGAGGCCGTGCGCGCGGCGCTGGAGGCCGGGGTGGACCCGAAGGACATACTGAACACCGGCATGATCGACGCCATGGACGTGGTGGGCGACAAGTTCCAGAAGCAGATCATATTCGTGCCCCAGATGCTGGCGGCGGCCAGGGCCATGAAGAGCGGCGTGGACGTGCTGAAGCCCCACCTGAAGGGCGAAGGCGGCGGCAGCGTGGGCAAGATGATCCTGGGCACCGTGGCCGGCGACTTCCACGACATCGGCAAAAATCTTGTGGGTATGATGATCGAGAGCGCCGGGGTCGAGGTGATCGACCTGGGCGTGGACGTGCCCATCTCCGCCTTTATCAAGGCCATCGAGGACCACCCGGACGTGACCATCGTGGGCCTGTCGGCGCTGCTGACCACCACGATGCCCTCGCTGCGGGACACCGTGGCGGCGCTGAAGCAGCAGCCCTTTGCCAGCCGCATCAAGATCATGGTGGGCGGCGCGCCCATCAGCCAGGCCTTCGCCGACGAGATCGGCGCGGACGCCTACACCCCCGACGCCGCCTCCGCCGCCAAGAAGGCCAAGGCCCTGGCGCTTCAGATGCAGGGTCTGGCCGGCGAGGCCACGGAAGCCGAACCGGCTGCGCCCGCCGTTCAGGAAGCAAAGCCGGCGCCAAAGGCAGAAGCGCCCGTCGAGGAAGCGCCCGCAAAGCCCTTCGATACCTCGAAGCTGGACGCCATCATGGCGAAATCCTTTCCTCCCCAGGACCTTGCCCACAGCCGCTATTACGATCACTGGGCCGCGACCCGTCAGAAGTGGATCAACTACTGGAAGCACCAGAACACCGGCCGTCCCGTGATGACCGTCATCGCCCGCAGGCCCGAGGTGGAGGCCCTCTCCGACGGCACCCCCCAGGACGGCGGCTACCTGGGCCAGATCTGCCAGGGCAACTACTACGCCCTGCCAGAGGAATTTAAATGGAAGGACATGGTGGACAAATACCAGGACCCGGAGCGCATCGTGGCCCGATACCGCCAGTTCTGCGAGACCCACGCCTTCCTGGGCGAGAGCTTCCCGAACCTGAACATCGACTTCGGCCCCGGTTCGCTGGCCGCCTACCTGGGCTCGGACATCGGCTTCAAGGAGGACACGGTGTGGTTCATCCCCAGCCCCGACTACCAGAACGGCTGGGACGGCGCGCCGAAGCTGGCCTTCAACCCGGAAAACGAATGGCTGCTGAAGCACCTGGCGCTGGCCGCGAAGTGCCGCGAGCTGGCCGGGGACGACTTCTTCGTGGACATGCCCGACCTGATGGAGAACATCGACACGCTGGCTTCGCTGCGGGGCGCGCAGGACACGCTGTACGACCTGCTGGACGAGCCCGAGGCCGTGGAAAAGCGGATCAAGGAGATCGACAGGATCTACTTTGAGTACTACGACCGCTTCTACGACATCATCCACGACCACGAGGGCGGCAACGCCTACACCGTGTTCCAGATCTGGGGACCGGGCCGCACCGTCAAGCTGCAATGCGACTTCTCGGCCATGATGTCCCCGGACGACTTCCGGGCCT
>JAFRJF010000180.1 GCA_017432405.1 Clostridia bacterium | reverse complement strand
ATGGTTTTTCTCCCTTTTGTTGTACGATTGAAGTAGTGGTGTACTGATATTATACAGCAAAAGTGGAGAAAAATCAGTTGATAAATGTATCAAAATCACTTGTATTTGCGGGCTTTCTCGACTTTTACAAGTGGCTAATAACAACAAACAACGGAGGAAGAAGCAAATGACCTGGGACCTTTCAAAGCTCTATGCGTCCTTTGACGCGCCGGAGTTTCTGAACGACATCGAAGAACTGAAGCAGACCGCCGAGGCAGCTGTCGAACAGGCGCGGAATATGGAAATCTCAGTGCCCGCGCTGGAGGAAGCGATCCGCCTGAACGAAAAGGCGGCGACGCTGGCCACCAAGACCATGTCCTATGCCCAGCTGACACTGGCGGCGGACGCCAACTGCGAGCCGGCCATGGCGGCCTATGCCCGGCTGCTGCCGGTGATGAATCGTCTGGAGGAGGCCACCAGCGCCCTGAGCGCGAAGCTGGGCCCGGTGGAAGACCTGGACGCGCTGATCGAGGGCAGCGACCTTTTGAAGGCCCACGCCTTCCTGCTGCGCCGGCTGAAGGAGAACGCGCAGCACGTGATCGACCCGGCCCTGGAGCCCACGGTGCTGAAGATGCAGATGACCGGCGGCAACGCCTGGGAGCAGCTGCGGGACCAGCTGGACGGCAACCACATGGTGGAGATCACCGTGGACGGCGAGGCCAAATCGCTGCCCCTGTCGGCGGTGAGGGGCATGGCCAACAGCCCTGACGCCGGCGTGCGCAGGGCCGCCTACGAGGCCGAGCTGGCCGCCTATCCCAAGATGGAGATCCCGATGGCGGCCTGCCTGAACGGCATCAAGGGCGAGGCGCGGACGCTGGCGGAGCTGAAGCACTACGATTCCGTGCTGGACATGGCCCTGGACGGGGCCAACATGGACCGGGCGACCCTGGACGCGCTGTTGCAGGCCATGGAGGAGAGCCTGCCCATGTTCCGCCGCTACTTCCGCCTGAAGGCGAAGCTGCTGGGCTACGGGGGCGGCCTGAAGTTCTACGACCTGTTCGCCCCGGTGGGCAAGGCGAAGGGGGATTACACCCCCGAGGACGCCCGTGAAATCCTTGTTCGCGAGCTGGGCGCTTTCAGCCCCCGCATGGCGGACATGATCAACCGCGCCTTCGACGAGCGCTGGATCGACATGTTCCCCCGGGAGGGCAAGGGCGGCGGCGCGTTCTGCAGCGGCATGCACCCGCTGGGCATCAGCTACGTGCTGGCCAACTTCGAGGGCAGCTACGGCTCGGTGAGCACCCTGGCCCACGAGCTGGGCCACGCCTACCACAACGAGTGCATGAAGGACCTGCCGATCCTGATGGCCGACTATCCCATGCCCCTGGCGGAGACGGCCTCCATATTCAACGAGACCCTGCTGGCCCAGCGGATACTGGAGAGCGCGGACCGCGACACCCGCATCGCCCTGCTGGAGCAGCAGCTCTCCGACGCCGCCCAGGTGATCGTGGACATCATGAGCCGCTACCTGTTCGAGAGCGAGGTCGTCGCCCGCCGCTCCGACACCACCCTCAGCCCCCGGGAGCTGTGCGAAATCATGCTGGACGCCCAGAAGAAAACCTACGGCGACGGCCTGGACCCGGAATGCCTGCACCCCTACATGTGGGCCTGCAAGAGCCACTACTATTCCACCGACGTCCACTTCTACAACTTCCCCTATGCCTTCGGTCAGCTGTTCGCCGTGGGCGTGTACGCGCTGTACCAGAAGAAGGGCGCGGCCTTCCTGCCCGACTACGAGAAGCTGCTGCGCGCCGCCGGCAGCGGCATGGTCCGAGACGTGGCCGCCTCGGTGGGCATCGACGTGGCCGACGTGAACTTCTGGCGGAGCAGCCTGAAGGTATTCGAGGACAAGTTGGAGGAGCTGGAGAAGCTCGCCGGATAACTGAACAGATCGAACGCGCCGCCCGGCCAAGCCGGGCGGCGCGGTTTATAGGGAGGGATAAATACTGATTTGTCGCGCTGCGACAAATCAGTAGGTGAGGGGTTTGGGGTGAGGTTTTAGGGGTTAGGGAATAGAGCGGGCAAACCAAACAGCCTTCCCCAGCGACCGAAGGGAGCGGTTCAGCGGAAGGTGGGCCGCCGCTTGCGGCGGGTCGGATGAGGTCGTTCCCCCGTGGTAACGATGCTTTGCGCGTTTCCTCCCAAGAGAACGACCTCATCCGTCACGGCGCTTTGCGCCGCGCCACCTTCCGCCCAAGGGCATGGCTGCGCACACCCTGAACCGGCAGCTTCGCTGCCTGGGGAAGGCTGTTGGGTGCCGCGTCAGCGCGACAAATCAGAATTTTCCCTCCAATATTGACCAGCGCGAGGTCATGCGCTATAATATCATCAGGTTAATATTGACTTATCCGAACAGCCTTTGACGACAAAGAGGTGATCCCATGTCTGTTGATCGTTGGACCGGGCGGCTGGCCGTCCTTGTACTGGCGGTGCTGCTGGCGCTGTCACCGGCGCTGGCCGAGAGCCTGGAGGCGGACGACGCAAACGCCCGGTACATGGAAAACGCCTGGAATTTCGTGGATGTGTCGCTGGATACCTCCGAGGGCATCCCCGGGGATGCCGCGGGCGTGCTGGCCGACATCCGGGAGGCCGGGGTGCTGCGGGTGGCCACGGAGCCCTATTTTCCGCCCCAGGAGTTCATCGACCCGGACCTCGAAGGGCAGGACGCCTTTGTGGGCGCGGACATGGCGCTGGCCCGGCTGATCGCCCAACGGATGGGCGTTGAACTGCAAATCGTTCCGATGGACTTTTCCGAGGTGTTGAACGCCGTGACCGACGGGAGCTGTGACCTGACCATATCGGCCCTTTCGTACACGCCCGGGCGGGCGGCGCAGGTCACCTTTTCCAAGGGCTATTACTACGCGGGCAGCCGCTCCGGCAGCGGGCTGATGATCCGCGCGGCGGACAGCGGCCGCATCACCGGCGTCGCAAGTCTCGTGGGGCGCAACATCGCGGCGCAGAGCGGCTCCCTGCAGGAGGCGCAGATGTATGAAAACGTATTCCATTACCATGAATTCAGGCGCATGAATTCGGTCCAGGCGCTTTACAACGCCCTGATGGACGGCACCATCGACGCGGCCATGGTGGATACGCAGACCGGCCACGCCTATATCGAGGGCAATCCCCGGTGCGGGCTGATGATGGTGCCCGGGGTGAACTTCACCCTGGAGGAGCAGTTTGAGGGCGACCGCATCGCCGCGCGGAAGGGCGAAGGTCAGCTGATCGCCTTCGTCAACGGCGTGATCGACGAGGTGCTCTCGTCCGGCCAGTACATGGAATGGTATGAGGAAGCTGCCCGACGCGCGGACGCGCTGGGACTGTGAGGCGTCATAGCGCGCGACAGCAGACCTGTGGGACGCGCTTCGCGGCAATCGTGTTAGATCATCGGCCTTGAGGGGAGGAATGCGACAAATGAAGCGGTGGAAGACCTGGCAAATCAGCCTGTTTGTCGTGTTTTGCATACTGATTAATTATGGGGGAAGGGCACTGGCGTCCCACTACAGCCTGCCCCTGTGGCTGGACGCCTGCGGCACGGTGCTTTGCGCCTATGCCGGCGGGCCGCTGTGCGGCGCGATCGTGGGCCTGGCCAGCAACCTCATATACGGCATGATGAACGGGATTTCATATATATATGCGCTGACCAACGTGGCCATGGCCCTGATCGTCGGCTTCTGGGTCAAAAGGAAGAAGCTGAACACCTTCTTCGACACGATGACGGTGGCGGCGATCGCCGCCGTGGCCGCCGTGGCCATCTCCCTGCCGCTGAACATGATCTTCTACGACGGCGGCACCGGCAACCTCTGGGGCAACGGCGTGATCGGCTTCTTCCGGGAGCGGAACCTGCCGCTGCCGCTCTGCCGGATACTGGGCCAGTTTTACGTGGAATTCCTGGACAAGCTGCTGACGCTGGTGCTGCTGTTCGTCGCGGTGCGCCTGGTTCGGCTGGCCCGCCGGGGCGGGGCGCGGGCCCGGACCGGGGAGAAGCTGGCGGCGCTGGCGCTGGCACTGGCGGTGGGCGCCGCCCTGGCCGCGCCTGTCGCCCGGGCCGAGGAGCCCGAGGCCATCGACTACAACGACTACGTGCAGACCGTCTACAACAGCAACAACGGCCTGCCCTGCGGCGAGGCCAACGACATCGCCCAGACCAACGACGGCATCCTCTGGATCGGCACCTATGCAGGCCTGTACCGCTACAACGGGCGGGAATTCACCTGGATGGACGGGTATGAGTCCGTGCGCAATGTGAACTGCCTGTATGTGGACGAGGAGGGCCGCCTGTGGATCGGCACCAACGACAACGGTCTGTCCATCTGCATCAACGAGCGCATCTCCAACGTGGTGGATCAGTCCAGGGGCCTGCCCTCCAATTCGGTGCGCTCCATCATACAGAGCTCCGACGGCTATTACTATGTGGGCACCACGGGCAGTATGCAGATCCTGACCCTCAAAAACGGCCTCAGGCGGGTCAACACCCTCCGGGAGGTGAACTACGCAGACAAGATCGCCGCGGACGACGACGGCAACGTGGCGGCGGTCACCTCCGACGGCAGGCTGTTTCTGATGCGCAAGGGCGTGGTTCAGAGCTCGCTGCAGCTGCCGGAGGGCGAGGAGCTGTTCAACAGCGTCTGCTTTGACCCGGACGGCGTGCTGCTGGCGGGCACCTCCACCAACCACATCTACGTGTTCGAGGTGGATAAGGGCTATTTTGACGAAAAGACGGTGCGCACCTGCGAGGGCCTGAATCACATCAACGACCTGTACTACGTCGGCGACGGCGAGCTGTTCATCTCCGCCGACAACGGCGTGGGGTACATCAGCCGGGAAAACGAATTCGAGCCCGTCAACACCAACGCGTTCAACAATTCCATCGACAACATGCTGATCGACTACCAGGGCAACCTGTGGTTCACCTCGTCGCGCCTGGGATTGCTGCGCATGGCGCCCTCGTCCTTCAAGGACGTGTACACCACCGTGGGCATGCCCAACCGGGTGGTCAACGCGGTGACGCGCTGGCAGGACGATTACTACTTCGGCACCGACAAGGGCCTGGACGTTGTGGACGCGTCGTGCAAGAAGCGAATCACCAACGCCCTGACTGAGAAGCTGGACGGCGTGCGCATACGCTGCCTGCTGGTGGATTCGTCGGATCACCTGTGGGTCTGCACCTACGGAAGCGGCCTCCTGGAGGTGGAGCCCGACGGCACGGAGCACCTGTACAACAGCGACAGCGGCAGCTTCGGCAACCGGGCCAGGGTGGTGACGGAGCTGTCCGACGGCACCGTCATGGCCGGCGGCGACACCGGCATCAGCTTCATCCGGGATCACGAGATCGTCGAAACCATCGGCTATGCCGACGGCCTGATCAATTCGATGATCCTCACGGTGACCGAGCTGCCCGACGGCACCATACTGGCCGGCACCGACGGCGACGGCATCGCGGTGCTGGTGGACGGCAGGGTGGACCGCATGCTGACCCGGGACGACGGGCTCAGCTCCGAGGTCATACTGCGCACCGTGCCCGATCCCAAGGGCCAGGGCGTCTTCATCGTCACCAGCAATGGCCTGTGCTACATGGACGAGGCCGGGGCCATCCGCAGCCTGGACAGCTTTCCTTACTATAACAACTACGACATCTGGGCCCGGGACAGGAACACGCTGTTCGTGATGAGCAGCGCGGGCATCTATGTGGTGGACCGGGACGAGCTGCTCTCGGACAGCGAGTCCATCACCTATGACCTGCTGGATGCCCGCCGGGGCCTGACCAGCGCCCTGACCGCCAATTCCTGGAATTACCGCGACGAGCACGGCGACCTGTTCCTGCCCTGCGACAAGGGCGTTTTCATCATCGACACCGAGCACTATACCTCGGGCATCAACGCCTACCGCATGTCGGTAAAGAGCGTGAAGCTGGACAATACGGTTAAGAGCGTGGGCCGCCGCAGCACCATCGAGATCGGGCGCGGCGTGAGCAAGGTAGAGCTGATGCCGGAGATCATCAACTACACCATACAGGACCCCTATGTGGGCTACTGGCTGGAGGGCTTCGACACGGACTGGAATATCGTGCCCCAGAGCGGGCTGGGCGCCATCACCTATACCAACCTGTCCACCGGCACCTACACCTTCCACCTGGCGGTGTTCGACAACAACATGGGCAACATATTGGGCGAGCGGGATTACACGCTTGTCAAGGCCAGGGAGATTTACGACAACCCCTGGTTCATCGCCTACATCTTGGTGGTGCCGATGCTGGCGGTCATCTGGATCACCTGGTACAGCCAGCGCAGGCGCATGCAGCGCGCGCTGGAGCGCCAGGCCCACGAGATGGCCCTGATGCAGCAGCAGATTCAGATGGGCAACGAGACCATCATCGCCATTGCCAAGGCCGTGGATGCCAAGGATGAGCGCACCAGCCAGCATTCCCAGCGGGTGTCCCAGTATTCGGTGATGATCGCCCGGGAGCTGGGCTTCAGCGACAAGGAATGCGAAAACCTGCGGCGGGCCGCGCTGATGCACGACATCGGCAAGATCGGCATACCGGACCGCATACTCAACAAGCCCGCCCGCCTGGATGACGACGAGTACGCGATCATGAAATCCCACGTCACCCGGGGCGCGGAGATCCTGAAGGACTTCACGCTGATCGAAAACGTGGTGGAGGGCGCGCGCTACCACCACGAGCGCTACGACGGCCGGGGCTATCCCGACGGCCTGAAGGGCGAGGAGATACCGCTGTACGGGCGCATCATCGGCGTGGCGGACGCCTTCGACGCCATGACCGCCAACCGCGTCTATCGCAAGCAGATGGATTTCGGCTATGTGCTGAATGAGATGAAGAACGGCAGGGGCACCCAGTTCGACCCGCAGATCGTGGACATCATGCTGCGGTTGATCGACGAGGGCAAGATCGACCTGAACGCACTGTATCCGGCCAAAAAGGATGAATGAAGGGATGGGTGACGACGGGTATGAAGCGGGTATACATAACCACGATCGTGACGGCGCTGCTGGTGGTCGCGGCCTTCAGCATGGTGTATTCCGTGTGGGACGGGGCCGTCCGGGTGGACGCCCTGAAGGTAGGCTTCATCTACGAAAACGATGAGAGCACGCCCTATACCTACAATTTCATGCTGGCCCAGGAGGCGCTGGAGGCCCGGCTGCCGGACCGGGTGCGCGTCTACGCCCACACCAACGTGCCCGAGGACGAGTGCGAGGACCCGCTGCGCGCCCTGGTGAAGGACGGCTGCTCGATCATATTCACCAACAACTACAGCGACCAGATCGTCGAGGCCGCGCGGCAATACCCGAACGTGCAGTTCTGCCAGACCTCCTACAATGCCGCGAACCACGACGACTACCCGGAGAATTACCATACCTTCAACGGCGCCATCTACCAGGCCCGCTACGTCAGCGGCATCGCCGCGGGGCTCAAGCTGCGGGAAATGATCGACAACCGCGTCATAGGCGCCGACGGCGCGCTGGTGGGCTATGTCGGCGCCTATCCCTCGGTGGAGGTGGTCTCCGGGTACACCGCGTTCCTGTTGGGCGTGCGCTCCGTGGCGCCGGAGGCGACCATGCGCGTGCGCTATACCCACGCCTGGAGCAGCTACAGCCGGGAAAAGGCCTGCGCCAGGGCCCTGATCGACGAGGGCTGCGTGGTGATCGGCCAGCATACCGACACCATCGGTCCCGCCATGGCCTGCGAGGAGGCCAAGGTGGGCCGTCCCGTGATCCACGTGGGCTACAACCAGAGCATGGTGGACATCGCCCCGTCCACGTCGCTGGTGGGCACCCGGGTCAACTGGACCCCCTATGTGGTGGGCGCGGTGGAGGCGCTGTTGGAGGGCCGGGAGATCGAGAAGAGCATACCCGGCGCCGCCTTCGGCAACGATATGTGCGCCGGCTTCGACCAGGGCTGGGTGGAGCTGACCGAGCTGAACCGCCAGCTTGCCCCCTACGGCACCGACGAAAAGCTGGACAAGGCCATCGACGCCCTGCGCAAGGGCACGCTGGATGTGTTCAAGGGCAATTATACCGGCGTCGATCCCGACCATCCCGACGATACCGTGGACCTGACCCAGGGGTACAGGGAAAACGCCGGCACCTCCTGGCCCACGTTCCACTACCTGCTGAAGGGTGTCATAACGGTGGAGGAGTAGTTTGGCATGTCTCCTTATTTACATTTAACCTGGCTGTCCCTTGACAATACCCCCCTGGGGTGTTATACTGACTCCATAAAATACCGGGAAGGGGTATATAGATGTCGAATGAACTGAACCAAAATGCCGGGCAGGAGGGCATCTATCAGCAGGCCAAGGACAAATTCCTGCACTATGCCGGGGCGGAGGACCTGCGCCAGGCCGAGGGGCTGTTCCGGCAGATTTCCGATTACAAGCAGTCCGCGTCCTATATCGAAAAGTGTGAAACGCTGCTGGCCCATATGCCGGGCTGCACGGTGACCTTCGGCAGCTTCGAGGGGAAGCCCATCCGCTGGCGGATCGTGGACCAGCGGGGCAAGATGCGCCTGCTGCTGGCCAAGGAAATCGTCACCCGCCGCTGCTACCACCGCACCACGCTGGAGGACGCCACCTGGTCGGATTGCTCGCTGCGCAAGTGGTTGAACAAGGATTTCCTGGAGGCCGCCTTCACCCCTGCGGAGCGGATGAAGATCGTCCCCAACAAGCTGCAAAATCTGCGCAACCGCAAATTCTACACCCAGGGCGGCCCGGACACCATGGACCGGGTGCACGTCCCCGGGGTCGAGGAGATCGAGCGCTACATGCCCGACCCGGCCGAAAGGGCCGGCAGCGAATGGTGGTGGCTGCGCTGCCCCGGCAGCAACCTGTTCAGCACCGTGGCCGTCTACGACGACGGCACCATCTACGAAAACGGCATACACATCGACTACGAGGGCGGCGGCGTGCGGCCTGCGGTGTGGGTGCTGTTGAAGGTGTAAAAAAACTGATTTGTCGCGTTGCGGCAAATCAGTTTTTTTCTTCAGAACTGTCGTATCAGCGCCACCAGCTTGCCAAGCACGGTGGCGCGCTTTACGTAGATGGGGGCCATCGTGGGGTTCTCCGGCTGCAGGCGCACCCGGTCCGCCTCGTAGTAGATGCGCTTCAGCGTGGCCTCGTCCTCGTCGGTCATGGCCACCACGATCTCGCCGTTTTCAGCGGTGTCCTGCTGGCGCAGCACCACGATGTCCCCGTCCATGATTCCGGCGTCGATCATGCTCTCGCCCTCTACCCGCAGCGAAAACATCTTGCCCTGGCCCAGCACGCTCTGGGGCAGTGTCAGGTATTCGTCGATGTTTTCGATGGCCAGGATCGGCTGGCCCGCGGTCACGCGCCCCACCAGCGGCACGCTGCGCCCCCGGGGCTGGGTGCCGTCCACCACCTCCAGCGCCCGGGGCTTGGTGGGGTCGCGGCGGATCAGGCCCTGGGCCTCCAGGTGGTTCAGGTGGGCGTGCACCGTGGAGGTGGAGCGCAGACCCACCGCCGCGCAGATCTCGCGCACCGACGGAGGATAGCCCTTGTCCTCGATCTCCGACTTGATAAAATCCAGTATCTTCTGCTGATTCTCATGGGATGCGCGCATGATTATTCCCTCCAAACAAATGTTCTGCCCATAGTATAGCACATCTGCGTACAGAATGCAAACACACGTTCTGTTTATTCTTCGTAAAGAGCCGAAAATATGACAAAAATCCAAAAAGATATGAAATAAGTGTCAAAAAGTGGCGGAAAGAGTATTGGTGTGGTATAATGTGGGGTACAAAGTGGAGAAAAGGGGGTGAATCCGATGCCGGGCGCTGAATTTTCGGGCAACTATACGCATAATATTGACCCCAAGGGCAGGGCGACCATCCCCGCCGCCTATCGGGAAGCGCTGGGCGAAGGGTTCACCATCGGCCTGAACAACGCGTTCAACGCCATCGCGCTGTATCCCATCGACAAGTGGCAGGACATGAGCGCGCGGCTGGACCGCATACCTGACAGCGACGCCCGGGGCATGGCCTACGTGCGCCTGATCAAGGCCTTCTCCTTTACCAACCAGAGCCTGGACAGTCAGGGCCGCGTGCTGCTGCCGGCGGTGTTGCGCCAGAAGGTGGGCATGGACAAGGCGATCCGCTTCGCGGGCATGGGCCGCTGGCTGGAGATCTGGGACGAGGACCGCTTCGTCGAGACCTGCGAAAAGGCCGAGACGGACATCGGCGCGCTGTTGGACTATGTGAACGACCGCTACTACAGCAACCCGAACGGCTGAGTTCTACCCCTGGTGGCGGAGGAATAGATATGAACAGGAAGCATACCTCCAGCAGGATGCGGGAGCAGAAGCTGAATCGCAGGCTCATGATCGCCTTCGCGGTGGTGGTGCTCCTCGGCGTCGTCGCCCAGATCACCATGATGGTGCAGCTTTCCAACCAGAGCAAGCAGACCTTCGCGGCCCGAACCGAGGCCAGGGACCTGGCAAGCCGCATCGACAATCTGAACCACAGCCTGGAGCAATTCCACAATCGCGACAGGATTACGGCCAGGGCGCAGGCCCTGGGCATGCAGCTGCCCGACGATACGCAGCTTCGGATGGTGAACCTGTCCGGGCTGTCCTACGGCACAACCGCGCAGAGCGCCGAAAACACCGGCGCTGGGGAATTGGATTAAAAATTCCTTTGGGCGGGGAGGGGTGCGCTTGGTTCTCACAGGGCCGGTCATCCGTCGCCGCCTTGCGCTATGTATGGCCATCTTCTTCATGCTTTTATCGGCGCTGGGCGGGCGGCTGTTCTGGCTGCAGGTCGTCCAGGGCAGGGCGCTGCAGCGCAGGGCCCAGTCCCAGTGGACCAGCGAGAGCGCCATACGGCCCACCCGGGGCCGCATACTGGATCGAAACGGCGCCGTGCTGGCCCAGAGCGCCACGGCCTACACGGCCTCCGCCAGCCCGCGCCAGGTGGTGGACGCCGCCCGCTTCGCCGCGCTGCTGGCCCCGGTGCTGGACGAGGAGGCCGCCGTCATTCAGAGGAAGGTGTCGGACACCGGCAAGGGCGGCGTCACGCTGAAGCGCCAGCTGCCCCGGGAGACGGCCCAGCAGCTCAAGCGCATGAAGGCGGAGCACGCCGCCGCGGGCTCCGACGCGCTGAACGGGCTGTACCTGGAGGAGGAGAGCAAGCGCTACTATCCCATGGGCGCCTTCGCCGCCCAGCTGATCGGCCTGACCACCATCGACGGCGTGGGCCAGGCGGGGCTGGAGCAGTCGCTGGACCGCTACCTCTCCGGCAAGGCGGGCCGGGTGCTTTCCCAGGTGGACGGCAAGGGCCGCGCCCTGGGCTACGGCGAGACGGAATACGTGGCCGCGGTCAACGGCGGTTCTGTGACGCTGACCATCGACGCTTCCATACAGAGCTTCGCCGAGCAGGCCGCCAGGGAGGCGCTGGAGGTCAACAACGCAAAGGCCGTGCGGGTGCTGGCCATGGACCCGGCCACCGGCGAGATCCTGGCGATGGTCAACAAGCCGGATTACGACCTGAACGACCCGCCGCGCAACGACGTGGAGACGCTGACCGACCGGATGCGCAACCGCGCGCTCACCGACGCCTACGAGCCGGGCTCCACCTTCAAGGTGATCACCGCCGCCTCGGCGCTGGACGCCGGGCTGGTGTCGGTGGACGAGGGCTTCTACTGCGCGGGCTCCGTGGTGGTGGACGGGGGCAAAATCCGCTGCTGGGGCAAGCCCCACGGCGCCGAGACCTTCGCCCAGGCGCTGCAGAACTCCTGCAACCCGGTGTTCGTGGAGATGGGCCTGCGGCTGGGCGCGGACAGGCTGTATCGGTATCTGGACGCCTTCGGCATCGGCAAGAGGACCGGGGTGGACATCCCCGGCGAGGCCGAGGGCATCGTGATCTCAAAGCGCGTCGTCAAGCGGGTGGACATCGCCCGAATCGGCTTCGGGCAGTCGGTGGCGGTGACGCCGATCCAGCTGCTCACCGCCGTGTGCGCCGCCGTCAACGGCGGCAGGCTGATGCGGCCCTGGGTGATCCAGTCGGTCAGCGACGCCGGCGGCGCGGTCATCCGGCGGGGCGCGCCGAAGGTCACGGGCCATCCCATCTCCGAACAGACCTCCGCCGTGATGCGGCGGCTGCTGGAGGACGTGGTGACCCTGGGCGGCGGCAAGAACGCCTATATCCCCGGTTATCACGTGGGGGGCAAGACGGGCACGGCCCAGGTCTACGTGGACGGCGTGGTGTCCCGGGACACCCACATCGGCTCCTTCGTGGGCTTTGCCCCGGCCAATGACCCGCGCATCGCGGTGCTGCTGGTGGTGGACGAGGCGGACGTGCCGGTGGACTTCGGCTCCGTGACCGCTGCGCCCTACGCGAAGGAGATCCTTGAAAAATCGCTGGCCTACCTGGGGTGGCCCCGGACACCGGCGAGCCGCCCGCCGAGCGGGTGGCGGTGCCGGACGTGACCGGCCTGAGCGTCGACGAAGCCCGAAAGGCCCTGTCGGAGGCCGGCCTGGACAGCGTGCTGGACGGCGCGGGCGGCAGGGTGATCCGCCAGCTGCCGGCGGCCGGCGCGCAGATGAACGCCGGGGCGCTGGTGATGCTGTACGTGGCCGGGCCGACGGAGCTGGGCGGCGCGGTGACGGTGCCCGACGTGACGGGCATGCCGGTGACCGAGGTCAACCGGCTGCTGAAGTCCTGCGGGCTGGCGCTGCAAGTCGAGGGCAGCGGGCTGGCGGTCAGCCAGTCGCCCGCCGCCGGGACAACGGTGAATCCAACGACGCGGGTCGTGGTGCGCTTCGAGCCGCCATGACGCGACGATATCGCTGTAACGGCGGCCTTCAGGCCGCCAGGAATGCACAGCGATCGATACTTATACATAGAGTCATTCTGGGGGAGGCTGTCGGATGAAACTGAAAGCGCTGATCGGGAGGATTCCCGGAGAGGTCAGTACGAAGGGCAATACAGACATCGAGATATCGGAGCTGTGCGTCGATTCCAGGCGGGCGACGCCAGGCGCGCTGTTCTTCTGCACCCCCGGCCTGCACATGGATGCCCACGACTTTGCCCCGCAGGTCGTGGAAAAGGGCGCGTCGGCCCTGGTGGTCGAGCGCTTCCTGCCGCTGGACGTGCCCCAGGTGAAGGTGGAAGACGTGCGCGTGGCGGTCTCCTACGTCGCCTCCGAATACTTCGGCAACCCCTCGGAAAAGCTGATGATGCTGGGCATCACCGGCACCAAGGGCAAGACCACCACCAGCTTCCTGGTCAAGGCCATCATGGAGGCCGCGGGCGTAAAGACCGGGCTGATCGGCACCGTCTGTTCGATGATCGGCGACGAGACCATCCCCAACCGGCTGACCACCCCGGACCCAATCGAGACCCAGACGCTGCTGCGGCGCATGGTGGACGCGGGCATGGAGTGCGTGATCATGGAGGTCTCAGCCCACGCGCTGGACATGCACCGGCTGGCGGGCGTGAAGTTCAAGGTGGCGGCGTTCTCGAATTTTTCCCAGGACCACCTGGACTACTTTGCGGACCTGGACGCCTACTTCGCCGCGAAGATGAGGCTGTTGGCCCCCGACGTGTGCGAGAATATCGTCTACAACGTGGACGACGAGCGGGTCAGCACAGGCGTGCGGGCGCTGGGCCGCCAGGCCATGCGCATCGGCATCCGGGAGAGCAGCGACGTCTACGCCAACGACATCGAGATCGGCGAGCGGGGCTGCAGCTTCCTGATGACCTGGCACAAGCGCTTCCGCACCACCATATCGCTGCACCTGGCGGGTATATTCAACGTCTACAACGCACTGATGGCGGCGGGCATCTGCATCTGCGCCGGGGCTGGGCCCGAGAGCATTCGCCAGGGCCTGGAGAGCGTGTACAACGTGCCCGGGCGCATCGAGCTGCTGGATACCGGCACCCCCTACCGGGTGATACTGGACTATGCCCATTCCCCGGACAGCCTTGAGAACATACTGAAGGCGGTGCGCCAGACCACCAAGGGTCGCATGATCGCGCTGTTCGGCTGCGGCGGGGACCGTGACCGGGGCAAGCGCCCGGTGATGGGCGAGATCGCCGGCGAGCTGGCGGATTACTGCATACTGACCAGCGACAACCCCCGCAACGAGGACCCCATGGACATACTGAACGCCATCGAGGCGGGCATCAAGCCCACCGGCTGCGAGTACGTGGTGATCGAGAACCGCCGGGAGGCCATCCGCTACGCGCTGAAGTTCGCCGGCGCGGGCGACGTGGTGGTGCTGGCCGGCAAGGGACACGAGACCTACCAGGAGATCCGCGGCGAAAAGCACCCCTTCGACGAAAAGGTGGTCGTGCGGGAGCTGCTGGAGGAAATGTGAGAGCTGGAAGTTAAGCGTAAAGTGTTGAGTGCAGAAAGCTTACTTATCTGTGAACTCTAAATGAGAGGGGAACATAAGATAACATGCAAAGACTGATCTGGACGGTGTTGGCGTCCTTCGCGATGGCGATCGTGCTGGGCCCAATCGTGATCCCGTGGCTGAAGCGGATGAAGTTCGGCAAGGAGATCTACGAGCTCGGCCCCCAGACCCACAAGAAGAAGCAGGGCACGCCCCAGATGGGCGGCATCATATTCGCCGTCCCGGCGCTGATCGCCACGCTGGCCTTTTCCTACGGCACCGCCCGCTGGGATCTCATGCTGATGGCGCTGGTGTCGGCGCTGGGCTTCGGCCTGATCGGCTTCGTGGACGACTGGATCAAGATCAGGCTGCACCGGGCCGAGGGATTGACGCCCAAGCAGAAGCTGGCGCCCCAGATCGTGCTGTCCATAGCGCTGGCCTTCTGGGCCTACTTCAACCCCAACATCGGCTCGTCCCTGACGGTGCCCTTCGTCAACGTGGAGTGGAACCTGGGCTGGTTCTACATCCCGGTGATGGTATTCGTGCTGGTGGGTACGGTGAACTCCGCCAACCTGCTGGACGGCCTGGACGGGCTGCTGGGCGGCTGCGCGCTGTTCGACTTCGTGACCATGGCGCTGATCTGCGTGGCCCTGGCGGCGGCCAATCCGGCCCAGAATGACAATCTTTTGAACGTGGCCATCTTCGGCGGCGCGATGGTGGGCGGCCTGCTGGGCTTTTTGCGCTACAATTCCCACCCGGCCCGGGTGTTCATGGGCGACGTGGGCTCCTTCTTCATCGGCGGCGCGCTGGTGGGGATGACGCTGGTGACCCGGCTGTCGCTGCTGCTGCCCATCATCGCCCTGGCGATGGTGCTGTCCAGCCTGTCGGACCTGATCCAGTTCGCCTACTTCCGGGCGACCCACGGCAAACGCTTCTTCAAGATGGCGCCGCTGCACCACCACTTCGAGCTCAGCGGCATGCCCGAGACCAGCATCGTGGCGATGTACTATATCGTCACCGCCGTGCTGTGCCTGATCGCGCTGCTGGGATTTGTCGCGTAAAAACAAAGATGGAAATGGCAAATGGGAAATGGGAAATGATGGATTGCTTCAGGCAGTCATCCACAGTGTTTCCCATTTCCCATTTACCATTGATTAAAGGGGGATTCGGAATATGATGAAGGACAAGAAGGTTCTCGTCTTCGGCATGGCCCGCAGCGGCATCGCGGCGGCGCGGCTGCTGCTGCAGAGAGGCGCGAAGGTGTATATCTGCGACGGCAAGGCCGAGGCGGATTTCAATGGCGCGCTGGACGACCTGAAGGCCGCCGGCGCGGTGCTGTGCCTGGGCGAGAAGCACCCGGAAAACCTGGTGGAGGGCATGGACGCGCTGATCGTCAGTCCCGGCATCCCGGTGGAGCATCCCGCCGTCGTCCGGGCAAAGGCGCTGGGCGTGGAGGTGATGGGCGAGATCGAGTACGCCTACCGCGAGGCCAGGGGCCTGCTGCTGGCCATCACCGGCACCAACGGCAAGACCACCACCACCACGCTGCTGGGCGAGATCTTCAAAAACGCCGGGCGGCGCACCTTCGTGGTGGGCAACATCGGCACGCCCTACAGCGGCGCGGCGGGGGAGATGAAGCCGGGGGACGTGACCGTTTGCGAGATCTCCTCCTTCATGATGGAGACCTCCTCCGAGTTCCATCCCGCCATCTGCGCGGTGCTGAACATCTCCGAGGATCACCTGAACCGCCACGGCACCATGGAAAAATACATAGCGCTGAAGGAGCGCATCTTTGAGAACTGCGCCGGCGACGACGTGGTGGTGCTGAACTGGGACGATCCCGTCACCAAGGATATGGCCAACCGGGTGAAGTGCCGGGTGGCCTGGTTCTCCTCCCGCAACCCGGTGCCCTTCGGGGCCTTCGTGCAGGACGGCAGCATCGTCTACGGCACGCCCCAGGACAGCAAGCCCGTCTGCCCCGCCGAGGAGGTGTACATCCCCGGCGAGCACAACCTGAAGAACGCCCTTGCGGCCACGGCCATGGCCATGGCGGCGGGCATCCCCGCGCCGGTGATCCGCCACACGCTGCGCACCTTCAAGGGTGTGGAGCACCGCATTGAATTCGTGCGGGAGCTGGACGGCGTGCGCTTCATCAACGACTCCAAGGGCACAAACGTGGATTCCAGCATACAGGCCGTGCGGGCCATGAAGCGCCCCACGGTGCTGATCCTGGGCGGCTACGACAAGCACACCGACTTTACCCCGCTGTGCGAGGAGATTTTGAAGTGCCCCATATCCCGGATCGTGCTGATCGGGGATACCGCGAAGCAGTGCGAGCAGACCCTTGAGAAGGTGGGCTATCACGCCTGGGTCCACGCCGGCTACGACTTCCGGGCTGCGGTGGAGAAGGCCTTCGAGCTGGCGAACCCCGGCGGCAACGTGCTGCTCTCGCCCAGCTGCGCATCCTTCGACATGTTCAAGGACTACGAGGAGCGGGGCCGCATCTTCAAGGACATCGTGAATCGCCTGGAGGGCCGGCGGGCTTGATCCTGCGGCCCGCATCCGGGGCCAATGACGCGCGGCAGGTCGCCGCGAAGAGAGATACAACGGGGGGCATGTTCGCGGGCGTGGACCGGGGCCTTATGCTCACCACGGCGCTGTTGCTGGTGACGGGCCTGGCGACGCTGTACGCCGCCAGCTACTACAACGCCCAGGACCACGGCGGCGCGCTTTCGGAGGTGCTCTCCCAGCTGTTCGGCGTGGGCGTGGGCGCGGCGGCGATGCTGGTGATCCTGCGGATCGATTATCGGATACTGGCCAGGCCCTGGCTGTGCGGCGGGCTGCTGGCGGTCAGCCTGGTGATGCTGGCGCTGGTGGCGGTGCCGGGCATCGGCAAGATGCTGAACGGCTCCCGGCGCTGGCTGCGGCTGGGGCCGGTCAGCTTCCAGCCCTCGGAGCTGGCGAAGTACGCGATGATCGTCTACCTCGCCCGGGCCCTCAGTCAGAAGCGGCGGGACGTGACCCGGTTCTTCCGGGGCCTCGTGCCGCTGTTCCTGTTGCCGGGGATCGTGTTCCTGCTGATACTGATGCAGCCGAACCTGTCCACCGCGGGCAGCATACTGATCGTCACCGCCGTGATGGTGATGATCGCCGGGGCCCGCTGGGCGCATCTGGGCCTGGTCGGCGCGGCGGGCATGGCGCTGGGCACTTTTTACGCCCTGTCCGAGGACTACCGCCGGGCGCGGCTGATGTCCTTCCGCCACCCCTTCGACTTCATGACCAACGAGGGCTACCAGCTCTCCCAGTCGCTGCTGGCCTTCGGCTCCGGCGGCCTGTTCGGCATGGGCCCGGGCATGGGGCGGCAGAAGTTCGCCTTCCTGCCCTATCCGGAATCCGACTTCATATTCGCCGTGGTGGGGGAGGACCTGGGCTGGGTGGGCTGCATGGCGGTGCTGGCGCTGTTCGGGGCCTTCCTGTTCTTCGGCCTGCGGGTGGCCATGCGCTGCCCGGACCGCTTCGGGGCCATGCTGGCCGGGGGAATCACCTGTATGATCGGCGTGCAGTGCGTGCTGAACGTGGCCGTGGTGATCGGCATGATGCCCACCACCGGCCTGCCCCTGCCCTTCTTCAGCGCCGGCGGCACCTCCGTCAGCATATTGATGGCGGCGGTGGCGGTGCTGATGAACATTTCGAAAAATGAGGAATAACATGCGCAGGAAAAAGAAGCAATCCCCCTGGCCCCTTCTGATCGCCATCGCCGTGCTGGGAATCGCGCTCTGGGTGCTGCTGGCGCGGGTGGTGTTCGTGGTGCGGGGCGTGCAGGTGGAGGGCGCGGGGCAGATCCCGGCCAGCGACGTGCTGCGGCTGAGCGAGATACGCCTGGGCGGCTCCATGGGCCGGGTGGACGCGGAGCAGGTGCGCCTGTCCGTGGAGAGCGACGGCCGGCTGGCCTTTGTGGACCTTGAAAAGCGCTACCCAAACCAGATCCTGCTGACGGTGCGCCCCCGCAGTCACGACGCGGTGATGCTTCAGGGCGGCAGGGTGCTGGTGCTGGATTCGGCGGGCTATGTGGCCCAGGTGCTCGACCAGATGCCGGAGAGCCTGCCCTATGTCAGCGGGCTGCGGGCCTCCTATTACACGCTGGGACGCCAGCTGGATACAGCCGACGGCCGTTGCGGGGCCATGGAGGCGGTGCTGGAGGCGCTGAAGGCCCGGGGGGCCACGCAGTACGCTTCGGAGATCAGCGTGGAGGACATCGAGGATCTGCGCATCATCACCCGCACCGGCGTGACGGTGCTGCTGGGGAACACGGAAAACATGCCGGACAAGATCGCCTGGATGGCCGCGGCGCTCTCCGACCTGGAGGCCAGGGGCGAGCGGGGCGGCAAGCTGGACGTGTACAGCGGCAGAAAGGCCGACTATATCCCGGAGGCAACGGTCGAGCCGGATCCGAAGCGCTACGGCTACGATGCCTCCGCGCAGAGCGCAGAGGCCACCGCCGTGCCGGAGCCGACGAACGCGCCGGAGAGCTGACGGGAGAGGCAAATACTTATCGGTCGTGGGACGACAAATCGGAATTAACACCGTCCCCCCTCCATTAAATCTTAAATAAAACTATTGACATACTGGGCAAATAGCCTTATACTCATACATGAAGGAGGCGCAGGATATGGCACGGAACCGCTTTTTCGGCGTGTATGCCCTGGGCTGTTGCCGCAGGGCCAGCTTTGCTTTGCCTGCGCGCCGATGAACCAAGCTTGGATTGACTGTTGCAGCGGCTGCGGGCCGCTGTTTCTTTATGCAATGAAGGAGGTCGCTTCCTTGGATACGTCCTTTATGGTCAAATTCCTGCCCATGTACGTGAAGGCCGCCGGCCTTACGCTGCGGCTGGGCGTGGCGGGCATCGCGCTGTCGCTGGTGGTGGGGGCGCTGTGCTGCATGGCGCGGCACTTCCGGGTGCCGGTGCTGGACAGGGTCGCGGGGGTCTATATCGAGCTGGCCCGCAACACCCCGCTGCTGGTGCAGCTGTTCTTCCTGTACTTCGGTTTGCCGAAGGTGGGGATCAAGCTGGACGCCGAGACCTGCGCGGTGACGGGGCTCACCTTCCTGGGAGGGGCCTACATGGCGGAATCGCTGCGCAGCGGGCTGGAGTCGGTGGACAGGGTCCAGCAGGAATCGGGCATGTGCATCGGCCTCACGCCGATGCAAAACCTGCGCTACGTGATCCTGCCCCAGGGGCTGGCCACGGCCATCCCCTCCATCGGCGCGAATGCCGTGTTCCTGATCAAGGAGACCAGTGTTTTCAGCGCCGTGGCGCTGGCGGACCTGATGTACGTGGCGAAGGACCTGATCGGCATGTACTACAAGACGGACGAGGCGCTGCTTATGCTGACGCTGGCGTACCTGACGCTGCTGCTGCCGATATCGATTGTGTTCACACTGCTGGAGAGGAGGCTGCGCCATGCGGGATTTGGCGGTGCTGTTTAAGGGCAACAACCCAGCCCGGCTGCTGGGCGGCCTGGGCGTGACGCTGAAGCTGTCGTTGATATCGGTGGCCCTGTCCATCGCTCTGGGGCTGGTGGTGGGGGTGCTGATGACGCTGAAAAACCCGGTGATTCGGGCGGTGACGCGGCTGTGGCTGGAGACGGTGCGCATCGTGCCCCAGCTGGTGTTGTTGTTCCTGGTGTATTTCGGCATGGCGAAGGCCTTCAACTTACAGATGTCCGGCGAGACGGCGGCGGTGATCGTGTTCACCTTCTGGGGCGCGGGGGAGATGGGCGACCTTGTGCGCGGGGCGATCACGTCGATCCCCGTCCACCAGCGGGAGAGCGGCGCGGCCCTTGGGCTGACACAGGGGCAGGTCTGGGCCCATGTGCTGCTGCCCCAGGCGGCCCGGCGGCTGGTGCCCCAGGCCATCAACCTGACCACCCGCATGATCAAGACCACCTCGCTGGTGATGCTGATCGGCGTGGTGGAGGTGCTGAAGGTGGGCAGCCAGATCATCGACGCCGCCCGCTACGACGCCCCCCAGGGCGCGGTGTGGGTCTACGGGGCGGTGTTCCTGCTGTATTTCTTCGCCTGCTGGCCCATATCGCTGCTGGCAAAGCACCTGGAGAAGCGGTGGGCGTGTCAGGAGGTTTAAAATGAGCGGATACGTGCTTGATATCAAGAACCTGAAAAAGAGCTTTGACGGCAACGGCGTGCTGGATGGCATCGACCTGGCCATGGGGGACGGGGAGGTCGTGGTGGTGGTCGGGCCCAGCGGCTGCGGCAAGAGCACGCTGCTGCGCTGCGTCAACGGCCTGGAGACGCCGGATTCCGGAGAGATCCTGCTGGACGGCGCGCCCATCTCCGGCATGGATATGGTGCAGGTGCGCCGCCAGATCGGCATGGTGTTCCAGAGCTACGATCTGTTTCCCCACATGGACGTGCTGGGCAACCTGTCCCTCGGCCCGGTGAAGGCGCTGAAGCGCAACAGGAATGAGGTGGAAGCCGAGGCCGTGCAGGCGCTCAAGAGGGTGGGCCTGGCGGACAAGCTGCACGCGCTGCCCCGACAGCTCTCTGGCGGCCAGAAGCAGCGGGTGGCGCTGGTGCGGGCCATGCTGATGCGCCCCCGCCTGCTGCTGCTGGACGAGATCACCGCAGCCCTGGACCCGGAGATGGTGCGGGAGGTGCTGAACGTGGTGCTGGACCTGGCCCGGGACGGCCGGACGATGCTGATCGTGACCCACGAGATGCGCTTCGCCGAGGCCGTGGCCGACCGGGTGCTGTTCCTGGAGCAGGGGAAGGTGGTGGAGGAGGGCAGGCCTGCCGACTTCTTCCATCATCCCCAAACCCCCCGCGCCCGGGCGTTCCTGGACACCTTCGAGTTCGACACGGTTAAAAAGGCGTAAACCCCTTGACAGGAGAACGGGACGGCGCTATAATCTTATCATTCCGATAGACATTAAAGGGAGGCGCTTCGCATGTTCAACAACGTGATCAGCTGCATGTGTTGTATGTGCCGGGGGCGCCATCCAATGCCCTGTCGGCCGTCTTAGCGTGCATGCGCGCAAGCGGGAAACGGCGGGCCGGATTGGATGTGCAGATCGTCCAATCCGGCCCGTTGTTTTATACACAACCCTCAAAACCCAACGATAATTTGAAAAGGAGCGTTAACCATGAAGAAGCTGTTTGCATTGGTCCTGTCCCTGATCCTCGTCCTGTCCCTGACCGCCGGCGCGCTGGCCGACGCCAAGGCCCGTAGCCTCGATGAAATCAAGGAGAGCGGCAAGCTGGTCATCGGCGTGTTCTCCGACAAGAAGCCCTTCGGCTACGTGGACGAATACGGCGAATACCAGGGCTACGACGTCTTCTTTGCCCGCCGCCTGGCCCAGGACCTGGGCGTCGAGCTGGAGCTGGTGAGCGTGGACGCGCCGAACCGGGTGGAGTACCTGACCAGCGCCAAGGTGGACATCATACTGGCCAACTTCACCGTCACCCCCGAGCGGGCCGAGGTGGTGGACTTCGCGCTGCCCTACATGAAGGTGGCCCTGGGCGTGGTCAGCCCCGACGCCGCGCTGATCACCTCGATCGAAGACCTGAGGGGCAAGAAGCTGATCGTCTCCAAGGGCACCACCGCCGAGACCTGGTTCACCGCCAACGAGCCCGAGGTGGCGCTTTTGAAGTTCGACACCTACACCGAGACCTTCAACGCCCTGCTGGACGGCCGCGGAGACGCCCTGTCCACCGACAACACCGAGGTGCTGGCCTGGGCTATCGAAAATCCCGGTTTCACCGTGGGCATCGAGAGCCTGGGCAGCCTGGACACCATCGCCCCCGCGGTGCAGAAGGGCAACGACACCGTGCTGGCCTACATCAATGAAGAGATCGAGGCCCTGGCCGCCGAGCAGTTCTTCCACGCCGACTACGAGGCCACGCTGAAGGACGTCTACGGCGACGCGGTCGACCCCGACAACCTGGTGGTCGAGGGCGGCGTGATCGAATAGGCGGCCGGGCGGAACGGTTAAGTACAGGAGGCGGCGCTCTGAATGGAGCGCCGCCTCCTGTTGCCATACACCCAGAGAGTGCAGGGCAACACCGTTTCCTTTAATTTATTTCAAATTGTGGTCATATTGGTATTGCACAGCGTCATTATTTATGGTATCATAATTACAATATTGGTCGACGTGTAACGGATTGCAAATTTGCGTGCACGACCGGAGGAGGGGTATTGTCTATGAGGGGATCCTATGTTGTCAAGAGGGCGTTTTGCCTGGCGCTGATCGCGGTGATGCTGGTTGCGTCCGCGATGCCGGCGTTCGCGTCCAGCAAGAAGGGAAGCGGCTCCTATGTCGTCACCACCGTCGATAAGGGCGACCGGCTCAATGTTCACGCGACCGCGTCGGTCGACGGCAGGATCATCGGCCACCTGAAGAAGGGCACCGTCGTCGTGTACAAGTCCTACAAGAACGGCTGGTGGAAGGTGGCCTACTACGGCGGCAGCGGCTATGTGGACAGACGGTATCTGACCTCCGTCACCAGCCTGCCCGGCGCCAAGTACAAGGCTGTGACGAAGGTGCCCGTATATGCCAAGGCCAGCAAGAGCTCGAAGTATCTGGCTACGCTGAAGACGGACGTGAAGGTCTCCATCACCGGCAAGAGTAACAGCTGGGTGCGCATCAAGCGCGGCTCCTACGTCGGCTGGGTGGTCGGCAAGTACCTGCGCCGGGTGAGCTGATCGGAAGGTAATGTCCGGTATAAAAGAGGTCGGTTTCCCGGCCTCTTTTGTACTGGACAATCCCCATGCTTTTGCGCTATAATAACGATGACAAATTTGTGAAACCGCGTTTCATTGAACAAAGAAAGGGTGTTTGCGATGATTTCATGGAAAAACCTGGATACACTGGCGGCTTTTAAGAAGCTCTCCGGTATGAAGGACCGGGTCGACCTGCCCAAGGCGATGGCGGGCGAGGCCGGCGCCGAGCGCGTGGCGAAGTATTGCGTGCCCATGGCTGGCGGCCTGGTGTACAACTACGCGGCGAAGGCCGTGGACGACGAGGTGCTCTCGGCGCTGTGCGCGCTGGCGGACGAGGCCCAGCTGGCAGGGAAATACCGGGCGCTGCTGGAGGGCGAGGTCATCAACACCGGCGAAAAGCGCCGGGTGCTGCACCAGCTGACCCGTGGCCAGCAGGGCGCGGACGTGGTGGCCGACGGCGTCAACAAGCGGGAATTCTACGTGGCCCAGCAGCAGAAGGCTGCCGACTTCGCCCGGAAGGTGCATGCCGGCGAGATCGCCAATGCCGCCGGCGAGAAGTTTACCACTGTGGTGCAGATCGGCATCGGCGGCAGCGACTTGGGCCCCAGGGCCATGTACATCGCGCTTGAACAGTGGGCCCGCCAGTGCGGCGCCCTGAAGATGGAGGCCCGGTTCATCAGCAACGTGGACCCGGACGACGCGGCCAGCGTGCTGCAGGGCATCGACGTGGCCCACGCGCTGTTCGTGCTGGTGTCCAAGTCCGGCACCACGCTGGAGACCCTGACCAACGAGGCCTTCGTGAAGAACGCCCTGAAGGGCGCGGGGCTGGACGCCTCGAAGCACATGGTGGCCGTCACCAGCGAGACCTCGCCGCTAGCCAAGAGCAGCGACTACCTGGCCGCCTTCTTCATGGACGATTACATTGGCGGGCGCTATTCCTCCACCAGCTGCGTGGGCGGCGTGGTGCTGTCCCTGGCCTTCGGCCCCGAGGTGTTCGCCCGTTTCCTCGCGGGCGCGGCCGAGGCCGACGCGCTGGCGAAAAATCCCGACCCGATGAAGAACCCCGCCATGCTGGACGCGCTGATCGGCGTGTACGAGCGCAACGTCCAGGGCTGGCCCGCCACCGCGGTGCTGCCCTATTCCCAGGCGCTCAGCCGCTTCCCGGCCCACCTGCAGCAGCTGGACATGGAATCCAACGGCAAGTCCGTCAATCGCTTCGGCGAGCCTGTGGGCTACGCCACCGGCCCGGTGATCTTCGGCGAGCCCGGCACCAACGGCCAGCATTCCTTCTACCAGCTGCTCCACCAGGGCACCGACATTCTGCCGCTGCAGTTCGTGGGCTTCCGCGAGAACCAGCTGGGCGTGGATGTGGACATCCAGGGCAGCACCAGCCAGCAGAAGCTGTGCGCCAACGTGGCCGCCCAGATCATGGCCTTCGCCTGCGGCAAGGCCGACGCGAACCCCAACAAGGCCTTCGCGGGCGGACGCCCCTCGTCCATCATCGTGGGCGACCGGCTGACTCCCGAGAGCCTGGGCGCGCTGCTTTCCCACTTCGAGAACAAGGTGATGTTCCAGGGCTTCTGCTGGAACGTGAACAGCTTCGACCAAGAGGGCGTGCAGCTGGGCAAGGTGCTGGCCAAGCGCGTGCTGGCCCACGACACCGACGGCGCGCTGAAGGCCTACAGCGATCTGTTGAATATCTGAGCATAACGTGCAGAACAGCCGGGGCACCGCCCCGGCTGTTCATTGAAGGAGGACATAAACATGTACATCCAGGACGACGGCATTCGGCTGAACGCGAAGCTGGACATGCCTTCGAATTACCGGCCGGGGATGAAATGCCCGTTGGTGGTGGTCATCCACGGCTTTACCGGGCACATCGAGGAGACGCACATCACTGCCGTGTCGAAGGGCATCAACGACGTGGGCTTTGCCACCCTGCGGGTGGACATGTACGGCCACGGCCACAGCGACGGCGAATTCAGGAAGCATACCCTGTACAAGTGGCTGACCAACGCGCTGACGGTGATCGACTACGCCAGGGGCCTCGACTTTGTCACCGACCTCTATCTGTGCGGCCATTCCCAGGGCGGGCTGCTGGTGATGCTGGCGGCGGCGATGAAGCACGACGTCGTCAAGGGCCTGATCCCGCTGTCCCCGGCCTGCATGATCCCGGAGATCGCCCGCGGCGGCGAGCTGCTGGGCGAGCGCTTCGATCCGGATCACATTCCCGAGGTATTGCACGGCTGGGGCGATTTGGAGCTGGACGGCAATTACGCCCGTGTGGCCCAGACGATCCACGTGGAGGAGGCCATCGACCGCTATACCGGGCAGGTGCTGCTGATCCACGGCGACGCGGACGAGGCCGTGCCGGTGGAATACGGCGTCAGGGCCGCCGAGCAGTACGCGAACTGCAGGCTGGTGCTGATTCCCGGCGACGACCACTGCTATGACCGGCACCTCGACCGGGTGGTGGCGGAGGTGCAGGACTGGCTGCGGCAATTCCATCCTGTGGGGTAAGGGAGCGCCCTATCGGCAGTGCATCGGACAATTTTGTAACATGGCTGTAATATAATTGTGAATAATATCGGTAGGAAAAGCATTGCCTGAAGTGCGTGATTCAGGTATAATTTGATATTGAGGCAGTTCAATCGGTCTCTTTATATCGTCTATCACGAAACGAAGGTGCGTCAGCTTGCAGCGAAAGCGCGCGCGGCGAATCCGCTATCGGCCGGGGAATGCCCCGAAGCCGCGCTTTTCGCGCGTAAAAATGCCGGTAAGGCGTCGGCGCCGGCGCTTTCGCGTGGTCAACCGCCGGCGGTTCATCGCGGCCCAGGCGGTGCTGGCGCTGGTCGTGGTGGTGGCGCTGGGGCTTTCCGCGTCGGTGATCGTGCGCAGCATTCGCACCGCGCGGCTGAACCGCCAGCTGGCGGACCTGTACGGCGTCAGCGGCGAGGCGATGACGGCGCAGATCGCCGCGCCGCCCATCAGCGACGGGAGCGCCCCGGCCTTTGCCGCCCAGGCGGCGGGCGCATCCTCTTCGCCCTATGGGGAGCTGTCGATGATGGTGATGCCGGACGGCTCGCCCATCGAAATTCCTGAGACGTTGGCGTTGCCGACAGAGGAAACGAGCGCCCCGCAGACAGCGGCCTTCCACCGAACCGACCTGGATATCCTGCCGGAGATGCGTCAGCTGGCGCAGAAAAATCCGGACACGGTGGGCTGGATCAGCATATCGGGCACGGTGCACCTGCCGGTGGTCTACCGGGACAACGAGTTCTACCTGGACCATGACTTCACCGGCGCGAAGAACGCCTCCGGGACGCTGTTCCTGGATGAGAATTCCCCGATCAACGCCGACACCCAGAACCTGCTGATCCACGGCCACAGCATGAACGACGGCAGCATGTTCGGCATACTGACCCACTACCGCAAGCTGGACTTCGTGCGGCAACACCCGATGATCGCCTTCAGCACCCTCTGGGAAAAGGAGAGCTATGCCGTGTTCGCGGTGCTGCAGGTTTCCTCGAAGACCGGCGACGCCAATTATTTCAACTATTTCTCGAATCCGGTATTCGCCTCGGCGTCCGACTTCGACGCCTACATCGGCGAAGTGCAGGCGCGGTCGATGTTCCAGATTCCCGTGGACGTGGAGCCCGACGACGCGCTGCTGACCCTGTCCACCTGCCTGGACGACGACCGCCTGGTGGTGCTGGCCCGGCGACTGCGCCCCGGCGAGACGAAGGACGCGGTGGTTTCCGCGGTGGAAGAAGCCTATTAATCCTGACTACGATGACAGAACGCCCTCAATGCGCACGCATTGAGGGTGTTCTGTCATTCTTTGAAAGTGTTATTCCCCGTCTATCCCCATCCGCGCCAGGTAGTCCTGCAGGGCCTCAAAGGTGGGGCGGCTGATGGCGCGGGTGATGGCCGCGGCTTCGGCGTGAGCCTCCTGCTCGGGCACGCCGGATTGGATCAGCAGCCGCTGGAAGTAGCGGCAGCTGTCCCGGTGTCCCGTGGCGCGGCGCTCGCCGGCCTCGGTCAGCAGCAGCGCGCCGTGGGGGCCGACCTGAACCAGCTGCTGCACGGTCATCTGCTTCAGCGCCATGCTGACGCAGGCCTTGGAATTGCCCAGGTGGTTGGCCACGTCCACGGACCGCACGATGGGGATGCGCTGGCGCAGCGTCAGTATCGCGCCCAGGTAGCGGTCCAGCGTGGTGTCGCTGATCGTGCGGGGGGCCCTTGCCTTTTTCTCCATCGGCGCTCCTTTCACGGCCTTTCCGACGGCGCATTGGCGAGCCGGTAATCGGAGGGCGTCATTCCGGTCATCTTCTTGAACACGTGGGAAAAGTGGGCGGAGGATACAAAGCCCACCTGCTCGCCGACCAGGGATATGCTCATGTCCCCGTTGCGCAGCAGGGCCTTGGCCCGCTCGCAGCGGATATGGTTGTGGTACCACAGCAGCGTATGGCCGGTGTTGGCCTTGAACACACGGAGCAGGTAGCTGCCGTTGACGAACAGCGCGTCTGCCACCGCCTGCAGCGAGAACTTCTCCTCGCTGTGGGCTTCCACGTATTCCCTGGCCGCGCGAGTCAATCCCCGGCCCGCGTCCCTGCGCGATTCCATCTCCCGGTTCACGCGGCGCTGCTGCTGCGTCATGTCCCGTCGCCTCACTTGCGTAGTTTATATTCACTAATATATGTTAGCACATAATAACCCATAGCGCCAGTGGTGATATTGAAAAAGTCAAAAACAGACAAGTTAAGATCGGGGAAAATATGGATTCGTCGGGGAGACGATGAGGTTCCCAAAAGCCTTCCCCTGAACCGGCAGCTTTGCTGCCTGGGGAAGGCTTTTGGATGCGCCAGCCGCTTTTCCTAATTCCTAATCCCTAATCCCTAATCCCTGCGCGTCAGCGCGCCAAATCAATATTTCTCTCTCCGCCTCTCTGTTAGTCATGCTAAATATTAGTTAACTAAAACAAATAGTCAATTTCAGAATAGCACCTCTGGTTAGATTATGCTAAAATAATGTCTGCGGATTAGTGATACAAAACAAACTGTAATCCGCGCGCCTGCCGAACGGCGGGCGGGGAAAGGAAGTCCTTTGAGCATGAGCAGAAGGTCCTTCGCCTGGCTTGGCGTCACCGTCATGCTGGCGATGCTGTTGATGAATCTGTGCGCGCCCGTCCTGGCCGAGGCGGATACCCGCTGGGCCGACGCCGCGGACGAGATCGATAAATACCTGGACGCCGCCTTCGAGTCCTACCTGGACGGCGACGCTTCGGCGGCCTACGACAACGTCAGCAACGCCTATTTCCGGGTGTACGAGACCACCGGCTTCGAGCGCCAGACCATGAGCTACATCTCCGGCAATCGCAAAAACGCCGTGGAGATGCAGTTCTCCGTCTGCAAGTCCGAGGTCAAGAAGGAAAACACCGAGCAGGACGTGATCGTGCGCGTGCGCTCGGCGCTGGTCAAGCTGAAGAGCATGATCCGCGAGGACGGCAACAAGCTGGCGGCTCAGCAGGGCGGCGCGCAGAGCGAGAACAAGTGGTACAAGCGGGGCGAGCTGGTCTCCACCGACCCCTATCCCGAATACTCCGCCGACCCCAACGCGGCCAAGAAGTACGAAAGCTGGTACGAGGCCGCCACGCTGGTGAAGGAGCTGTTGGACACGGCCTACATGGGCTACCTGGACAAGGACTTCGAGGCCGCCAGCGACAACCTGAACACCGCCTACTACAGCGTGTACGAGGAATCCGGCCTTTCCCACAAGATCTACACCGACCTGTCCCAGGGCGACCGGCAGAACATGGAGGCCCAGTTTTCCAACCTGCGCAGCCTGGTGGCGACGGCGGCGGAAAAGTACCAGAAGAACAAGTACCGCACCACCACCGACAAGGCCAAGAACACCGTGCTGAAGCTGGCCAGGCGCATCGACGAGCAGGAGGCCGAGGCCAAGGCCGCCGCCGCCGCGGAGGCGGGCCAGACCGAGGAAGCCGTAGAGGAGGAAAAGCCCAGCGACCCGCGGCTGCTGACCTTCCTGGGCGCCTTCGGCATCATCGTGCGCGAGGGCCTGGAGGCCATACTGGTCATCGCCGCCATCATCGCCTACCTGAAAAAGAGCGGCAATCCCAATAAGAGCCTGAAGAACGTGTACATCGGCGCGGTCTGCGGCATCGCGGCGTCCTTCGTCGCGGCGGCGGTACTGGCATGGGCCAAGCGGGCCTTCACCAGCGCCGGCATGGCCCAGGAGATCATAGAGGGCATCACCGCCCTGATCGCCGTGTGCGTGCTGTTCTACGTCTCCAACTGGATGATCTCCAAGGCGGAGGCCGCCTCCTGGAGCCGTTACATCGACGGCCGGGTTCAGTCCTCCCTGGAGCAGGGCAGCTCCTTCGCGCTGGCCTTCACAGCTTTCCTGTCGGTGTTCCGCGAGGGCGCCGAGGTGGTGTTGTTCTACCAGCCGATGCTCTCCGAGGGCAACCCCGGCATGGTCTGGGCGGGCTTCGGCGTGGGCTGCGTGGTGCTGGTGTTCGTCTACCTGGCCATCACCAAGCTGTCCGTCAGGCTGCCGCTGAAGGTGTTCTTCACCGCCACGTCGATCCTGATGGCCGTGATGTGCGTGTCCTTCCTGGGCAGCGGCATCAAGGAGCTGGCCGAGGGCAATGTGTTCGACCTGTCCCTGCGTGTGCCCGGCATCCCCGAGAACGACGTGATCCAGGTGTTCGGCATCTATCCCTACCTTGAGACCCTGGTGCCCCAGCTGATCCTGTCGATCATACTGCTGGTGACCTTCATGATGGCCCACTACCGCGGCAAGCTCGATGCCCAGAAGGCCGAGTACGAGGCGAAGATCGAGGCTATGTGCGCCGAATACGCAACCAAGAATTAGGAATTAGGAATGAGGAATTAGGAATTGAGATAGCCGGGTTCTTCGTTTCGCATCCTTCATTCCTCATTCCTCATTTCTCATTCTTCATTAAAAAGCGGTTCTTCACGCCTCCTGCCCCGCGCAGGGCGCGTTGAAGATACAAACATCAATAACATTATTTGGGAGGCAAATCACATGAAGAAGTTTCTTGCTCTGCTGCTGGCTGTCATGATGCTCAGCGTTTCCGCTTTCGCCCTGGCCGAGGAGGCCGGTTTCGACGAGTTCGAGCTGGGCGTTGAGGGTGAGCAGACCGTGGATTTCATGACCATGGCGATGGTGTACTTCCAGCCCGTGGACATGGCGCCCTCGGACCTGGCCGCTTCCAAGGAGGATTCCGACCTGCACATCGAGGTTGACCTGACCGCCAACGAGAACCCCTATTCCTTCCCGGTGGACGGCTGGGTGCCCTATCTGAGCATCGACTACGTCATCAACGACAAGGACGGCAAGGAGATCGCCACCGGTTCCATGATGCCCATGGCGGCTTCCGACGGCCCCCACTACGGCAACAACATCGCCCTGCCCGAGGGCGAGGGCTACTCCATCACCCTGAGCATCAAGAGCCCCGCTGAGAACGGCTACCTGCTGCACGTGGACGAGGAGACCGGCGTCGAGGCCGACGGCTTCTGGACCGAGCCCCTGACCGTGACCTGGACCGGCTGGGATTTCGTGAAGCAGTGGTAATCCACGCCTGAACGATAAAAGAGTAAAAGCAACGGCTGCTGGTGCGCCATCCGCGGGGGATGCGCATCAGCAGTACGTGCGTTAAGAAACATTGTTAAGAAAAAGTTTGGTCGAGTTAACTTCTTTCCAATGACTTCCGGGAGGCATGAAAATGCTGAAATACCTTTGGACGGTGATCCAGGACCTGTTTGTGGTCGTGACGCTGGTCACCTGGATCCACGCGCTGCTGGGCAGGCTGTACGACAGATATGGCCGGCGCTTCAGCGCTGCCGGCATCTGCGTGGGCGTCGTGGCCTCCGCGGCGCTGGCCGTGGTGAAGGGCACCACCAACAAGATCATTTCCAGCCACTGGAACCACTACATCTTCGCCTTTATATCGGTATTCTCGCTGCTGTTCGTGGTGCTGTGCCTGATCCTCGGCAGGCGCGAGGACGGCAGGCGCGGGCTGGGCGGCACGCTGCTGTGCCTGTCCGGGGCGGGGCTGTCGGCGGCGCACATCTTCTATGCGTTGCCGGGGGTGATGCTCTATCCCTTCAACTTCAACACGATGGGCGAGGGCTATCTCTCCGCCTACTACATGACGCGCCTGGCGGGCTGGCTGCTGGCGCTATTGCTGCTTCTGGTCTATTCGCGCACGCTATACCGCTGCGCTTTGCATATCAAGCCCCTGGGCACCCTGTCCGCGCTGCTGTGCGGCGGCGTGCTGGTGAATTTCTTCTACAGCGGGGGCCGCTTCTTCGCGCCGTGGGTCACCCGGGCCAAGTGGCTGAAATGGCCGGTGCGCTACTCGAAGGAGAGCCACGGCCTGATCGGCGGCTGGCTGAGCATCACGGTCAATCATTCGATGCTGTTCATCTGGCTGATCGTCCTGCTGGCTGCGGCGAGCCTGATCATCTGCTTTATACAGAACACGAAGGTCACCGAGCCCTGGGACAACCCCGCCCAGCACCGCAAGCTGCGGGCGCGGAACCGGAGCTACCGCAGAACGGCCTGCGTGGCCTTTGCGGGCCTGATCCTGTTTACGGTGTGCCTGACCGTCGTGAAGGACTACGATACCCGGGTGATCGAGCTGTCCGCGCCGGAGACCTACACCGTGGACGGGGACCGGATACTGGTGCCCATGGATTCGGTGAACGACTTCCACCTGCACCGCTTTGAGTACACGACCGAGAACAACGTGAACGTGCGCTGGATCGTGGTGCGCAAGCCCAATTCCGCCGCCTACGGCGTGGGGCTGGACGCCTGTGACGTCTGCGGCAACGCCGGTTACTACGAGCGCAACGGCCTGGTGGTGTGCCGCCGCTGCGACGTGGTGATGAACACCAACACCATCGGCTTCAAGGGCGGCTGCAACCCCATACCGCTGAGCTACGAGGTGGACGAGGGCAACCTGGTGTTCGCCCTGTCCGACATCATCGCCGGCGAGCGGGAATTCAAATAGACGAGGGAAGGGAGCAGAAAAAACATGCTGTTCAGAATGATACGCGGCGTGCTGTTCCACCAGAAGGGCAAGATGCTGCTGATCGCCGTCACCATCGCCCTGGGCGCGTCCCTGGCCACCGGCATGCTGAACGTGGTGCTGGGTGTCGAGGAGAAGGTGAACAAGGAGCTGAAGAACTACGGCGCGAACATCACCGTGAAGCCCAAGGACGCCTCGCTGCTGTCGGACATCTACGACGTGGGCGAGGGCGAGGCCCTGAACGCCGCCTACCTGAGGGAGGACGAGCTGGGCAAGCTGAAGACCATCTTCTGGGCCTTCAACATCGTGGACTTCACCCCGTTCCTGGACACCCGGGCGGCGCTGAAGGACGGAAGCGAGGTCCAGGTGGTGGGCACCTGGTTCAACCATCACCTGGCCCTGCCCACCGGCGAGGAGCTGGACGCGGGCGTGGCCGGCATGCGCTCCTGGTGGGAGATCACCGACGGGCGCTGGCTGAACGAGGCCGACGCCAATGCAAACAACGAGATCATGGTCGGCACTGCCCTGGCCGAGGAAAAGCGCTGGACCGTGGGGGAACATGTGCCCCTGACCGGCACTCACGGCGAGATGGACGCCGAGATCGTGGGCATATTTGACGCCGGCGGCGACGAGGACAACCAGATCTTCGCCACGCTGGACGCGGTGCAGGCGCTCACCGACCGGGAGGGCAAGGTGGCCTCCATCGAGGTCTCGGCCCTGACCACCCCCGACAACGACCTGGCCCGCCGGGCGGCCCGCAACCCCGCGGCGCTGACCAGCCGGGACTACGAGACCTGGTACTGCACGGCCTACGTCAGCGCCATCTGCTACCAGATCCAGGAGGTCATCACAGGCTCCGTGGCCTCTGCCGTGCGCCAGGTGGCCGAGAGCGAGGGCACGATACTGGACAAGACGAAGCTGCTGATGATACTGATCACGGCCCTGAGCCTGATCGGCTCGGCGCTGGGCATATCGAACCTGGTGACCGCCTCCGTCATGGAGCGCGCCCAGGAGATCGGCCTTTTGAAGGCCATCGGCGCGAAGGACCGTTCCATCACCGGCGTGGTGATGACCGAGATACTGATCACGGCGCTGGTGGGCTTCGCCGCCGGCTACTTCATGGGCTTCGGCTTCGCCCAGTTGATCGGCCACAGCGTTTTCGGATCGGCCATCGACATGGACACCCGCGTGATTCCCATCGTGGCGGGCCTGATCGCCCTGGTGACCATCGCCGGCAGCCTGCCCGCGATACGCATGGTGCTCAGACTGAGGCCGGCGGAAGTGCTGCACGGAGGACACTGATATGACGAAACGACGGATGTTTTTAAGGATGATCACCGCCTCGCTGCTGCGGCGGCGGTCCAGGATGCTGATCGCGCTGCTGTCCATCGGCATCGGGGCCACGATTCTGGCGGGCATGGTGACGATCTACTACGACGTTCCCCGGCAGATGCGCGCGCAGATGCGCTCCTATGGCGCGAACATGCTGCTGATGCCCGGGGACGGCAAGACGCTGGACAGCGAAAAGCTGGCCCGGGTGCTGACCCAGTTTCCCGAGGAGGCGCTGGTGGGCGCGGCGCCCTACCGCTATGTCCGGCTGGACATGACCAGCCGCCAGCAGTCCTTCACCACCGCGGGCACCGACTTTTCCCAGGTGCTCAAGACCAGTCCCTATTTCAGCGTGGAGGGCAGTTACCCGGAGAAGGGCCGCGAGGTGCTGGTGGGCAAGGAGATCGCTGAGACCATCGGCGTGAAGGTGGGCTCCGACATGGAGCTGACCTGGCAGCCCACGGCCAAGGCGAGCGGCGGCGACGCCGCGTCGGATCGGGTGCCCGGCGCGACCCTGACCGGCAGCGCCGAGGGCTGGAGCGGCGGCGCGGTCTCCGTGACCGCGGTGCTGGACGACGAGGCGAAGATCAAGGAACTGACCATCGACGCCTCCACCCAGACGGCGGAGTTCGGCGGTCGGACCCAGACCGAGCCGGAATTCGCCGCGCAGTTCATCGGCAAGGGATTGCCTGTCGAGCTGGGGAAGGACGTCGACGCCCTCACCGGCGCGACGGTCACCTCCACAGCCGTGGTGGAAGCGCTGAACGGCGCCCGCCAGGCCACCGCCGCGTCGAAGCCCAACACGGTGCGCTACACCGTCACCGGCATACTGACCACCGGCGGCGAGGAGGAGGGCTACGTGTTCATGTCCACGGAGGACATGGAGGCCCTCACCGGCGAGGATAAGCTGGACGTGGCCGAGCTGAGCGTCTCCGCCGAGGAGGCGCAGCTGAACGCCTACGCCGAGGCCATCACCCAAAGCGGCGAGGGCGTGAAGGCACGGCTGGTGAAGCGGGTCACCAAGTCGGAGACGGCGGTGCTGGGCAAGCTCCAGGCGCTGGTGTTCCTGGTGACCGTGGTGGTGCTGCTGCTGACGATGATCTGCGTGTCCACCACGATGATGGCGGTGGTCTCCGAGCGCCGCCGGGAGATCGGCCTGCGCAAGGCCCTGGGCGCGTCGGACGGCTCGATCCGGGTGGAATTCCTGGGCGAGGGCGTGTTCCTGGGCATACTGGGCGGCGTGCTGGGGGCCATACTGGGCTTCGTGTTCGCCCAGGTGGTCAGCGTGAACGTGTTCGGTTCCTCCATCACGTTCCAGCCGCTGCTGCTGCCGGTGACGGTGCTCGTCTCGGTGATCATCGCGGCGGTGAGCTGCCTGATGCCCATCAAGCGGGCCGTGGCCATCGATCCGGCCATCGTTTTGAAAGGAGAATAAGACATGGCGCTTCTTGAACTGAAGAACGTTTCCAAGATATACGGCGAGCTGAAGGCGCTGGACAACGTCAGCCTGCACGTGGACAAGGGCGAGTGGGTGGCCATCATGGGCCCCTCCGGCTCCGGCAAGAGCACGATGATGAACATCATCGGCTGCATGGACAAGCCCACCAAGGGCGAGGTGCTGCTGGACGACGTGGACATCTCCAAGGAGTCCAGCAAGCACCTGACCGACATCCGCCGGGACAAGATCGGCCTGATCTTCCAGCAGTTCCACATGGTGGGCTACCTGACCGCCGTGGAGAACGTGATGGTCAGCCAGTATTACCACTCGATGCCCGACGAGGAAGAAGCCCTCGAGGCCCTGGGCCGCGTGGGCCTGCGGGAGCGGGCGCGCCACCTGCCCAGCCAGCTCTCCGGCGGCGAGCAGCAGCGCGTGTGCGTGGCCCGGGCCCTGATCAACCACCCCGAGCTGATCCTGGCCGACGAACCCACCGGCAACCTGGACGAGGCCAACGAGAACATCGTGCTGGACCTGTTCCGCCAGCTGCACCGGGAGGGCACGACCCTGATCGTCGTCACCCACGACCCCGAGGTCGCCGAAGCCGCCCAGCGCACCATCGTCCTGGAGCACGGCAGGGTGGCGCGGGAAGTTATCAACGAGAATTTTGTGGAGTGACAAATACTGATTTGTCGCGCTGCGACAAATCAGAATTTGAGGGGTTAGGGGTTAGGTTTTAGGGGTTAGGGAGAACAGCGGCGCTCCCCACAGCCTGCCCCAGCGACCGAAGGGCGCGGTTCAGGGGAAGGTGGGCCGCGCAGCGGGTCGGAAGAGGTCGGTCCGCCTGCGGTATCGTTGGTGTGCGCGCCTCCTCCCACGAGAACGACCT
>JAFRJF010000179.1 GCA_017432405.1 Clostridia bacterium | reverse complement strand
CTCTAACCCATCACCGATTTCATCGTCGAACACTCCAACGATATCCTCGCCAATCGGGAGGAATATCCCCTCATCGCCAAAGTCCATTTGGATGATTTCCTCGGCTACATTGATTCTGGCGGCATCGAATAAGGGGCAGATCCTTTTATGCCGCGGGCGACAATGCCTCCTCCACGTCGTAGCCGTAGGTTTCGCCTTTGGAATTGATCATGGTCGCAAGCTCGTTGTAGACCTCTTCGGGGCCATAATCATATGAGAAGGCCACTGCGCTGTTGATCAGCTGGCCGCCCCGAAGCTCGCGCATGACCACTCTGGCGGCGGCGGCATTGGGCTCCGCCTCACGGAATTTCACCTTGACGTTGTAGCCCGCTGCCTCGAAGGGATGGATATAGGTATCAAACAGGTCTTCCAAATCCGAGGATACAAGCGGCAGGATGACATTCACGCCCTTCATGTCCCCTTCGGTAAAGCTCTTGATCGCATCGTAAAACATGTCCATGCCTTCAAAGTGGATCGCGTCTGCCCCTGCGGCGTGGCTCTCCTTGTACTCAGGCAGCTCGGCCTTGATGACATCGGGATCCAGTATGAACGCGCCCATGGCCTCGCTGTCGGGATCGACGATGCGGGTGGATTTCCCGGATGCCGGCAGGCCAAGAACCAGCTCCATCTGATAATCCCACTTCAAAGGCCCGTCGTAGACATACACCGGATACCCATTCTCGTCGAGATGATCCGTGCGGGCTGAACCCAGGGTCAGGAACCATTCGATGATTTCCTTTCGCATGGCGTTCCGTTCGGGCGTGTCGATATCGGCGGTGTTGCCGTACAGCGCCTTGTAGTAAGCGGACAGCGCGTCCAGCTGGGCCACCACCGGATCGGCCCTGAGCTCCTCCATGGAGGGATAGTCCCCCGAAACGATGCGCTCATACAGCGCCCGGGCCTCCTCGCCCTCGATCATCAGGTGATCGGCGGAAACCTCCCATGTGACCGGAACCACGCCGTCCGGCAGTTGAAGCGCCGGGTCATCCGCCTGCGCGGCATCCTGGGCCGAAGCAGCGTCGCCCGGTTCAGCTGAAGGCGCTTCCGCCATGCAGAACCCTGTCGTCGCCAACGCCAGAACCAGCAACATTGTCAAAAGCCATCTCTTCATGAATCTTTCCTCCTCAATATGATTCAATGGATTGTCCTTCCATATCGGAAGCATTCGTCAACATGTCCCTCTCATTCGCCTGCGAACGACCCAGAGCAGGATCAGCGCGGCCAACGCCACGGCAAGGTACAGCGGCAGGTTGCTGCTGTCGCCGGTAGGCACCCTGTCGCGCACGGTCAGCGTGACCTCCTGGGTGATGACCTGATTGCCGTCGGCGTCCGTGATGACGCAGCGGAACCGGCAGCCGTCCCATTTCTTTTCAATGTCCTTTCGGCTCAAAGTCGGCTCTGTGAAGCCGGGCAGGTCCACCCACTTCTGATGCTTTTCATCCCAAACCTGCCACTGGTAGGTGTAGGGTTTAACGCCGCCACCAACCTCCACGGAGATGGACACGTCCTCGCCCTCCTGCACCGTCTGGCTCTGGGGCTGCTCGATGATATGCAGTCCGCCGCCGCCCAGGTAGACCGTGAACTCGTTGTTCGCGATGGCGCACTCGTTGCGGTCCACGGCGGAAATGACCACCTGGGCCTGATAGTGCGCGTCGGAATCGGCTACCAGCGCGTTGACCGGCATCGTGATGGTGTGGGTCCGGCGGTCGGCCAGCCCTTTGGCGTAATAGGGCAGGTTGACGTAGTACGGCTCTTCCTCCCGGTCCAAATACACCGCGCAGGTTAGCTTGAAGCTGTCCTCGGTGGCCGTGTAGTTTGAAATGATGATGTCCAGCATGTCGTTGCCCTCGCTGTCGCTATAGACGCGGTGGTCCACATCAATGTCCTGATCGGCGACCATCAGGGCGATATCCCCGGAGGCCTCCACGGCATTGGCGATGATGCCCGAGCGAACCGCGTTGGCGGCGGCCCCGTTGGATTGAAGTGTATTCGCCTGAAGCACCATCTTTCCGCTGGATTCATCCAGCGCCCAGGTCATTTCCTCGGGCGCCGCCGCGTTCGCCGCGATGCCGCTGGCCTTTGCTCCGGCGGCGTTGGCCATGGCCCTGACCCAGTTGGAATATGTGGAAAGCTTCGATACCCGCAGGTACAGGGTCGTTTCACCGCTCCAGCTTTCCGGAATCTTCAGCGTGCCCTTGAAGCTGGCCAGCGCGCCCGGCATCATCATGTCGGTCTTTATGAACTGGGTCTGGGAATCCAGCGTGTCCACGGAGGCCAGCTCCACGCGGGAACCGACGGTGACGTGGAATTGCCGTTTTGTCTCATCCAGCACCCAGTCGCGCTGCCGCGGCGTAAAGTCGTAATCGCTGTTGCGGTAGATCGCCGGGGCATAGTCGGGTATCTCCTCCGGCTCCTTGCTCCCCGCCATGGTCAGCGTGCTCTTCTCGGGATGGAGGCAATCGGCATGGAGCGTCTCCCAAACCTTCACCTTAGCGTTTTTCAGGGTAAACAGCTCCAGGTCGAAGTTGGCGACGCCCATGTTGCCCGCGTTCATCAGCACGACCGTAACGTCCTCAAATTCGCCCCTGCACACCGTGGTATCCCCGAAGATCAGGTCCTTCAGCTCCAACAGCGGCTTCATCTGTACCGGGAAGCTGTACAGCTCCACCGGCGGCACCGCGGGCATAAGCTCCTCGGGCGCATTGTGTTTATCAATATAATCCCTCACAGGGGTGGTGTCCGCCACGGCGCTGAGATAGGCCGTGCCCGTACCGGTCAGTATGCAGTACTGCGGCACCATGTTCAGGGGCATGCTGTATGTGCTTCCCTTGATCTTGCGTTTAAATTGATATTGTGGCAGCGTGAATTCCGCGTACACCGCCGGGGCTGTCATGGTGTTGGTGGACATGTCGTAGGCCGAGGCCATGATGCGGTACACGTCGGGGTCGCTTTCCTTCTCCCGCGGCGCGGTGGTGACCCAGTAGAGATAGGGCACATCGCCGATATAGGCCAGCCTGAACTGGCCCCCCGCGGGTATGGTCAGGTCATAGGTGTATTTGGTGACGTCAAAGGTCAGGTTCCTGCCGTCCCGCTGGAACGGCTCGATGTACAGCCCGTACAGCCGGCTCTGGACCGCGCCGTCTTCGCTGGTTTCCTTTGCGCTATAGAACACCATGCGCCGCACGTTCGTGCCGTCCCCGTCCACGGCGGTCTGCGCCATCTCAAAATGCTCGATGTCGCCCTTTTCCAGCACGACGGTCTGCCGGCCGTCGTAATGAGAGACGCCGTTCATCTCAAAGTCGAACAGCTCGATCGCCCTGTCGCCGTCGCCGCCGTCCTTCGGCTGGCTCAGCGCCAGGAAGGAGGGACTGAAGCGCCGGTCCGCGCCCCTGTCAAGGACCTTCGGCCGGGTGTTGGAGCAGCGCATGGCGCCGCGCGCCTCGGTGCGAACGTAGTCCCCGCCCATGCCGCTCTCGACGTATTTATCGGTGAAGCACCTGACGCCCTCCACGCCCCGGATGAACTCGAAGGAGGTCATGCCGTAGGGCGTCTCGTCCTCAGAGTATACAACGCGGCCGAAGGTGCCGAAGAACTCGATGCCCAGGCAGGTGCCCTTTTCGGAGAACGCCCTGGCCCAGGTGATCTCGGGATCGTCGATGGAATCGTAGTAATTCCAGACGGTCTGATCCGACCAGGTATCATCGCGGGATGGCACGTACTTGCCCACGGGGTCCGCCGTCAGCAGCACGTGGTTCACAAGCTCCTTCTTGCCCGTAGGGCCGAGTTCTTTAGTCTCCTCCGGGATGCCGGTCAGGTAATAGCCCTTGTCCAGCGTGGCGGTCAGGTTGCCCTTGCCGTCCGGCTTGAGCATCAGCAGGTAGAATGTCTGGTTACACGCCTTGCCGTTCTCGATGCCGGTATTGGGCTTCGGGTTGGCGTTTTCGTCAAACTCGGCGGCGCAGGCCACGAGCGCGAACACATATCCGTCGGCGGCAACTACGTCAAAGGCATAGTCGGTCCGGCCGTTGAGCCCCGTGTTCCAGGCGTCGATGGCCGTCTGGGTCGAGCCCTTTTTGCCGTTGTTCCCGGCGTTGACCCAGTTCAGGCGCGTATGCGTCTTCTTGTCCTTGCCGGTGACGTTGGCCAGGTGGAACAGATAGGTCTGCCCGCCGACCACGGCCACCCGTGTCCTCGCCCGCTGGTCAGAGCCGCCCAACTGGATCTTCGTCGCCGTGGGCACGAGGCCCGGATAGCTCATGGGCTCCTGGGTGGCCGCCTTCTCCTCTTCAGTTGCGGCATTGGCAAGGGCATACTGCTGCAGCGGCGGCGCCGCGTTGCTCACCGGTACCGGGTCGAACAGCTTATCGGCGTATTTCCAAAAGTCTTTGGAAAGCGTGAGAAATAATGAGGTGACCCCCACTGTGAGGTTCAGGAAATAATCGCCCGACAGCGTGCTCTTCTCTTGGCTGAGGATGGCCAGATGCAATCGGAAATTGATGCCCGCCACAAAGCGCACCCATACCTCCAGGAAGCCCTTGACACCTACGCCAAATATGACAGTGAAGGACACGCCGAGCGTAATGGTGATGTCCCTGATCGGCTTCAGGCTCCAGTTCTGAAACCCTCCATTGACCCAGCAGAAGGACAATTCATAGTTGATCTGGAAGCCTGCCGAGATGGCGATAGTAAAGGTGAGGTACATAGGTACGGGGCCCAAGGTCCAGCGCGCCGTCCAGCTGAAGCTGTACTTCAGCAGCATGCCGGTGCCGCCTCGGTAGGAAATGGTCGTGGTCTTGACATCCTCCACCTGGTTGTCCAGGACCCAGCGGCCGCTGAGCAATATGAACACGCCGATCTCGATCTTGGACTCCATCAGGACGGAGGGGTTCCGCTTCGTGTAATAGTCGTAAGCCACGCCTTGCTTGAGAAAGTAGTTGGCCAGAGCCGAATCCGTTTCGACCGCTTTCTGTTCGTCCTTGAACTGCTTTAGCTCGGCGTTCTTCCAGTTGAGTTTGCTTCCCTTCAGCTTGTCCTGAAATACGGGGCTGCCCACGACGAGGGTGACATAGCCCGCCGGATCGATCGTGACCTTCGGCGCATACTGTGAAACGGGCAGATCCAGTTTGACGTCAAGCTTTACGCCGGGAATGGTACCCTTGAAGCTCAGACCCTCGCCCATGACATTCACGAAAGCCAGGGTGCCCTTCTCGATCGGCTCTTCCACGGCGCTCTTCACGGAAATCAAATGGGTATTGATGCGCGCGTCGGCGCTGTCTTCGCTGTCAAAGGTGAAGTAGTTCTTCTGATCTTTGTTGACAAAAGGAACCAAATCCTGCTTCCATTTGCCACGGAATACAAAGCTGTTGCCGTCGCGGGAAGTGGGCTTGACGATGTGCTTCGTGTAATTCCATTCTTTTCGAATTTTCCCGTCCTTCTTCCAGTAGCCGAAGCGCAGGTCGGGCGTCAGGCCGTCGTTGCCGGGATTCTTGGTCTGGACCTTGATCTCAAAATCGAGGTCGTTCAGTTCGGAATAGAGCATTTCAAAGTCCTGCCACATGATGTCGTAGCTGTGGAAGGAGGCGGAATAGATATAGGGCTGATCGTCCTTCAGAGGCACAAGCGTGCCCTTGTAGCTCTGGCCCATCCTGATCCGGCATTCCTCGATGCCGAAGCTGCGGTAGCCCTTGGCCTCGCCGTCCACGTCGATCCTGAGGTGGATATTTTTATGGTCGTCCGCGATGAATTCGTTGCTCAAAAGTATTATGCGGCCTTTCGCGTCGGTGGTTCTGACGATATCCTTGGCATACGTATCCCGCACATCCCTGAGCGTCACCTTGACGCCCTCCACCGGCACCGCCTCGTCGCCCTTGCCCGTCACCAGCTCAATGGCAATCTCGTTCTCGCTGAGGACATAGGTCTTGGCCTTTGCAGCGTTGGCAGCCAGCACGCTGGCGCCGGAGGACAGCTTGCCCATGCGGCTATTCGAGGCGCTGACAGCCACCACCGGCGCAGAGTTTTCCGCCGCGCTGTCGTCATAGCCGTACAGTTCCTGAAACCAGGTGGGTCTTTCACCTTCGGCGGCGCCCTCGGTCAGCAGGCCCAGTCTTGACGTCCATTCATCAATGCTTGCCGTCCACCCGTCCGCCTTCTGGGCAACCTCCCTGCGGGCGTCGTCCAGCTCCGCCGCCGCGGTCTCGATCTTCGCAGACAGCCTTATGCGCTTGGAGGAGAACATGCCGCCGCCCTCCTCCTCCAGCTGGCGGCCCATCTCGGCGATGAGGTTCGCCCGCTCCTCGAGGGCGTCCTTGTAATAGCGCATCTCCTCCCGAATCGCCTCGGCCTCGCGATACATCTGCTTGAGTTTGCTGAAGGTTTCCCTGTATTTCGGTTCGCCGCCGTTGAGCCTTTTGTAAGCATCCGGATTACTCTTTTGCAGCTTCGCCATCGCCACCGACGCGCGTGAGAGCATATCCTCCACGTTGAACAGGTTGGTGCTCAGCACATCGTCCAGCCAATCCGACACTTGCATGGCGTTCCACGTGGCGTTGGGCTGCATGCCCTTGTGATAGACGGCGTTGCGCTGGAGCCCGGTGACGTCGCTGTTCAGGCCCGTCAGCGTATAGGCGGCCGCCAGCTCCGCCGCGGTCAGCTCATGGCCGATGGCCGCCAGCGCGTTCATAGGCAGCGTCTGGGAAAGCAAAACGATCAGGAGCAATGTCGAAAGCCATTTCTTCATACCTGTGTACCTCCACCTTTGGTGCGTCGTCGCGGTCGATCCCCGCGCCTGCTTCGGTCAGTTGGTCGCGTCACTCCGCCAGCAGCTCGGGATGCTTCTCGATGTCGTAATTTCGTTTCCAGGTGTCGCACAGCTCCATCAGCTTCTCGCTCTGGTAGTATTGCAAAACGGTGGCGTTCAGCTGTTCGCGTTCCTCGTCCGTCAGCACATGATCCCCCGCCGGCGCGTCGCCGGCGTAGTAGAGAATGTGGATACCGGTCTCGGAATACACGGGCTTGCTGATCTCTCCCGGATTTTCGAGAGCCATAGCCGCCGCCTTGAAGGCGTCCGGCCAGGTCTGGGAGTCGGGGTGGAAAAGGTAGCCATTCCCGGTGAGGTTTTGGGCGGTCTTGTCCGTGCTGTAATCCTCGATCAGCGATTTGAAGTCGATGCCCACCGCAAAGCGCTCTTCTATGGCGTCAAAGGTTTCCCGCAGCAGGGGTTCGGCCTTTTCCTGCAGCTTTGTAAGCCATGCCTCCCGGCATGCGGCAGCAGCCTCGTTCGCCTTGTCATACGCCGCGCGCGCCTCGCGCAGATCATTCAGGTCTTCCACCTGAGTGGCCTCTGTGGCCAGCTTCTGAAAGGCCGTGGCCACGGCGGTCATGGCGTTGGTCAGCTTCTTCTCCTGCGCCTTTGCGCCCTGGGTCGCCTCCTTGGGATAGTCCAGCGTGATCTGCCGGATGTAGCGGTAGCCCTCTGGAATATAGAAGGATTCGCTGTTTGTCGCAACGATCTCCTCCTCAAACAGCGCCACATGGTCCTGATACCGCTCCCGCTCCGGAGCGACAAACCGCTCCTCGTAGTAGGCGTCCACCTGTTCCCGGGAGATCGTAACTTCCGGGCAAAACAGCTCTACGGCGCGGTGGTTGCGCTCCGATACCACATACTCGTCGTAGATCGCCTCGACGGTATAGCCCTCCGACTCCATGATGGATGTGACGTCCTCCTCGGATACCTCTTCACTGCTCTGTTTCATTCTCTGGTAGAGTATCTGCCACAGCTCTTCATACTTGCTTTGCGCCGCGCCCTTGAG
>JAFRJF010000178.1 GCA_017432405.1 Clostridia bacterium | reverse complement strand
TTGGAGCCGCCGCCCACACAGGCAGCGACCTGGTCCGGCAGATGGCCGGTCTGGTCCAGAAACTGGGCCCTGGCCTCCTCCCCGCTGCAGAACTGGAAATCGCGTACCAGCAGCGGGACGGGCTGAGGACCTGCGGCGGTGCCGATGCAGTAGACGGCGTCCCTGTATTCCTCGGAGTAGGCCATAATGGTGGCATCGACCGCGTCCTTGAGCGTTTTGAGGCCGCAGCTGACGGGGATGACATTGGCGCCCAGCATCTTCATGCGGGTCACGTTCGGCGCCTGTTTGGCGATATCCACTTCGCCCATATAGATGTCGCACTCCAGTCCGAAATAGGCGGCGGCGGTGGCGAGTGCCACGCCGTGCTGTCCGGCGCCTGTCTCCGCGATGAGCTTTTTCTTGCCCATGTATTTGGCCAGAAGGCCCTCTCCCATGCAGTGGTTGAGCTTGTGCGCACCGGTGTGGTTGAGGTCCTCGCGCTTTAAGTAGATCTGCGTCCTGCCAAGCAGATTGGAAAGGTTCTGACAGTGGTAGACCGGCGTCGGCCGCCCCTGGAAATCACGGCGGATCCGCCGCAGCTCCGCGATGAACTGCGCGGACTGAGCGATCGTGTTATAGGCCTCCCCGTATTCCTGAAAGGCCTTGATCAGCTCAGGGTCCTCCAGGTAGTTGCCGCCGTATTTCCCGAAATACCCGTCCGTGGACGGATACTCCTTCAGGTAGTTGTCGAAATCCCTGTACTTGTTCAAAGCAGACGATCCCCTTTCGGTATTTGAGTGGATGGTTTCGGAATATGATCACTGTCCTTATTATAGCATGTGTGTGAGGAAATGTACAATCCCTCTTTTTTTGCGTCAGTTCAGACAGGGAACTTCTGATTTGTAGCGCTGACGTCAAGGGGATAGGCAATAGGGAATAGGCAATAGGCAATAGGAAAAGCCGCGCAGGGAACGTTGCATCGAAGACAAAGGTAACGTTCCCGCGAAGAAAGAGAAGCCCGGAATCCCCCAAAATCCTGTAACGGCAGCGCAGACGCCGCTCTGAAGGAATAACTACATGTCGCTGCTGAGACACGTAGTTAATCCCTTAGGACGACACGCACGATATCGATATGTACGCGGCAGCCGCCATTCCTATTGCCTATTCCCTATTCCCTATTGCCTTGGCGTCAGCCCGACAAATCAGTAGTTCCCCCCTCTGAAAAAAAAGAGGCGCTAATCAGCGCGCCTCCTCCGTATTCTGTTTCTCCGCTTTCTCCGCCTCCAGGCCGGTCACCGTGATCTTCACGGTCCTGACCTCGTGCTTGCCCCGATAGATTTCAAAGCGCAGCGTCGCGCGATAGTCCTTCCCCGACTCCAGGGGCCGGGCGACGGACAGCGCCAGTGCCTTCTCGCCGGCATAGCCGCAGACGCAGTCCTCCGTCAGGGTGGGATAGTAGAAGGACGGGCCCTTCACCGCCAGCCACGGCGCTTCGTCGATCTCGTCGGCGTCCGCCAGCGTCAGCCGCCAGTAGTAGTTGCTGCTCACCGTCAGGCTGCCCATGGCCTCGGCGTCCAGCGCCAGCGCGCCGGCCTGAAGGGCGTCGTTTTTGCCGTACTTCACCGAGAATTCCAGCGCCGGCTCCCCGTAGGCCTTGCCAGTGTGGCGCCTGTAGATCGCCCGGCCCTTCTCGTAGCGGGTGCCGGGCCAGGAATTGGCATAGCGCTGGTTGGGGCGCTCGTAGCGCATCACGGTCCACTCCGCCGCCTCGTACAGCGTCTTCGTGGCCTTGAGGGCCTTCATGTCCAGCTCCCGGTACATAAAGGCCATCTGGGTATCGAAGTCCCACACCAGGTCCGCGCTGCCACGGGAGGCGGCGAAGCCCTGGAGGTTGGCCTTTCGGCCCGAGGACGTCCACTGGCACAAGCCGAAGCCCACGCTGTCCCCGGCGTCGTAGAGGTACGCGCCCCGGTCGTCCGAGCCGCCCATGCCCTGCACGTTGTAGGGGCAGAAGCTGCTCTCGGCCTGTATGCTGCTCATCAGCCCCGCGGCCTGGAAGTCCTCAAGGCCCCACTTGCCGGTCAGTATGTCCCAGATCTCGTTCTCAAAGTTGACCTTGTCCTTCGGGTAATGGCGGGAGGTGAGCCACGGGGGCTCCGGCGTCTTCGTGGGCTTGGGGGTCTTCGTGGGCTTCAGCGTCTTCGTGGGCGCCGGGGTCGGGACCTCCAGCTCCTCCACGAGGTCGCCCAGGTCCAGCGCGCCCAGCCCGCTCAGGTCCGAGGGATCGAATACGCCCTCCGTATCCGCCTCGATGACGATCTCTTCGTTATCCTCCGCCACCTCGCCGACGGACCCCGCCGGCAGCAGCAGCAGGGCCGCGAGGCCCAGCGCCGCCGCCGACAAGCGTAAATGGTGTCTCATGCGTGTTCTCCAAAAGGTAAGGGTATACCAGGTCGCTTACATCATGTCGGCCTCTTCGTCCAGGGCCTTGGCCTCCTCCAGGGGCTCTTCGGCGGCTTCCCCGGCGACTTCTTCAGCCGCTTCGGGGGCAGTCTCCGCCGGCGCTTCCTCCGCCTCGGGGGCTTCCTCGGCCACGACCACCAGCTCCTCCTCGTCGTCGGCGAAGGCGTCCACGCCGGACTTCAGCAGGTCGCGCATCTGATGGCCGAAGCTGGCGCGCAGGTCGGCGTTGCCGCCGGCGAACAGCGTCTCGCCGGTGCGGGTGGCCACGTTCCCCAGGGCGTCCAGCAGCACCTTGATCTGGCCCAGGTAATAGTTGTAGCTTTCGCCGAAGGTCTTGACGGTGCTGGTGACATATTCCTGGTTGGCCTGGCGGTTGTCGCGGATCTCGTTTTCGAGGTTGTGCCGCTGCAGCGCCTGGTCGCGGGCAAACCGCTGCTCTTCTTCCTCCTTGTACTCGTCGAACTCGCGGTTCTTGCGGGTGTAGAGGTCCTTCAGGCCCTCGAACTCCGCCCGGGAAGCCTTGGCCTCCTCCCTGGCCCGTTCAAGGTCGAAGTCCTTCAGCTGGGCCTCCATCTCGCGGATGCGGCTGCTGGCGGTGTCCAGCTGCTGGGTCAGGCTGGCGTTGTCGGACTGCGCCCGGCTCAGGCTCTCCGTAAGCTCGCGAACCCTGTCTTCCAGCTCCTGTATCTTCTTGCTTCCGAACATGGTTTGTCCTCCTTTGCAAATATGCTATTAAGTATATTTTAACCCTTAACAGGCCTGGACGTCAAGCCCATCGGACAAATTAGAAGGTATTTCCTTGGTTCTTTTACGGCACAAACACCCGGTCGATGCGCACTACCCGGCCCGAACGGATCGTCACGGTGGTGTTGTCGGCGTAGAAGCCGTCGAAGGCCGCGCCCTGCATGGCCTCGACGATGCCGTCGTAAGGCGCGGTGACGGGGTCGCTGTCGATGTCAGATGCGTCGGTGAACACCGCCGATTCGTCCACCACCAGCGTGGTCACGCCCAGCTCGGTATAGGTGGGCAGGTCGTCGAAGCCATTCACGCGCCAGTTGCCGTCCGCCGTCCGGATGAAGTCACAGCCGTCCGCCGCGCCCGTGCCGCCGTTGATCTGCACCAGGCTGCCCTCCGAGATCACCGTCGAAACGGGAATGGCCGAGCCCGCGACAACGACGCTGTCCCCTTCGGCCAGGTTCTCGATGTCGCCATCGGCGTACACCTCCATGGCGCAGACGTGCACGGCGTTCATGTAGGTGCCGGAGGCCAGGCGGGCCACGTCGCCCCGGTCAAAGGCCACGGGATATTCCCCGTCGGGCAGGTGGTTCACGTCCACCTCAACGGCGATGGGCGCCACCGTGCGGCCCCCGTCGCGCGCCGCTTCATCGACGGCCTCCGCCGCCGCGTCCCGGTCGTCCCCATACCCGTCCTCATCCCCGTCGTCGGCCACCTCGGTGGACCTGACGATGTATTTGCTGGACATGTAGCCGGTATGGCCGCTGGCCGGATCGGAAACCCGGAACCAGCCCTCGCCCTCGGCCAGCACCCTCAGCGGCGAGCCGTTCATCAGGCTCAGGATCTGCTGGCCGGCCGTGGAGGGCTGGCGGCGCAGCGCTACGGTGCCCCGCTCGGTCTTCGTGACCACCCGGGCGTCGTAGGGCGTCACGTCCCGCATGGTGTCCAGCAGCCGGTCGATCTCCTTCTGGGGCGACACCGTGGCCCTCGGGGCCTGGGTAGCCTTCTTTTTCTTCTCCTTGGAGGGCTTGGTGGTGCTCAGGTACTTGGCCTGGACCCAGCCCAGGGTCTGACCGTCGCCGGAGGGGTCCTGCACCAGTATGGCATACCAATTGCCGCTCTTCTTCTCGATCAGCAGCTTCTCACCCTTGGACAGCCGCCTGTACACCTTGGCGCCGGTGTCCTTCTTCGCGTACACCTTCACGCCGTCCTTGGTGACATACAGCGTAAAGGCGTCCGCCACCGCCGGCAGCGCCAGGGCCGCCAGCAGCGCGACAGCCAGCATGACCGTCACGATTCTCTTTATCATCATCATTTACCTCCGAAAGGGTTTGCCGGTCGTCTGTTCGATCCTCAGCGCGGGGCTGTAGCGGCGGCCTCTGGGCCGCCACTGCAGCCCCGCGCATGTATAAGGACGAACCTACCGCCCGGTTCAGTATTTCACCACATTGCTGTCGTACAGGTCGCCGGTCCGCTCCACCACGGCCAGGGCGCAGAAGTTCAGCTGGCCCTCGCCCCAGTCGGAAGCCACGGTGAAGCTGCCGGAAGCGCTGCTCTTCCCGTTGGGCCTCAGCTGCGCGCCGTCGATGACCAGGGTCAGGGTATCCCGGCGGAAATCCGGGGCGTCGCCGTAGCTGAGCAGCAGCGCCTCAAAGGTGCAGGACTGGCTGCCCAGGTTCTCCAGGCGCCAATCGTAGGTCACCGTGCCGTCGCCATCCTCCGCGCCATCGGCGGGGGTGACGGTCAGCGCCAGCTCCACCGGCGCGCCCGCGACACCCGCGCCCTTCCAGCTGCCTTCGCTCTGCTCGGCCATCCAGCCGTTGACCAGCGCGTCCACCTGGGCGGGCCACAGGCTGCCGGGCTGGAAGTCCACGCCGTGGTCGGTGGCGAAGCCCGCATAGGCGACGTCCAGCTTCGCGCCGTAGATGCCGTCGTAGGCGCCGGGGTTGTAGCCCATATCGCCCAGCAGCTTCTGGATGGTGCGCACGTTTTCGCCCCGGCTCCGGGTCCGGATGGCGCCGGCGTCGATGGCCTCGATCTGCTCATAGCCGCAGTCCTTGCACACGCGCATCCGCTCGCCGTCGGCTTCCCGGGTCAGCGGTACGGTGACGGTCCAGGGCCCGAAGTCGTGGTTCAGGCGCTGGATGGTCTGGGGCCAGGCCACGCCGTCGGGATTGAGGTTCTGATCCATCTGGAACTGCATGACGGCCCGCTCCATGCCGCCGCCGAAGATGCCGTCCACGCCGTTGGGGGTCAGGTAGCCCTGGTCTGCGAGCAGCTGCTGGACCTCGCGCACGGCGCTGCCCTTCGCGCCCCGGCGCAGCGTGCCCTCGGGATCGTAGGAAACCGCGCGCTCGGCGTGGCCGCACACCTTGCACACCTGCCGGCGGGTGCCGGCGGAATGATCGGTGGCCTCTGTAACGATCTCCCAGCTGTATTCGTGGGGCAGCATGGCCACGGACTGCTCCTCCTTGTATTTGCAGTCCCGGCAGGTGCGGCTGCGCAGGCCCTTGGCGGTGCAGGTGGCCTTTTTCTCCACCTTCCACGAGCCAAAGTCGTGGGGCAGCTTGTCCAGCACCTGCTCCTCCTTGCGGCCGCAGACCCTGCACTTGCGGGTGCGGCTGCCCTTGGCGGTACAGGTGGGCTCCTTCGTGACGTTCCACTTGCCCCAATCGTGGGGCTCCTTTTCAATGGTCTGGGTCTGCTTGTGGCCGCATACGGTGCAGGTGCGGGTCCGCTGGCCCTCCTTGGTGCAGGTGGGCTCCCTGGTCACCTTCCACCTGCCGTAGGTATGCTCGGTCTTTGGCAGCGTACCCTCCTCCACCGCGCCGCACCTGGAGCACTTGCGCTGGCGCAGGCCCGTCTTCTGGCAGGTGGCCTCGCGGACGACCTTCCACTTGCCCCACTTGTGGGTGCAGGGGGGATTCTCGTCCAGGTACTTGCTGAGCATGAACCCGGTCTTCTTCTTTCCCTTCACCTTGATGGAGACCTCGTTCCACTTGCCCCGCATGTCCACCACGTCCAGCACGGTCACCTTGTCGCCCTTGTTGAGGGTGGCGATGACCTTGGAATCGGTGGTGTAATCGGCATAGACCTTCGCGCCGTCCCTGTTGACGTACTCGGTCCAGCCCGCAGCCAAAGCGCCCGCGCCCAGCGCCGCCAGCAGCGCGACGGCGACGAGCATCAACACAGTCTTTTTCATGTCTCTCTCCTCCTGTGGGGTCGTTCCCAACAAGCCGTCATTCGCCGGCCTCGTCCGTCACGGCGTCGATCGCGTCGGTACCGTCCTCCGGCGCGTCCGCCCCGGCCGGCTCTTCCGTCAGCGCTTCCCCGGCCTCCGCCCCGGAGTCCTCCGCGCCGGTGCGCCGGGCCGTGGTGGTCTCCTCCTGGGCCTCGACCAGCACCGCGCCCTCCCCGTCGCCGTCGTCCCGGCTCAGGGTGTGGATGATGGCGTCGGCCTCGGCGTCGGCGTTGTCGCCGTCCAGCCAGAAGACCACCTCGACGTATTCGTTCCCGCCGTCCAGTATGTAGGTGAGGGTGTTGAACGCCACGTCCTGGTATTCCTCGACGGTGCGGTACCAGGCGGCGGGAATGCCGTTGACCTCGCCGTCCTTCACCAGGTCCGTGACCTCGTTGTAGCCGCTGGTCTCGTCCTCCACGTAGACGGCCAGCGCGTCGGGATAGCCGTCCTTGCTGAACTGGTAGACGTCGAAGTCCAGCAGGGTGTCGTTGCTGTACCAGTAGGCCACCTGGTCGTCCTCGATGTCCTCCTGGGTCATCTCGCCCTCCACAAAGCCGGCGGGCACCGTGAGGGTGAACGGCGAGCTGCCCAGCCGCAGCGTCCGGGTGGCCTGAGCCGCCCCGTCGCCTTCGCCGGGCGTCCCATCGGCCTCCTCGGGCGCGTCGTCCCTCCAGAGGGAATGGAGGATGGCGTCGGCCTCCGCCCCGGCGGTCAGGCCGTCCAGCCAGAACACGACCGTGACGTAATTGTCGCCGGCGTCCAGCACGCAGGTGAGGGTCTCGTAGTCCTCGCCCTCCCAGCTCCCCACGGAGCGGTACCAGCCCACCGGGATGCCGTTGACCTCCGCGTCCGTCTCAAACGCGTCGGCGTGGTACGCGGCGGCCTCCCCGGCCACGTAGTCCGCAAGGCGCTCCGGCAGGCCCGCCTTGCCGTGCTGGTAGACGTCGAAGTCCAGCAGCGTCTCGTCGCTGAGCCAATAGCCCACCTGGCCCTCGGCCACGTCCGCGCTGGTCATGCCGCCCTCGCGAAAGCTGGCGCTGCAAAACAGGTAATAGGGAGAGGTGCCCAGCCGCACCGGGGCCAGGTTGTCCACGGCCAGGGTGTCGATCATGCCCCGGGCCACGGCCTCGGCGTCCTCGCCGTCCAGCCAGAACACGACCTCGACGAAGCCCTCGCCGTCGTCCAGCACATAGGTGACGGTCGGGTATTCCACGCCGTTCCAGGACTCCACCCGATAATACCAACCCACCGGGATGCCGTTGATCTCGCCGTCCGTCACGACCCCGTCGGCGTCGCCCCAGGCTGCGGCCTCCCCGGCCACGTATTCCGCCAGCGACGGCTGTCCGTCGGCCGCGCCCGGCTGGTAGATGTCAAAATCCACGGCCAGCGCGTCGCTGTACAGGTAGGCCACCTGGCCCTGTGCCACGTCCGCCTCCGTCACCGGCCCGTACTGGAAGCTCCCGTCGATCTCAATGGTGTAAATCGAACTGCCCAGGCGCAGCCTGCGCATCTGCCCAGCGTCCGCCGCCTCGCCCAGGGCGAAGGGAAGCACCGACAGCGCCAGGCACAGCGTCAGGCAAAACAGCTTTGTTCTCATCTGCTTTCGCTCCTTTCCAGGGGATATCACTCCGGATACATTATATCACAAGACCCTGTCGATTGGTATCGGCTTTGCAATTGTATTAATTTTTTTACGCCTTGGCTTCAATGTCGACAAACTCCATGTGCGCGAAAGAGGGAAGCGCCCCTTCCCGGAGCGCTTCCCTCTTGGCGCATATTGGCCCATCAGAACCTGGTGATGTTCTTCAGCTTATCGATCTTCACGAAGGCGTACAGCCCGCGCTCGCCCAGGGTCTGAACCAGCGCCCAGTCGCCATTGACCGCGCAGATCTGCACCGGGCCGCTCTTCTTCAGCGTATAGCTGTTGGCGTCGCTGTCGGCGCGCTGATAGACCTTCGTGCCCCTGCCCAGGGTGGCGAGGTAATCGCCCAGCCTGGACTTGTTCAGCAGGTTGGAGCCCTTCGTGTAGTACACTTTGCCGTTGTAATAGACGTCGGTATAGGATTCGTTGGCGCGCACGACCAGCGCGGTGTAGGCCGGAACCGTGCCCACATATTCCGTCATTGCGGAATCCGCGTAGAGCTTCGCCGCCCTGACGGTGATGTCGCCATGGCTGGCCAGCGCCTGGGCGCAGAACATGGCCAGAAGCAGCGAAACAGCCAGTACAGTAACAATGATTTTCTTCATTTGTGGTTTCCTCCCTGCCGTATGCGATTGTTATAATAAAATTATAGCACCCCAAAAACTCGGGAGGCAATAAATCTGCCGATTATACATAATATCTCTACACTTCTGATATATTTACGAATTATATTAAATACCAAAGTCGAATTAAAGTCATTTTATGTCTTTGCCGCCGCCTTTCCACTTATCCCAGAAACGGTCCAGTCGCGACACCATCCAAAAGCCGATCAAAATGGATATTCCAAAGGCAAGCGCCAACAGGATGTCTGTCATGTGCGGGGGCCTCCTTTTGCGTCAGAACCGCAGGAACTTCTGCACGTCCTTCTCTTCGCCCAACAGGATGATGCGCTCATCCCGGCAAAACTGATGGGAAGGGCCCGGCATCGGCATCACCTGGCCATTTCTGCGGATGGCGAGTATGTTCAGGCGGTATTTCTGACGAACTGCCAGGTCGACCACGGTGTGCCCGATCCAGCTGTCGGGAATTCCGGTTTCGTAGATCGCGTATTCCGGCGAGAGGCGAATGAAATCGAAGATGTGATTGCCGCTGTAGCGCACGGCGGCCCAGATGGCCGTCTGCTTTTCGGGATAGATCACCTCGTCCGCGCCACAGGCAAGCAGAAACTGGGCGTGTGCGTCGCGGGCGACGCGCGCCAGCACGAAGGGCGCGCCCCGCTTTTTCAAAAGCGAAGTGATTTCCAGCGAAGCCTGCAGATCGTGGCCCATGGTGACGACGCACAGGTCGAACTCCTCCACCCCGAGCGCGTCGATCAGCGTGGGGTCGGTGGCATCGCCGATCTCGGCGTTTGTGACGTAGGCCATGGCGTCCTGCACCCGGCGTTCGTCCTTGTCGATGGCGAGCACCTGGTGGTTCAGGTCGTGAAGCTTCTGGGCCATGTGGCGTCCGAACCGGCCCAGGCCGATCAACAGTATGTTTTTCATGGATGCCTCCCGCGTTTTTTATGGAGGTTATTGTATCATCCGGGCCATGAACACGCCATTAAGGCTGTATATGACGCATTAAGACGGCATAAAGCGCGCTTCGTCTTTATGCCGCCTTAATGCGTCGCCTGTTTTTTTATCTTCCCTTTTATGGAATATGTGATATAATACGTGGAATAACGGCAAACTGAGGGGGAGGCGCATGTCGGAACACGAGCGGATATTGGTGTGCGTTTCCGCTTCGCCCACCAACGCGGACGTGATTCGCCGCGCGGCGGCGCTCGCGGGCGCGATGGACGCGGAGCTGATCGCGCTCTACGTGGAGGACACGGAGCTTTACGACGAAGCCCGCGCCCGGGCGGTGCACGACCACCTGTCCCTTGCGGAGCGCCACGGCGCGCTGCTGACCACGATCTACGGCGACGACCCCGCCACGGCCATTGCCGAGTATGCGCGGGTCAGCGGGATCACAAAGATCGTGTTGGGCAAGAGCCCGGAGCACAAGCGCCTGTTCGCGCCGAAGGAGACGCTGATGTCGCGGCTCAACGAGCTGGCCCCAAACGTGGAGATCATCATCGTGCCGAACCAGCTGACCGTCGACGCCGAACCGCTTCAGCGTCGCCGGTTCTTCCGAAAGGGGCGCTTCTCCACCGTCGACCTGGCCAGGGCGGCGCTGATCCTGGCGATCTGCACCGGCGTGGGCTTCCTGTTCACGGCCATCGGGCTGGCCATCACCAACGTGGTGCTGATCTACATCCTCGGCGTGCTGGCGGTGGCCCTCGTCACCACGGGCCCGATCTACAGCCTGCTGTCCTCGTTCTTCTCGGTGCTGGTGTTCAACTTCTTCTTCACCGAGCCCTACTATTCGCTGCGCTCCAGCCCGGATTACTTCGCCACCTTCGCGGTGATGTTCACGGCGGCGCTCCTGTCCAGCTCGCTGACCAGCCGCATCAAGGCCCAGTCCATCCAGACGGCAAACAAGGCCTACCAGACGGAGGTATTGCTGACCACCAGCCAGCTGTTGCAAAAGGCGGACGAAAAGCGGGCGATCCTGGAGGTCGTCCAGCAGCAGCTGTGCCGGTTGTTGGAGCACAGCGTGCTGTGCTATGATTCGGACCTCGACGCGCCCACGCTCTGCGCCATCGAGCAGGACGGCGGATTCGGGGGGATCGACCTGGAAGCGGAGCGCAAGGCTGCGCAGTGGGTGCGCCAGAACGGCAAGCACGCCGGACGCACGACCCGCGTGTTCCCGGAGGCCAAGTGCCTGTACATGGCCGTGCGCAGCGAACGGACGGTGTGGGCGGTCATCGGCATACGCGCCGACAACGCCCCGCCCATCGACGAGTTTCGCAAGAACCTGATGATTTCCATACTGGACGAGTGCGCCCTGGCGGTGGAGAAGGATCACATGACCCGTGAGAAGCAGCGCATCGAGGAAAACGCCCGCCAGGAATCGCTGCGAGCCAACCTGCTGCGCTCCATCTCCCACGACCTGCGCACGCCCCTGACCAGCATCTCCGGCAACGCGGCCATCCTGGTGGAGAACCAGGGACAGCTGGGCGATGAAAGCCTCAAGCGGCTTTACACCTCCATCTATGACGACGCCATCTGGCTGAACGGCCTGGTGGAGAACCTGCTCACCATCACCCGCACCGAAAACGGCGCCATGAAGCTGAACCTGCAGACCGAGCTGGTGGCGGATACGGTGGAGGAAGCCCTGCGGCACATCGACCGTGACGCGGCCCGGCGGCACATCGCAACGGACCTGCCGGAGGAGATGCTGCTGGCCCGCATGGACGCGGGGCTGATCGTGCAGGTGCTGGTGAACCTTCTGAACAACGCGGTGAAGTATACGCCCGAAGGCGCGCGGATCACCGTCGGCATCCGGCGGAAGGATGGCATGGCGCTGATCTGGGTGGCGGACGACGGGCAGGGCGTGCCGCCCGGCGACGAGAGCCGGGTGTTCGACATGTTTTACACCGGCGTGAAGCGCTCCCCGGACAGCCGCCGGGGCATCGGGCTGGGGCTGGCGCTTTGCAAGAGCATCGTGCAAGCCCACGGGGGCGAAATCGGCGTGGAAAACGTCAGGCCCCACGGCGCAAAATTCTGGTTTACCCTTCCAATCGTGGAGGTCGAAGGCTATGAACAATAAACCGTTGATATTGGTGGTGGAGGACGACGCGGCGGTGCGCAGCCTGATGGCGGTGGCGCTGGACACCCAGGGCTACCGCTACCATCTGGCCCGAAACGGCGCGGAGGCGCTGATCGAAGCCTCGACCCAGCAGCCCGCCGTGATGCTGCTGGACCTGGGGCTGCCGGACATGGAGGGCGTGGACATCATCCTCAAGGTGCGAACCTGGACAGGCATGCCCGTCATCGTCATCTCCGCCCGCAGCGAGGACGCCGACAAGGTGGAGGCGCTGGACGCCGGCGCGGACGACTACCTGACCAAGCCCTTCTCCGTGGACGAGCTGCTGGCGCGGCTTCGGGTGGCGCTTCGCCGGGTAAACGCGGAGGCCTCGGCGGGCAGCGAAAGCGCCGTGTACGAAAACGGCATCCTGCGCATCAACTATGCCGCCGGCTGCGCGTACATCGCGGATCAGGAGATCCATCTGACGCCCATCGAGTACCGGCTGCTGTGCCTGCTGGCGCGCAATACCGGCAAGGTGCTGACCCACAACTACATCCTGAAGGAGATCTGGGGCAGCTATACCGCCTCGGACGTCGGCTCCCTTCGGGTGTTTATGGCGACGCTGCGCAAGAAGCTGCAAACGGGCGGCGAACAGCCCTATATCCAGACCCACATCGGCATTGGCTATCGCATGCTCAAGCAGGACGGCCGGCAGGAGGACGCGCCGTGAACGCGCCGCGCAGGCCCGAAGCGCTGAAGCGTGAACCCAGGCCGGAGGAATGGCTGGTATTCGGCTTTCTGGGCGTCATACTGTTGGGAACGCTGCTGCTGGCGATGCCCGCGTCGACGAAGGACGGCCGCAGCATCGGCTTTTTCGACAGCCTGTTTACGGCGACCTCCGCCGTATGCGTGACGGGTCTTGTGGCGGTGGATACGGGCACGACCTTCTCACTGTTTGGGCAGGCCGTGCTGCTGGTCCTGATCCAGGTGGGCGGATTGGGCTTCATGGTGTTCGCCACGAGGGTCATGGTGATACTGGGACGGCGTATCTCAATAAAGAACCGAATGCTGATCCGGGAATCCATGAACGCCACATCCCTGTCCAACCTCGGCGGCCTGGCGCGGCTCTACCTGCTGTTGACGCTGGGCATCGAAGCGGCGGGGGCGGCGCTGCTCGCCATCCGCTTTATCCCGATGTACGGCGTTCGCCGCGGATCGTGGCTCGCTGTATTCCACGCGGTCAGCGCCTTCTGCAACGCAGGCTTTGACCTGTTCGGGCACTTCGCCAGCCTGACCGGCTTTGCCGCCGATCCCCTGGTGCTGTTGACCGTGGCGGCGCTGATCGTCCTCGGCGGATTGGGCTTCTCCGTCATACTGGAGGTGCTGCGCAACCGGCAGGGTTTTAAGAACCTGTCGCTGCACACCCGCATCGTACTCACCTTCACGCTGGCGCTGCTGCTGGCGGGCACGGGCTTCTATATGGCGGTGGAGCGCGGCAGGCTGGATACGCTCAACGCCTTCTTCCAGTCCGTCACCATGCGCACGGCGGGCTTCAATTCATACGATCTGTCGTCCCTGACGGACGCCTCCAAGCTGTTCAGCAGCCTGCTGATGATGGCCGGCGCGTCCCCGGCCTCCACTGGCGGCGGCATGAAAACCACCACCGTGGCTTTGGTGATACTCCTGATATTCAGCGTCGTAAAGGGCGACAACGAGGTCAACGCCGCCCGCCGCCGCATTCCCGCCGACACCGTGCGAAGGGGACTGGCCGTGGTGGCGCTGTTTCTGACGACGCTGACGCTCGGCACGCTCTGCCTTTCGATCATCGAGGGCGGGCGCTTCTCCCTGGCGGACATACTGTTCGAGTGCGCCAGCGCCATGGGCACCGTGGGCGTCTCAGCCATCGGCACGCCAAACCTGCATCCCGTCAGCCGCGCCGCGCTGCTGCCGATGATGTTCCTCGGACGCGTCGGCCCACTGACCCTGGCCGTGGCCATTGCCCGCAGGCAGAGTCGGGCCAGGCTCGTCTCAAAATATCCGGAAGAAAGAATAATGATCGGGTAGGCAATTGAATTTGTTACACCACCGGACATAAACTGCATATCCCCCTGTGTATATTCACTGCATGCCCTATGCAGAAATCCACATTTTCCACACAGTTATCCACAGAAATAGGGGACAAAACCGCGATTTTATCGGGATTTCCCGGGGTTTTCCACACCCGGGGCGCGCCTGTATATTATTTATCCACAGACTACGGTCTGTTTAAATCATATTTTCACCTGATTCAGGGCCAATTTCTGGCCAATTGCCGGTTTTAGCTTCAATTTGACGTCATATTTACCGGTTTTGAAGGACTGGATGCCCGGTTTAACCCTGTGATAATCATTACTTTTCCGTTCATTTATTGCATAATTATTTCAGATATATGACACTTTCATGTTTTCACACCGTCGGCCCCGTCCCGGAAAAACGGTATTGAACTATTGGGGCCAGTCTGCTATACTGGTTGCAGCAGAGGTGCGCTTCGCGCTTCATCCATGCGAAATCAACCCGTTAAGGAGGCAATCGCCATGATTCAAGTCGTCGACTGGGCCACCATAGCAGGCTTTGTCACCGAGGTATTCACCAAATACGGCGTCCCCGAGGCGGACGCGGCCATATGCACCGACGTGCTGCTGGAGAGCGATCGCCGCGGCATCGAATCCCACGGCTGCAACCGCTTCAAGCCCATCTACCTGGACCGCATCAAGTCCGGCGTCCAGAAACCCGTGACGAACATCGAGATCATCAAGGACACTCCCACCACCGCGGTGGTGGACGGCCACGACGGCATGGGCCAGGTGATCGGCCACAGGTGCATGACGATGGCCATCGAGAAGGCCAAGGCCTACGGCATGGGCATGGTGGTGGCCCGCAACAGCTGCCACTACGGCATCGCCGGCTATTACACCTCGATGGCCACGAAGGCCGGCTGCATCGGCATGACCGGCACCAACGCCCGCCCCTCCGTGGCGCCCACCTGGGGCACCGAGGGCATGTTCGGCACCAACCCCTTCACGCTGGGCGTGCCCACCGACGAGCCCTTCGACTTCAACTTCGACTGCGCCACCTCCATCACCCAGAACGGCAAGTTTGAATACTACGCGCGCATCGGCCACGATGTGGTGCCGGGCACCGTGATCGGCGAGGACGGCGAACCCGTCACCGGAGACGCCGGCGCGGCGCTGAAGCGCATCCGCGATAACTCCGCCGCCCTGGTGACCGTGGGCGGCATCGGCGAGCTGCTGGGCGGCTACAAGGGCTACGGCTTCGCGCTGTTCGTGGAATTCCTGTCCGCCGCGCTGTCCGACGGCTACTACGGCAAGCAGCTCAACGGCGTAGACGAGAACGGCGAAAAGTGTTCCCCCCGTCTGGGCCACTTCTTCATCGCCATCGACACCGACCACTTCATGGGCGAGGCCGCCTGCCGCAAGAAGGCCGGCGACATCATCCGCGAGATCCGCGCCAGCCGCAGGATGCCCGGCGCCGAGCGCATCTGGACCGCCGGCGAAAAGGAATACGAGATCCGCCTGGCCCGAAAGGACGGCGTGCCCATCAACGACTCGGTACAGGCCGAGCTGAACCAGCTGCGCGCGGAGTGCGGCCTGGAGGGCAAGTACCGGTTCCCGTGGGACTGAGGGTAAAGAAGAATAGAAAGGGCCGGGCCGCCATTCCGAAGAGTGGAATGGTGGCCCGGCCCTCTTATGCCTCAATCCGCCCAATCGATATACTCCGCCACCTGCTCGTCATCCCACTCGGGATGGGCTTTGATGCACGCGATCACGGCTGCGCAGTCCTTCTCGTCGACCTTCAACAGTCCGGCCAGTTGCCTGGTTGTGAAATCACCGACAGCATCCCTGATTTGCGAAATAAGTGTCACATACCTGCCCATGCGCCTTTCACGGGCATACGCCTCCATCAACAGCATATACCGCAACCTCACTTTCTCATCCGATTTGACGCTCTCCACCTCCGCGTCGAGCGCTCGGGTATAGTCGTTTGACGTAACGCCGGAATCCAGATATTGTATGACCGCCCTCAGGTCCTCGCCAATGTCTCCGACGGTTCCCTTCGTATTAAGGATGATCTTGGTCGCCCCATCGTCCAGCAGGACCGCATTGTCCTCTTCGCATTGGCTTCGGAAGGTGTAGCTGTACCGGGCCTTCCCATAGGGATCGTAATTGCAAATAAATATCACGAAGCTCTTCTTGAGTCTCCTGTAGTCCTGCCCCTTTTCCAACGCCCGGATATCGATCATGCTCTGGTAGATCCTGCAATGATTTCGACATCCCAATCGCCCCCAATCCACCTGTATTATAATCCATGCGAAAAAGAAAAGCAAGCAATTCGTCGCGGAGCCTGATTTTGCTCATAAACCCCTAAACCCATTTTCGAGGTTGCCAGCGCGCCGTTGCCGTGCTATGATAGACCCGTGAATCCGGGATTCACAATACACAAGGAGGACAAATTTGATGAAGAAGACGAAAGAGGCCGCGGAAGCATAGCGATGGCTATGTGAATCCAAACACCATATAGCCGTCGCTTTCCTCGTGTTATAGTAAACGGCAATAATTTTTTGCCGTTTACTATAGCCGCCTCCGGCGGATGCGAACGGGCGCGAATGGAAATCAGCCGCTTCGCGGCACGCGCCCGGCGCGGCGTAAACGTTCAAAACGAAATTCGTTTTGACGTTTACGATAAACACAACAGGAGGGCCAACATGGGCTATATCAAGGCAGACGAAATCCTTCCGCAGGACTTGCTGCGGCGCGTGCAGGAGTATGCCGAGGGCCGGCTTTTGTACATCCCCCGGCGGGACGACAGGCGCAGCGGCTGGGGTTCCCTAAGCGGCGCCCGGGCCCGGCTGAGGGAGCGCGACGCCCGCATCCGGCTCGAACGCCGGGCCGGGCACAGCGTGGGCGAGCTGGCGGAGCGATACTACCTGTCCGAAAAGAGCATCCAGCGCATCCTGCGGGACGGCGCGCCCTCCGAATCCGACGCGGACAAGGAGGGAATCCAGTGAACCGGGAAAACAAGAGAAGAACCTTTGAGAATGGCTACTACAAAAACCATCCCTGCAACGAAAGCTTCACCTGCCGCCACTGCGGGCGGCTGGTGACGCCGGAGGGCGCGGGCACCCGCCACAGAAACCACTGCCCCAACTGCCTGACCAGCCTGCACGTGGACGACGCGCCCGGCGACAGGGCCGCCGACTGCGGCGGCTGCATGGAACCCATCGCGGTATGGGTGAAGCGGGGCGGCGAGTGGGCGATTCTCCACCGCTGCAGCCGCTGCGGCAAAATCAGCGCCAACCGCGTGGCGGCGGACGACAACCCCATGAAGCTGATGTCCATCGCCATGGGGCCGCTGACCCAGCCGCCCTTCCCGCTGGAGCGCATCGAGGAGATGACGCGCCTGATGGGCGGGGACGGGCGAACGGAATAGAATGAGGGGACGGTTCCTTTTTCCATCTCTATTGGAAAAAGGAACCGTCCCCTCATTCCACTTTGCTACCCCAGCGCAATATCCACGCACTGCCTTATATCCGTGATCTCATACGCCGCGTGGACTCCCTCGGGCAGCGCCTTCCCCTCCGGGTTGTACCAGCAGGCGTCGATCATGGCATTGTTCGCGCCGCGGATGTCGCTGTTGACGCCGTCACCCACCATCAGCGCCTCCCCCGCCTTCACGCCCAGGCGGTCGAGGGCGATTTCAAAGATGCCGGGGCGGGGCTTGGAGACGCCCACCTCCTCGGAGATGACCACCTCTGTCACATGGTCCTTCAGCGGCGAGAGGGCCAGGCGGCTGCGCTGGATATCGGTGATGCCGTTGGTCACGATGGCCACCGGCAGGCGCTCGGCGATTTGCGCGACCGCCTCCAGCGCATGGGGCAGCAGTATGCTCTGCTGCCCCAGCAGGGTCACGAACCGCTCCGCCGCCCACTTCGGATCCCCGGGCACCGGGTAGCGGTCGAAGAAGCGCACGAACCGGGCCAGCTTCAGCTGGTTCTGGTTCAGCAGCCCCGCCTCCAGCGCCTGCCAGCACTTCAGGTTGATGGCCTCGTACTGGTCATAGCGGTCCGGATCGAAATAGCCCAGCTCGTCCATCAGCTGGTTCACCGCGTTGCGGTTGCCGGCCTGGAAGTCCAGCAGCGTGTCGTCCACGTCGAAGAGTACGGCTTTGTAGCGCATCACAGTATTTTCCCCAAAAACTCCTTCAGCCGGGCGTTCTCGGGGTGCTCGAACATCTTCTGGGGGGCGCCCTCCTCGATGATGCGACCGCCGTCCATGAAGATCACCCGGTCCCCCACCTCCCGGGCGAAGCCCATCTCGTGGGTGACCACCACCATGGTCATGCCCTCCCGGGCCAGCTGCTTCATCACGTCCAGCACCTCGCCCACCATCTCGGGGTCCAGGGCGGAGGTGGGCTCGTCGAAGAGCAGGACCTCCGGGTCCATGGCCATGGCCCGGGCGATGGCCACCCGCTGCTTCTGGCCGCCGGAAAGCCGGAGCCCGCGCTCGCCCACCTGGGTGTCGTAGCCGTCGGGCATGGCCAGGATGTCCTCATGGATATTGGCCGCCTTCGCCGCGTCCTGGATCTCCTCCAGGCTGGCCTGAGGCACCGCGTAGCCGATGTTCTCCGCGATGGAGC
>JAFRJF010000177.1 GCA_017432405.1 Clostridia bacterium | reverse complement strand
TCGTGCAGAAAGGAAATCTCCGCCGCGGCGGTGATGCCGAACGTCCAGCAGCTGCCGTAGGGACTCTGGTTCTTGACGGGGGTCACGTAGTTTTTCCCCTCAAAATCCCTCAGGTCAAGCTTGTCGGGCAGCTTTTCGGCCGCTTCGATCAATGCCTTTTCAACTTCTTCGGACTGGGGGCCGAAGTCGGCGCCGGGCAATGTGGGCTCGATCATCTGGTTGGTGGCCTCACCCTTGTGATCGGTGACCTCGGCAAAAGCGCCGACACAGCCGAAAGCGGTCAGCAGCATCGCCAGGCACAACAGAATAGCAATCATTTTCTTCATGGGTATTTCCTCCTGCCTTTTTTGTTTTTCCCATTCCCATTATACAAGATGCCCCTCCCGTCAACAAGGTTATTCTTTCATCTCTATTATGACAGTTTATCGTTAGAATACTTATCTGTGAATGCTCGCAGCAAATCGACGGGTAAATTTCAGCCGCCTGCTGCCTGCAATTTCTTTGACTTGCCTCCGGGGGCCTGCCGACACGTTCTTGTTGAAAACAGTCCGCTGGACTGTTTTCCGGGCGCTCGAACCCAGCAAGCCTGCGGAATTTGCAGTGCGCATTCGACTAAAACTCCCTCCGTCATAGTTCCGCTCGATTATGCAGTGTTTCCTGCAGACATTACCTGAAACGTCCAGAACTATTGTTAGATAACCTGGAATTAACAAACAATCTTGCGTCTCTACTCCAATTCTCTCATATCATCATCACCCTCTAATGACAGGTTTGGGACACGGGGACGGTTCTCTTGTCCCACTCATCGTCCGCTCAAGCGAACACGGGGACGGTTCTCCTGTCCGGGACACGAAGACGGGCGGGAAACCGGAAATCATTATGCGATGCTCTGTCCAGTCGTACCTTGCATTGAACAGTTGTTATTTCAAATAGTTTTGTATCAATCTCAAGGCTTCCTCAGCGGCTTTTTCAGAATCGATCTGATTGACACCAAACCAGCTGATAATGGTACTGGCGCTTGACAGAATTTCAGCGTCTGCCATATCGCCGGCGGTTTTTGACAGCCTGCCGAGATATATTTTTGCCAATACAGCAAGCGTCAGTTTAATGAGTACAACCGGTTTGATATTCTTTTCCTTCGCATACGCCAGGATTGAATCCCATATCTCACCGGCTTTATCGCCCGCAATTCCTATTTTTTCTGTCATGGAGGTGAAAACCGCCTCAAGCTGCTCCTGGGCATTGGTGCCATTCATGTTTACCCAGGACTGTAAATCCGATAAGACTTTTGTCACGGCTTGCGAAGCATTGCTGCCTTGCTCTGACGCGAATTGACTGATCCATGTCCATGCATTACCCGCATCGTCCTGCGCTGACGCCCACAGATCACCGATTGTCTGTCCGGCACTGTTGACCGCTTCACCCGCCGCTTCTCCAGCTTTGCCCAACGTATCTCCAGCCTGGTCAAGCATATCTCCTGCTCCGGATGCAACGCCTGCCAGGAAATCACCAATTTGCCCCCATAGCCCTCCGTTTTCTTCTGCTATGGCAAAAGAATTTGCTGAAATGATAGCAACAATAAGTAATGCTGAAATAATGCGTTTCATCCTTTATCCCTCCTGTAAGGTTCATCGATTTGGGACAAGGGGACGGTTCTCTTGTCCCACTAACGGTGCCAAAAGCATCCTGTTCCTATGGGTTCTCCAGTTCCACCACGACCTGCTGCCCTTCCGGCGTCTCCAGCTGCACGCGCGTGCCGGTCAGCAGCGTGACCCTCGTATAGGCGCAGGGGGCGAGTAGGTCCCCGTTGTGGTCGATGACGCCGCAGCGCCAGCGGGGGCCGAACCATTCGCGGCCGTCGTAGCCGGCAAGCAGGTCCTCCTGTTCGTTTGGCCAGCCCTTGTGTTCGCGCTCGTCCCACATGCTCACCAGGAACAGCCCACCCGCGTCGCTCCAGGACAGGGGCTCGATGTACTGCCAGTTTTCGCTGACGCGCCTGCCCCGGTTATCCGCCAGCCAGAACACCGCATACTGTGCCTCGTCCTCGCCCCTCAGTCCGCCGAACACCAGCCGCTGGGGCTTTGCCGTCTCCAGTGCGTAGCTTGCGTTCAGACCCATGAAGGCGCTGTAGGTAGGCGAATCGGGGTCGCTCTCGTCAACGGGAATCTCGACTATCAGCGCCCCAGTATCCATGTCGCGGATCTGCCAGCGGGCGCTGTCTGTGTTGCTCAGTTCCACCGCGAACACCGCGCCGTTCCAGTCCTCCAGCATCACGATCCCATACTTGCCCGAGGGCGGGTTCAGCTTCACAAGCTCCGTCGCCACGCTGTTTTTCACGCGTAGGACGCGCAGCGACTCAGTGCTGCGATCGTGCACGAAGAATGTGTCACCGTTTCGCTGGATCTCTTGCTCAAACTCACCGCCGCTGGGCGGGATGACAAAGCTTCCCGCCCGGTCCACCACGCCCACGCCCGCGGTGCCCTTCTTCACGACGGCATAGTCCGTGCCCTGGTAAGCCTCCTCGGTGAGCCAGGGTTCCCTCGCAAGCGCAAGCGCCGCGCCGCCCTTCACCCGCGCGGCCTCCGGCGCGGTGAAAACGCCCACAAACACGGCGTCCGTGCCGTCCATGTAGCCGTCGAGGGAGAGGCCCATGTCCTCGCGGTCCAGCGTCAGGCCCACATCTGCCAGTAAATCGGCATCGGCGCTGTGCTCCCGCAACACGAAGATGGTCGCGCCCAGCTCCTCGAACAGAGACAGGGTGAGGCCGTCGTACTCCCTGGCAAACACGGCGTCGGAGCGCGTCTTTTCGAACTTGAGCGCGTATTCGTCGTCGCCCCACTCGTCGCCCTCGCCCAGGGTCAACGCGCCGTTCGCATAGGCGCTCTCGCCGCCGAAGAAGCGCAGGTATATCTTCAGCCTGCCCTCCTTCGACATCCTCCTTCGGGATGCCTCGTCCGGCCTCAGTACTGTATACCACGCGCCGCCGATGTGCCGCTTGCACATTTCCAGCTCGTGGTTCTGCGGGTAGATGTCGGGATAGTAGGCCAGGGCGCTGGCGGTACCGCCGCCCTTGATGGCCTCCAGGAAGGCCACGTAGGCGTCGCCGTGCAGGCGCTGTGAAAGCGGCTTCATCATTTCTTCGCCAGAATATACGCCGGGACTACTGAAGCCAAACACGCCGCCGATGTCCGTGCGGCTGTTCATCCATTCGTCGGTCATCCTGAGCACATAGGTGCCGCCCCGCGCCACGGCGCGCACGCCCTGCGGGTCCGCGGCCTCCTGCACACAGACCGGGCAGGGGAGCATGCCCATCGCCTCCGCGTCCGCCTCGGAGACGACGTCGTTCGCGCCGCCCGCGTCGATGCACAGCGGCGTGGCGTGATAGCAGTTCTCCAGTGGATCATCGGCATCGTGATAATAAACGTCCTCCGCCCGCGCCGCACACAGCAGCAGCACCAGAGCGGAAAAGGCGATCAACCATCGCTTCACGGCGCAAACCTCCTTCAGGCAGCTCTATTTCAGCCTTGTCTCCACGATATCATAGCTCAGGTCCCGCTTCGCCGTGCCCTGCTCATCCTCATGCAGGCCGAGGTCGTCGCCCATCCAGCCGCCCATCAGCTTCACGGTGCGGGTGCCGCGCAGGATGAAGGCATAGCTGTGCCCCTGGGGGACGCCGTCGTGGGACAAGGGGACGGTTCTCCTGGGACAAGGGGACGGTTCTCCTGTCCCATTAAACAACCTCGCTTCACTTTGGCGCCTTGCGTATCCCGGCGTAACCATCACCCGATCTGACCTTATCACAATTGAGCCTCGTTGTCAATAAAGAGTGGGACAAAGGAACCGTCCCCTTGTCCCATTCCCCATTCCTCATTCCTAATTCCCCATTCCCCCGCATACCCTGCCCCGAGGGGGGAAGCACATGCAGCCGACGATCATCTGTCTCGTGCCCACGGCGGGCATGATCTATCTGAACGGGCGCTTTGCCGGGGAAGCCACGCCCCAGCGCCCGCTGTTCGCGCCCGTCTGTCCCAGCGGGGCGCTGTACGTGGAATACCGCCCGCTGGAGGGGGATTTCGACGGCCTGGCCCGGCGGCTGGTGCTGTCCGGCGGCGCGCCGCTGGCCGAGTCCCTCGCCGAGGCCGAGGGGCTGTATGGCGTGGCCTGGCCCGGCGGGGCGCTGGAGATTGAGCTGGCCCCCGGTCGCCACAGCGTCGAGCACTTCCAGCTGGAGGGGCTGCCCTGCGCGATCACCCGAGGCACGGCGACGACGCTGT
>JAFRJF010000176.1 GCA_017432405.1 Clostridia bacterium | reverse complement strand
TAGGAACGGCAGGGGTTATATCGATTCTCGATCTATTTAATTAAAAGAAATCCGAAGGTTTTCCTCCACCCCTAATCACTAAAACCTAAACCCTAACCCCTCAAATACTGATTTGTCGCGCAGCGACAAATCAGTATCTATCCGACTGAACAGATACAATAAAGTGTCATGGGGACGGTTCTATTCGGGAGAACCGTCCCCATGACACTTTTTCATTCCTCCACCGGGCAGTGGGCGTGGGCCTTCACCTCGTTCCAGGGTACCGTGTACCCGGCCCCGTGGGAACAGAACACCGAATCGGGGGTGTCGTCGGCCAGGGGGTTGTAGTGGGCCGCTTCGATGACGGCCCCGGCGTCGCGGCAGGGGGCATAGTGGTCCAGCCGGTATTGCAGCTGGCCCCGGCCGTGGGTGGCGGCGAGGAAGGCGTCGTTGTACAGCGAGAATTCGGCCACGGTGGCCTCGCCGGTCACGGTGAAGCGCTCGCCCTCCGCCTGGGGCGCGTCGGTTTCGGCGTGCATCCGGGCAAGGTCGCCCATCACCCTGCCGTAGCTGTCCGCCGGGGCCCGCAGGGTGAAGCGGCAGACGGGCTCCAGCAGCACGCTCTGGGCGTACATCAGCGCGTTGCGGATGGCCCGGTAGGTGCTCTGGCGGAAGTCGCCGCCCTCGGTGTGCTTCAGGTGGGCCCGGCCGTGGAGCAGCTGCACCACCACGTCCGTCAGCGGCGCGCCGGTGAGCACGCCCCTGTGGGCCTTTTCATGGACGTGGGTCTCGATCAACCGCTGCCAGTTCAGCGCCAGCTCGTCCACGTGGCACAGCGATTCGAAGCGCACCCCGCTGCCCCGGGGCCCGGGGACCAGCCGCAGCTGGACCTCCGCGTAGTGGCGCAGAGGCTCGTAGTGGCCCACGCCCACCGCGGGGGCGGCGACGGTCTCCATGTACAGCACCCGCATCGGCCCGAAGTCCACGTCGATGGCGAAGCGGTCCTGCATCAGTTGGCGGATGACCTCCAGCTGGATGCGGCCCATCACCCGCAGGTCGATGCCGCCGGTGGCCTCGCTGACCGATACCGACAGCGCCGGGTCCTCGTCCTCCAGCGTCCGCAGGGCTGAAAGGACCCTGTTCGCGGGGACGGATTTGTCGAAAAGCACGCTGGCGGCCAGCATCGGCTCGGTGTGGAAGCGGTTGCGCCCGCCGCCGAAGCCGATCACGTCCCCGGGCCGCGCCTCGGGAAGCCCCGGCGCGGCGCAGAGCATGCCTGCTTCCGTCTCGGGGATCGGGGTGTATTTCGTGCCGCTGTACAGCCGCAGCTCGTTCACTCGGGCCGTGCCGCCGGGGACGGGAAACTCCTCCCGGGGTCGCAGGCTGCCGGAGCACACCCTGAAGAAGCACACCCGCCCGCCCTGGGCGTCGTGGCGGACCTTGTAGACCAGGGCGCGGAAGGGGGCGTCCTGTGGCGGCAGATTGCCGACCCCACACAGCAGGCACAGCGCGTCCAGCAGCGCCTCGACGCCCACGTCGTTCAGCGCGGAGCCGCTGTAGACCGGGAACAGCTGCCGACGGAAGAACTGGTCCCGCAGGCCCGCGAGCCAGGCGTCGGGATCGTAGTCGTCCGCCATCCACCGATCCAGCAGTGTCTCGTCCCGCTCGGCCACGGCCTCGATCACCGAGCCGGGCAGCGCGCCTCCGCGCCAGCCGTCCATGTCCGTGATGTCGCCGGAGAGCCGCCCCTTCAGCTGGGCCAGTACCGCAGGGGTGTCGCAGGCGGGGCGGTCCGTCTTGTTGATGAACAGCACCGTGGGCACGCTGTAGGCTGCCAGCAGGCCCCACAGCGTCTCGGTGTGGCTCTGTATGCCCTCCGCGCCGTTGACCACCAGCACCGCCATGTCCAGCACCGACAGCGCCCGCTCCATCTCGGCGGCGAAGTCGGCGTGGCCGGGGGTGTCCACCCAAAAATAGCGGTGCCCGTTTCGCTGGAACACCGCCTGGTCCGAGAATATGGTGATGCCCCGCTGGCGCTCCAGCGGATGGGCATCCAGAAAGGCATCCCTATGATCCACCCGACCCGGCGCGCGGAGCACGCCGGCGTGGAACAACAGCTGCTCCGACAGGGTGGTCTTGCCCGCGTCCACGTGGGCCAGTATGCCGATGACGTGATTCTTGCTCATTTGATCTTTGCTTCCCGCTCGGCCCGCTTCAGCAGGTTCCAGAGGTTCATGCCCGCCAGGCCCTCGAGGATCCCCTCGCTGTAGCCCCGCCTGCGCAGTTCGTCCAGCAGCGTCGGGAAGCCGGAGGGATCGCCCAGGCCCT
>JAFRJF010000175.1 GCA_017432405.1 Clostridia bacterium | reverse complement strand
CTTGATGGCACATGCCCTTCGCTCTCTCGTCCCGGTTCGCCCTGATCGCTCCTTCCCTCGCAAGCGTTCTCACCCTTCTAATTCCTTCCCTCAGAACGCTCGCAGACCCTGATCTTTCCTTAAGTTGATGACATTGCCCTCTGGGGAAGGTGGCGCGAAGCGCCGGAAGAGGTCCCCTTACGTTCCGCCTCGCGCCTATGTTCCAATAGACGTTGTCTCAGCGTGGGACAAGGGGGTGGTTCTTCTGTCCCACTTATTGCCTTCAGATGTGTGGGACGTTGGACATCGATAGTCCTGTCGCGGTGGCAGCTTGAAGGATGGGACAAGAGAACCGTCCCCATGTCCCAGGTAGTCCTGTCGTGGCGGCAGCCCGCAGACTGGGACAGGAGAACCGTCCCCTTGTCCCAGGTAGTCCTGTCGCGTCGGCAGTCCGTAGTGTGGGACAAGAGAACCGTCCCTGTGTCCCAAGTAGTCCTGTCGCGACGGCAGTCCGAAGAGTGGGACAAGAGAACCGTCCCCGTGTCCCAGGTAGTCCTGTCGCGACGGCAGTCCGAAGAGTGGGACAAGAGAACCGTCCCCGTGTCCCAGAGAACCGTCCTCGTGTCCCACAATCAAAACAAATCCGCAGGATTTGCACCGCCATTCCTCATTCCTCATTCCTAATTTCCAAAAAGGAGTTTTGTATATGAACGAATCCTACTACGTAACAGAGGTCCGCTCCCGCGACTGGGCGCGGGTGTTGAACGTCGCGCTGGCGGCGGTGTTGGCGGGAGTGCTGGCCTTTTCATGGGCGCAGACGGCGCGGCTGAACGAGGCGGACGCCCGGCTGAACGCCGTGGTGCAGAAGGCGTTTTACGAGACCTGCGAGCTGACCGAGGGCGTGTCGGTGAACTTCCGCAAGGCGCTGGTGGCGGGGGAGACGGGGCAGCTGCAATCGCTGCTGGGGGAGATCGCGCTGCAGACCCAGGGGGCGCTGTCGAACCTGGCGCTGCTGCCCCTGGGCCAGGAGACGGTCTCCGGCACGCTGAAGTTCATCAACCAGGCCGGGGACTTCGCCACGGCGCTGTCGGCGCGGCTGGGCAACGGCGGCGCGGTGACCGAAGCCGACCACGAGGCGATGGCCCGGCTGTCCGAGACGGCGGCGGCCTTCTCGGTGCGCATGGGCCGGCTGCTGGACCGCTACGAGAAGGGCGATGCGGTGTTCGACGCGTCGGGCGAGAGCGGGAGCGAGGACCTGTATCCCATCACCGGCCCGGCCACCGATTATCCGACGCTGCTGTACGACGGCCCCTTCTCCGACGGGCGCACGGACGGCGAATTCAAGGCCCTGGCGGGGCTGGCCATCATGGACGAGGCGACCGCCCGGCAGGCGCTGACCGCCTTCGTGGGCCACCAGGCGGCGGACGTGAGCTTCACCGGGGAGAGCGAGATCCCGGTGGGCTGCTATGAATACGCCCTGCAGTTGGGCAGCTACCGCATCAGCGCCGGGGTGACCAAGGCGGGCGGCGAGGTGCTGTACATGCTCTGCGACAGCGCCGTCGGCGAGGCGGTGCTCAGCGATGGCCAGGCCGCCGACGCGGCACGGGCGTTCCTGCTGTCCAGGGGCTACGGGGAGATGGAGCTGAGCTATTCCAGCCGCTTCGAGGGCATACTGACCGCCAACTTCGCCGCGGTGCAGGACGGGGTGGTGCTGTACCCGGACCTGGTGAAGGTGCAGGTGTCCCTGGCCGACGGCGCCGTGGTGGGGCTGGAGGCGGCGGGCTACCTGATGAACCACGTGCGCCGGGAGATCAGCCTGCCCAGGCTGACCGAGGCCGACGCCCTGGGCCGCATCGGCGGCGCGCTGACCCCGGTGGCCGCGCGGCTGTGCGTGATCCCCGAGAACGACGCCGAATTCCTGTGCTACGAGGTCCGCGCCACCTCCGGCGCCGACACCTTCCTGGCCTACATCGACGCCGAAACCGGCGTGGAGCGCCGGCTGATGCAGGTGATTTCGGACGAGGGCGGGGCGAAGGTGAGGTAAATTCTGATTTATCGAGCATCAGCTCGATAAATCAGAATTTCTCTCTCTGGACAATATTCCCTCCTTATGATAAAATACCCCATAACAAAAGGGGGTTTTGTCATGGAGCGGCGGGATTTGCGGCGGGAATCGCTGAAGGTGCGGTGGCAGTGGTACGGCATGGTGATTCTGTGCCTGCTGGGGGCCTACGCGGTGGTGTGGATGTTCACCGACAAGACGCCCTTCATGCACACCCCCTATTGCAGCTATGCCCTGCAGGCCAAGCGGTGGCTGGAGGGACACCTGGACCTGGGGGAGGACTATCCCTGGCTGGAGCTGGCCATCTACAAGGGGCGGTACTACGTCAGCTTTCCGCCGCTGCCGACGCTGATCTTGATGCCCTTCGTGGCGCTGCTCGGGGTGGACCGGACGCCGGAATACTTCATCACCACGGTAATGAGCCTGGTCGCCGCGGTGCACATGCTGAAGCTGTTCGACTGGTACTGCGAGGACCGGCGCATGGCGCTGGTGTGGACGCTGCTGGCCACCGTCGGGTCGAACTTTTTGCTGATCGGCTACAACGGCGACGTGTGGCTGCTGGCCCAGACGGCGGCCTTCATGTTCACGGCGGCGGCGCTGTACTACGCCGCGACGGACGTGGAGGCGGACGGAAAATGGCCGCTTTTGTGGCTGGCCTGCGCGGTGGGCTGTCGACCGCTGAACATCGTCTGCCTGCCGCTGGTGGCCTGGCTGCTGCGGGAGAAGTTCAGGAAGAACGGGCTTACGCTGTGGGGCGCGGTGAAGAAGCACTGGGCCTGGCTGATCGCCCCGGCGCTGGTGGGCGGGTTCTACATGGTACTGAACCAGCTGCGCTTCGACAGCCCCTTCCAGTTCGGCCACGACTACCTGCCCGAGTTCACCGAATCGCCGGACCACGTGCAGTTCTCGCTGAAATCCATCCCCTGGAACTTCACGGACAAGCTCATCCGGCTGCCCGGCCCGGCGGAGGCGGGCTGGATGCGGGTGTCCAAGGGAGGCTTCGCGTTCTTCCTCGCCAGTCCCATCTTCGCGGTGGGCTTTTTGTACCTGCTGCGGCGCCTCGTCGGGCGGCTGCGGGGCGAAGAGACAGGGAACGGGGTCTCGATCTGGATCGCGGGCCTGTGCGTGTCGCTGCACCTGCTGGCGCTGTGCGCCCACGGCAGCATGGGCGGCATCCAGTGGGGCCTGCGCTACACCATCGACGCCATCCCCGCCGCGGCGCTGGGCATCATGCTGCTGCGCCGGGGAAAGGGCGAGGCCCTGGACGCGCTGCTGCCCCCCGCGCTGGTGTTCGGCCTGTGCTTCAACATCGTGGGCACGCTGGCGATATTGAACGACTGGAATATCTTCTTGGAGTGAGGATTTGGGAAAACGGCGGCATATTGCGATGCGTGTCGCGATATGCCGCCGTTGTTTGAGGTGGAGGGGGCGTGGCGGCAGATTGCCGCCGGACGGGTGTGGCAAATTCTGATTTGTAGGGGAGATAACAAGGCAATAGGAATGGCCGGTGGCGTAACCAACAGCCTTCCCCAGCGACCGCAGGGAGCGGTTTAGGGGAAGGTGGGCCGGCCGTAAGGCCGGGTCGGATGAGGTCGGTCCCCCCGCGGTAACGATGGCTTACGCACTTCCTTCCATGAGAACGACCTCATCCGTCTTTCGACAAAAACGCAAGCGTTTTCGTCGAAATCCACCTTCCCCTGAACCGGCAGCTTCGCTGCCTGGGGAAGGCTTTTGGAGTCCGTCCTCATCTCTACAAATCAGAATTTGTCTGCAACAATACATTCACCCATTGCCAACAGGCATTCGCGTGTGCGCCCTGTCGCGGGAGTCACTTTGTTTTGACCTTGATGGCCCTGGACCAGGGGGAGTAGTAGTTCTGGCCGCCTACGGTGACGAAGGTGCAGATGGTGAAGATGTAGGTCTTTCCGGCAGCCAGGTTGCTGAGGGTGTATTGGGTCTGGGTCGGGTAGCTGACCACGAACCCGCCCCCGGCTTGATGGTCCTCCGAGGTGTATTGGATGTCGTAGCCGCTGACGCCGCTGACCTTCTTCCACTCCAGGCGGACAGCCTTCTTCAGCCCCGTCCCCTTGGTGAATCTGGTGCCCCTGGGGACGATGTTGAAGCTGAGCCAGGTCGTGCCGGTGAAGAAGCCCTTGCCGGTGACGGTGATCGTGGCGGTGCCGATGCGCACGTTGTTCTCGTAGGAGAGGGTGTAGTCCGAGCCCTTCTTCAGCCTCTTTCCGTTGTAGCGCAGCACGGGTGAGGGCTTGATGGCCTTGCCGGTGTAGGCCTGGTCCGGGATCGGGTCGACGGAGACGCTGGAGATGTGGATGCCGGAGTCGTCGCCGCCGCTGTAGCCACTGCTGCCACCGCCGCCCGGGGTAGGTGTTGCGGTGGGGGAAGCAGTCTTGATGATGCTAAAGGTCACTTCCCTCTTACCGGTATAGTTGCCTTTGCCGGTCAGTGTCACCGTCGCCTTTCTTGAGTCGGTGCTTGCTTCGATGTTATTCTTGTATTTTACGGTGAAATCCTTGCCTTGCTCCAGCGTCATCGAGCCGTAGGTCACTACAAGTTGGTCTTTGTCCAGTTTGATGGGCTTGCCGGTATACTGCTGGTTGGAGATGGTCTTCACGACGACGTTGGCATCGGCCAGGTTCTTCTTGTTGATTGTGAATACTTCGTGCTTCAATCTTATGGTGAAGTTATCACCGAAGTCCATGCCGCCGATCAGAATCCTGTACCTGCCGGCGTTCTCGCCCTCCTTGCGGGTAAGCCAGGGGTTATCGCCAGGGAAGAGCTTGGTGCCCTTCAGCCGGGCCTCCTGCATCAGGTAGGCCGCCTCGGTCACGCCCAGCTCCAGCTTGCCGTTCTTCAACTTCAAAGGCACGCCGTAGCCCGCCACGCCGGAGAGGTCCTGGTGCAGGGGGCTGGTCTCGTCGTTGGACAGCCAGGTGCCGTCGGGATATTTCGGGTCCGCGGCGCCGTAGGTCTTTGACAGGCCCGCGCGGGGGGTGACGACCACCTCGCGGGGGGTGATGGTGGCGGAAACCTTGACAACCGCAGCAGGTTCTTCGTCCCATCTATTTGTTGCGTCCTTTAGCGCATAATACGCCGCGTCTTCGCCGGTCAGGATGACCCTTGAACTCAAATTGGTAATTATTACCCACGTCCGCGCTGTCAAACTGCTTGGTTAGGGACAGTTTGAAGTTTACGTTCTTGTGACCCTTGACCCACTTGCTTTTCTTGCTGGCAAGGCTGAGTTTGAACTTCTCCTTGATGGTCTTCAGGGCTTCGATGATGTAAACCACCTGGCCGTCCTTCGAGTACGCCCCGTACCTGTTGCAGTCGTAGACCTTGGTCAGCGCCTTGCCGGTGTACGAAACTGTCAGCGTGACAAGGTGATTCTTCTTGTACTGTGCCCTATAGGTCGCGTCACCGGTCACCTTCGGCAGGTTCCTGCCTGCCTTATACAGCTTTTTGTCGCTGCCCTGCCAGCCTGCGAAGGTGTAGTAAAACTGGCTGTCAGAGGCCTTGGTGGGTTCAGTGCCGCCGAACTCGGGCCGGTCGCCATAGGCGTAGCCCTCCTTCTTCCACAGCTCCGTCTTTCCGTCCTCATCCACAAAGGTCACGGTGTAGATGCGGTCCGCGGAATCGTAGGTGGCCTTATAGGTCGCGTCGGCGGTCACCTCGGGCAGGTCGTAGCTGCCGTAGACCGTCGGATGGGCCGATTTGTCCGCTTTGTCCACCCAGCCCGCGAAGGTGTAGGTGTGCTTCTTGCTATCCGCCTTGACGGGCGTTTTGCCGCTGTACTTGGGCGTCTTGCCGCCGGCATAGGTCTTCTGCTGCAGCACGGTGCCGTCGTCGTTGACGAAGGTGATGACGTATTCCCCGGCGGAATCTTCCTCGGCGTTTCCGTCCACGCCTTCATCGGGGCCGGACGGCAGCGCGATCTCCTCTGCGTCCGAATCCAGCACCAGGCCGTCCTCCGGGAACAGGTCGATGTCCAGGTCCAACTCCGGGATGTCCAAGGCTTCCTCCAGCGCGGGTACGATGTCCCCTTCGATGCCGGCGTTCACGGCGATGCCGTCCTCCGGCAGCGCCAGATCCTCCGCTGTCGAGGCCAGCATGCCAGACAGCAGCACGAGACAGAGCAGAGCGGCGCAGAGCGTGCGCCAGGTCCTTCCGTTTCTCATGTCGTCTTCCTCCCTTGATGGTCGATGTGTGTACGGGTTATTAAGATTATATGATGAAATGCCGGAGAAGTCAAGGCGAAGTTGCAGCACAGGCGTCACAGGGACGGCCAGAATGATGTCAGGAGAACCGTCCCCGTGACACAAGGAGAACCGTCCCCGTGACACAGATGCGCACGTTGTTCTCGTAGGAGAGGGTGTAGTCCGAGCCCCTCTTCAGCCTCTTTGAACCGTCCCCGTGACACGTTTGAAAAAATAACTTGCAATGCGCGTTGGGATATGGTATACTATCTCTGTCTGTGGGTGATGATGACTGGGTCCCGTGCGGCGTCATGCTGTGAATCTTGTCAGGGCCGGAAGGCAGCAGCAATAAGCGGATGTTGACGAGCGCCGCGGGAGCTGCCTGGTTTGAACCCGCAGGCCTTGTTTTTTGAAAATATCGGTAGAATTGCAGATGGTGTGGCTCCGGAGAAATCCCGGGTCTTTTTTTGTGCCAAAATGACGCTCAACCGACGATCTTCAGAAATACAGCCTATAGAGGCCTACCTGTAAAGTGTTGGGAATGAAGTAGACATTTAACCTGGCTTGTGCTATAATCACGATAGATCGGTATAGGCTATAGCGGTTTGTTCAAGCTGGCGAATCCCGGGTGGGGTTTGGCTGATACGGCGGCGTTGTTTTAAATGCGGCGCTGGCTGCGTGTCGGCCGGACGGATCTGTGCCGCCCTGTGGGGCCAGGAAAAGGTTCAGCAGGAAGCAGACGCTGGGATTCAGCGGTGTGGCAAGGCTGGACGCATATGTTTTTTTAGTGAGCCGAACGCGTTCGGAGGGCGTAGCTATGCCCTTCGGCGCGATAATCTATCAGGGCCGAGCGGTTGGATACGGGAATATCGCCTGTGGGGCGCGGGCCGACTGCGGCGGCCGCGCTGTCATGCGGACGGGATCACAACGGGACGGTGAAGCTGCGCCCTTTTCCGAGAGGAGCGGTAATCGGTTTTGAATCAGCAAGAGCAAAATATACAGGATAATAACCGGGCACACGCGAAGGGCCGGAGATTCGCTCACTGGCAGATCGTTTCGGTGGCGCTGATGCTGTACGACTTCGCGGCGGTGTGCGGGGCGTACTTCCTTGCGCTGTTTTTGCGCTTCGATTGCGTTTACAGCGCCATTCCGTGGATGTACATCGTTCCCTATAACAAGTTCATACTGCCCTACGCCGCGGGCTGCATCGTGGTATTCCTGCTGGCGAGGATGTACAACAGCGTCTGGCGCTACGCCAGCTATACCGAGTTCGTGCGGACGCTGGCGGCGTCGCTGCTGACGTCCGTCGTCCACTCGGTGCTGATCACGGTGCTGTTCAGGCGCATGCCCGTTTCGTATTACTTGATGGGCGCGTTCTTCCAGTTCGCGCTGCTGATCGCGGCGCGGTTCGGGTTTCGATTCATACAGATCTTCAGGCAGCGGCACGAGGGCGTGGACGCCAGCGCCAAGCGGATCATGCTGATCGGCGCGGGCAACGCGGCCCAGATGATCCTGCGGGAGATGACCCTGGCCTCCGAGGTCAGCGACCGGGTGGTCTGCATCATCGACGACAACCCCAACAAGTGGCACCGGTACCTGAACGGCATACCCATCGTCGGGGGCAGGGACGACATAATGGAGAACGTGGAAAAGTACCGCGTCGACGAGATCTACCTGGCGATCCCCAGCGCCACCGCCGAGCAGAAGCGGGACATACTGGCGATCTGCAGCGAGACCAACTGCAAGCTGAAGCAGCTGCCGGGCCTGTACCAGTTCGTGGTGGGCGAGGCCACCGTCAGCGCCATGAAGGACGTGTCGGTGGAGGACCTGCTGGGCCGCGAACCGATTCGCGCGGATATGAAGGAGGTCTACCGCTTTATCACCGGGAAGGTGGTGCTGGTGACCGGCGGCGGCGGATCCATCGGCTCGGAGCTGTGCCGCCAGATCGCCGCCCACGCCCCGAAGCAGCTGATCATATTCGACGTCTACGAGAACAACGCCTATTCGATCCAGCTGGAGCTGAAGGAGAAATACCCCGGGCTGAACCTGGAGACCATCATCGGCTCGGTGCGGGACAGCCGGCGGATGTTCGAGCTGTTCGAGAAGTACCATCCCCAGGTGGTCTACCACGCGGCGGCCCACAAGCACGTGCCGCTGATGGAGGACAGCCCCTGCGAGGCCATCAAGAACAACGCCATCGGCACCTACAAGACCGCCTATGCGGCGATGGTGCACGGCTGCGAGCGGTTCGTGCTGATCTCCACGGACAAGGCGGTCAACCCCACCAACATCATGGGGGCTTCCAAGCGGCTGTGCGAGATGATCATACAGTCCTTCGACATGAAGATCAAGGCGGGCAAGGCCAACGAGCTGCCCCAGCTGTTCACCCACGACGGCACCGAGAACGCCGACAAGGACGGCACGGGGAAGGTGTTCGAGAACATCAAAACCGAGTTCGTGGCGGTGCGCTTCGGAAACGTGCTGGGTTCCAACGGCTCGGTGATCCCGATCTTCAGGAAGCAGATCGAGAAGGGCGGGCCGGTGACCGTCACCCACCCGGACATCATCCGCTATTTCATGACCATCCCCGAGGCGGTGAGCCTGGTGATGATAGCGGGCGTGTACGCCAGGGGCGGCGAGATCTTCGTGCTGGACATGGGCAGCCCGGTGAAGATCGACACGCTGGCGCGGAATTTGATCAAGCTGTCGGGCTACAAGCCGGACGTCGACATCAAGATTGAGTATACGGGCCTGCGCCCCGGCGAGAAGCTGTACGAGGAAAAGCTGATGGCCGAGGAGGGCATGCAGAAGACGGACAACGATCTGATCCACATCGGCAATCCGATCAAGTTCGACGAGGATGCGTTCCTGCAGAAGCTGGAGGGGCTGATGCTCTCGGCGTATGCCAACAAGGAGGGGCAGATCAGGGCCCTGGTGAAAAACATGGTTTCGACGTACCATCCGGAGGGGGAGCGGACGGTGGCGGAGCAGAAGAGCGCGTAGCGCTCATCATCAAAGGACCAGCGAGGCTTTTTTGTGATCGTAGTGCGAATTCTTCTTCTGGTGGTGTTCCTGTTCCCGGTGCCGGCCCTGTTGGGCGCGCCCTGGACGGCGCTGCTGCCCGATAACAACCGCCACAGGCTCTGTGCGTTTTTTTCAATCGGCTTCTTTGTGGAGCTGGCGATTTTCCAGCTCCTGGAGCTTCCGATGGCCTTCTTTCGCCTGCCGTTTTCGGCGCTGTGCTGGGTGTTCGGGGCCGTCGTCGCGGCCTGTTGCGCGTATTCGGCCGTGCGCCTGCGCAAAAACAGGCCCTTTGCATTGAGGCTCCCCAGGCTGAACGGCTGGGAACGGCTCTACCTTGTCGTGTTTCTGGGGCTGTTGTGCTGGCAGGTATTCAACGGCTTTGTCCGGGACACGACCTACTGGTCCTATGACGACGCCGCTTACGTCACCTACGCCGCGGACGCGATTCGATACAACGCGATACAGACCATCGATCCGTATACCGGTATCGGCAAGGTCTTCAACGCCCACCGGGCGCTGCAGGGCTGGCTGTACTTCCCCGGGTTCCTGTCGCTGGTCTCCGGGGTGTCCGTGGCGACGATGGAGCGCACGGTCCTGGAGGCCTATGACATCCTGCTGGCCTATTCGGTGTTTGTCTACATGGCCAGCGTGCTGTTCAAGAGAAAGGACAACGGCCTGATCTTCCTGATTCTGCTGTCCCTGCTGCACATCTTCGGCTGGTATTCCCCGTATTCGGTGACGTTCAGGCTGCTCGGGCCCAATTACCAGGGCAAGGCGGTGATCGCGGTGAGCCTGTTCCCGCTGCTGTTCACCTTCCTGATCCAGGTCCTCAACCGGCCGTATATGCGCCAGAGGGGCCTGCTGCTGCTGCTGTTTTCCACGGCCGCGGCGTCGCTGACGCTGTTCGGCGCCGTCACCATCATATTGAATACGACGCTGGTGGTCATTCTGTCCCTGTTTCATAAGAGGAGGCGGTGGAAGCACCTGTGGTACATCCCGTGGAGCGGCCTGGTACCCGCGCTGTGCTGCGGGATTTATTTTCTGTTTAAGTACGGGCGATTCTGAGGGCGGCTATGAAGGAATACATCGAGCTTTTGCTTGGCCTGAACGACTTCCATTGGCAGGGCAGCCCCTACCAATGGTTCTTCTACGCGGGCATCGTGCTGACGCTGATATTCGAGAAGCGCAGGATGGTACGGATCGTCTTTGCGTGGGTGCCGCTGCTGTTCCTGGCCTGCCTCTTCAATCCCCTGAGCATAGCGGGCCTGAAGCTGGCGGGGGTATTCAACCGCGCGTACTTCGTGCGCCTGTTTTCCTTCATGCCGCTGATGTATGTCATCGCCATGGGCATGACGATGCTGGTGCGCGTCCGGCGGCCCTGGGTGAAGCTGGCGGTGACGGGGCTGCTGGGCGCGGCCATTGCCTTTGCCGGGCATAACGTCTATCGGGAGTCGTGGCTGACCCGGGCGGAGAACCCGGAAAAGGTGCCCTCCGAGATCCTTGAGATCATCGATGAGATCGAAAGCCGGGACGGCGAGGACGTGAGCATCGCGGCCATCTCCGCCGGAACCATCTACCTGCGGCAGGTCGCGGACGTCGTCATGCCCTACGGCCGCTACGTGAACGAGCTGGGCAAGCTGCTCGCGTCGAACCCGCCGGACGTCGCAAAGGCGATGCGGATGGCGGGACAGCAGGACGTGGACTACGTCCTTGCCCGCAACAAGGAGGCCACGCTTTCCGCGTTTGCGGAGGCGGGCTACGCGCCGATCATGCTGACGCAGAGCTACGCCGTCTTCGAGGTGTCGGGCGTTCCCCGCACCCACAGGCGCTTCAACGACAAGCGGCAGGTCGTGGCGGTATCGGATTACGACGAACAGGGGCAGCTCAAGACGCGATCGGACGGCGTCGCGACGGTGGCCTATGACTATGACAGCCGGGGAAACAAGGTCAGGGAATACTACCTGGACGCCAACGGCAACCGGACGGTCACGGCGCAGGGCTACGCGACGGTGCACAGGACCTTCTACGCCTCCTCAAACCGGACCAGGACCATCGCCTACGCGGACCTGGACGACAACCCGGTGCTGGTTTCCGGGCGGTACGGCACGCGCTTTACCTACGACGGAAAAGCGCTGCTGATCCGGGAGGATTATCTCGACCAGCAGGGCCGGCTGATGAACCGGACCGACGCGACTTACGCCTCCCGCCTGCTTACCTATGACGAGAACAAGCGCGTCATCGGGGAGCGCTATCTGGACGCCGACGGAAGGCCGGTGGCCGTCGCGGCAGGGTATGCGTCCTTTGTCCGGGAGTACGATAAAAGAGACCGCGTCAGGCGGGAGGCGTACTTCGACACCGAGGGAAAGCCGATGCGCCTGGCCGCGGGCTATGCCTCCTTTACCCGGTCCTATGACAAGGCGGGAAACGTGATATCGGAGGCGTACTTCGACGAGGAGGGCGCGCCGGTGATGAGCCGGGCCGGATACCAGCGGCTGGAGAGGGAGTACGACGAAAACCGCAGGATCGTGCGCGAGGCCTACTGGAACGGAAGAAGGCCCGTCACGCGGCCGGAGGGCTATGCCTCGCTGACCCGGGAATACGACGCCAGGGGCAATATGATCCGGGAGAGCTATTTTGACGGCAGGGGGAGGCCGGCGCTCAAGGGCGGCAGCTATGCCTCGATCTGCAGGATCTACGACGACCAGGACCGGCTCGTGGAGGAATACTGCCTGGACCGCGCGGGCAAGAGCACCCGGGGCCCCAGCGGCTACGCCCTGGTGACGTTTATCCGGGACGAATCGAACCGCGCGATCCGGGAGCGCTATTATGACGAGTACGGCATGTCGCTGACGCTGGATTTCGGCTATGCCGAGGTTCGCCGGGTCTTCGACGGGGACGGACATATCCTGGAGGAGGCCTATTTCACCCCCTCCGGCGAGCCGGTGGCCAACTACAAGGGCTATGCCGTCGTTCGCCGGCAGTACGACGACAGGGGCAACGTGACGCAGGAGTATTACCTGGACCCGAAGGGCGAGCCGGTGGCCTGCAAGCTGGGATACTTCCGGACGCGCCGCACCTACAACGACGACGACCAGATGATACTGGAGGAATTCATGGACGCTCAGGGCGCGCCCATGGACGTGGACAACGGCTGCGTAGCCGTCGCCAGGGAATACACCGAGGCGGGCGACTGTACCAGGGAGCTGTGCCTGGACCGCGCGGGCAATCCGGTCAACCGGGCCAACGGCATCTGCGAGACACAGTGGACGTACAACGCCCGCAGGCAGCTGGTAAAGACGGCCTACTTCGACGCCGACGGAAACCCGACGGTGGACGCCTCCGGCGCGGCGGTCATCGAGCAGGAGTATGACGGCGACACAGTGGTCCGCGAATTGCGCTGGGACCGCGAGGGGCAGCCGCTGAACGGCGGCGCATAAAGGGTTTTTTGGAGAAATAATAACCTGGAGGCCATGTTATGGAAAAAAGGACCATCTCTTTCAGTCCGCCCGACATCTCGGAGCTTGAAATCGCCGAGGTCGCGGAGGCCCTCCGTTCCGGATGGATCACCACGGGCCCGCGAACCAAGCTGCTGGAGCGCCGCCTTGCCGCGTACATAGACACCGGCAAAACGGACGTCGATTGCGACACGGAGGCGGCGAAGGCGCGGTATGGCGAGAGGGTCGTGTGCCTGAATTCCGCCACGGCGGCCGAGGAGCTGAATCTGCGCCTGCTTGGCATTGGCCCGGGCGACGAGGTCATCGTCCCGGCCTACTCCTATACGGCCAGCGCCAGCGCCGCCATCCATTGCGGCGCGACCGTCGTGTTCGTGGACATTCGCAGGGACGGCGATCCCCGGACGCACTGCCCGGAGATGGACTACGACGCGCTGGAGGCGGCGATCACCGAGCGGACCAAGGCCGTCGTCACGGTGGACCTCGGGGGCGTCGTCTGCGATTACGATCGCGTCTTTGAGATCGTGGAGAAAAAGCGGGGGCTGTTTACCGCCCTGGACGACGCCGGCGATCCGCTGTCCGCGCTGGGCAGCAAGCTCCAGAGGGGGCTTGGCCGCGTGGCGGTGGTGGCCGACTGCGCCCACAGCCTCGGCGCGAGCCGCGTCGTCTTACGGACGGCGGTGGGCGCGCTGGAGAAGCCGGAGCTGCGCTATTGCGGGGCGATTGCCGACCTGAGCAGCTTCTCCTTCCATGCGGTGAAGAACTTCACCACCGCCGAGGGCGGGGCCAGCACCTGGCGCCTGCCCCGATCGGTGTACGACCAGGGGGTTACGGACGGGGACATCTATGAGATGTTCCAGCTGCTGTCCCTCCATGGCCAGAACAAGGACGCCCTGGCGAAGAACAAGGTCGGCGCGTGGGAGTACGACATCATCGGGCCCTGGTACAAGTGCAACATGACCGACATCATGGCCTCGATCGGCCTGAGGCAGCTGGACCGCTATCCCGGGCTGCTGGAAAAGCGGGCGAAGATCATAGAGCGCTACGATGCGACCTGCGACGCGCTGGGCATCAGCCACATGATCCATCAGGTCGAGGGGATGACCGGCTCGAGGCACCTCTACCTGATTCGCGTCCCGGGAATCGACGCGGACCAGCGCAACGACATCATCCATGAGATGGCGCTGCGCGGCGTGGCGACCAACGTGCACTACAAGCCCATGCCCATGATGACGGCCTACCGGGCGCTGGGCTGGGACATCGCCAACTTCCCGAACAGCTACGACTATTACCGCAACCTCATCACGCTGCCCCTCCATACGCTGCTGTCCCCGGAGGACGTGGAATACGTGTGCCAGTGCCTGGAGGAGGCCGTGGCAAAGGTGCGCAATTGACGGCGGGGGCGTGATCGGATATGAAGAAATTGATGATCCTGGGGGCGAGCATACTGCAGCTCCCGGCGATAGAAAAGGCCGTGGACATGGGACTTCAGGTGATCGCCGTGGACATGAACCCCGAGGCGCTGGGCTTTGGGGTGCCCGGGGTGATCCGGGAGGTCATCAGCACCATCGACACGCCGGCCATACTCGAGGCGGCGAGGCGCCATCAAATCGACGGCATCATGACGCTGGCCTCCGACATGCCGATGCAGTCGGTGGCGGTGGTCAGCCGGGCGCTGGGCCTCGTGGGCATATCGGAGGACACCGCGCTGAAGGCGACCAACAAGGCCTTCATGCGGGACGCCCTGAAGGCGGCGGGGGTGCCCGTGCCGATGTACTTCAGGGTGCGGGGCAGGGACGCCTTCGTGGACGCCGTGGGCAGGATCCGGGCGGCGGGCTGCCGTTGCATCGTCAAGCCTGCCGACAATTCCGGCAGCCGGGGCGTCGACCTGCTGGACGACGACAGCGACCTGGGCGCGGCCTATGACTACGCCCACGGCTATTCCCGGGGCGGCGAGCTGGTGGTCGAGGAATACATGGAGGGGCCGGAGGTCAGCGTCGAGACCCTGGCCGTGGATGGCGAGGTCACCGTCATCCAGATCACGGACAAGCTGACCACGGGCGCGCCCTACTTCGTCGAGATGGGCCACAGCCAGCCCAGCGGGCTGGACGAGGCCACCCGGGCGCAGATCGGGCAAACGGCCATCGCCGCGAACGGGGCGCTGGGCATACGCAACGGCCCGTCCCATACGGAGATCAAGGTGACGAAGGACGGCCCGAAGATCGTCGAGCTCGGCGCGCGCCTGGGCGGCGACTGCATCACGACGCACCTGGTGCCGCTGTCCACGGGCGTGGATATGGTGGAATGCAGCATTCGCATCGCCCTGGGGGAGCGGCCTGACCTTCGAGCGAAGTGGCGAAGGGGCGCCGCGATCCGCTACCTGGAGACCCAGACCGGCACCGTCCGGCAAATCACGGGCACCGACGCGGCGGGGCAGTGCCCTGGCGTGACGCAGGTGTCCATCGTGCATGGCGTCGGCGAAGCCGTGGGCGAGATCCGCAGCAGCGTGGACCGGGTGGGGTTCGTCATCGCCCAGGCGGATACCGCTCCCGCCGCCGTCGCGGCGTGCGAACGGGCGAGAGATTTGATCAGAGTGGAATGTGAATGATGCTGTACAGGAAATACATAAAGCGCATGATCGACTTCGTTTGCGCACTGAGCCTGAGCCCCTTTGTGCTGCTGCTGTGCCTTGTCGTGGGCCCGCTGATCTACCTCGAGGACCGGGGAAGCGTGTTTTACATGGCGAAGCGGCGGGGACTGGGGGGCTCTGTCTTTGAAATGTTCAAGTTCAGGTCGATGAAGATGAACGCCCCGGACATCCGGAATTCGGACAACTCGACCTACAACGCCCCCGACGACCCGCGCATCACCCGCGTGGGCAGGTTCCTGCGCAAGACGTCGATCGACGAGCTGCCCCAGATATTCAACATACTCAAGGGGGATATGAGCTTCATAGGCCCGAGGCCGATCACGATCAACCGGCCGCTGGAGGAATACGACGAGAAGCGCTGGAAGCGGCTTACGGTCAGGCCCGGCGTGACGGGCTATGCCCAGGCGTACTTCAGGAACTCGATCAGCCAGGAGGAGAAGCTGCAATACGACGCGGATTACGCCGAAAACGTCACCTTCCTGGGCGACGTGAAGATCGTGCTGAAGACGATCGACACGGTGTTGAGGCGAAGGAACGTCTACATCGACGGCGAGGCCGTTTCCGATTTACATGAGGTCAAGAACGAGGAGGATTCAAAATGAACGTAGCGGGTAAGAGACTTTTGGTTGTGGGCGCGGGCCGCGGGCAGATCGGCCTGTACAGGGCCGCGCGGGAGATGGGGGTCCACACCATCGCCGGCACGCTGCCGGACAACGACCCTCCCGGAATCAAGCTGGCCGACGAGGTCTGCTACATGAACATCGCCAAGCCGGACGAGGTGCTGGAGAAGGCCAGGGGCCTGAACCTGGACGGCCTGGCCACCAGCTGCCTGGACACCGGCGTTCCGGCCATCGGCAAGGTGTGCGACGCCCTGGGGTTCACGGGGCTGACGGAGAACGCCGCCATCATGTGCGGCGACAAGCTCAAGATGAAGCGCGCCTTCATGGCCCACGGCGTCAGCACCGCCCGGTTTGTGGAGATCCATTCCCTCCAGGAGCTGGAGGCGGCGCTGGAAACGCTGAAGCTGCCCGTCATCATCAAGGCCACCGACCTTCAGGGCAGCAACGGCATCTATATCGCCAAGACCCGGGAGGCGGCGCTGGAGGGCTACCGGGGCGCGATGGAGAAGACGCGCCGGGATTACTGCATCGTGGAGCAGTACATCGAGGGCTATGAGTTCGGCGCGCAGGCCTTTGTCTACCGGGGCGAGGTGCTGTTCGTCATGCCCCACGGCGATGAGACCTACATGAGCCATACGGCGGTGCCGGTGGGCCACTACGTGCCCTTCGAGGGGAACGAGGACGTCCACAGGCAGGCCGAGGTCGCGGTCAAGGGCGCCATTCGGGCCCTGGGCCTGAACAACTGTGCCGTCAATGTGGACCTGATCATGAAGGACGGCACGGTCTACGTCATCGAGCTGACCGGGCGCGTCGGCGCAAACTGCCTGCCGGAGCTGACCCAGATCAATTTCGGCATTGAGTATTACAAGATGATCGTCGCGATGGCGCTGGGCGAGAATCCCCTGGAGCTGTGGGAACAGCGGCGGGATACCACCTGGGCCGGCCTGGCGAAGATGATCCTGGAGACGAAGAAGGCCGGCACCCTGAAGCACATCGAATACAAGGGCGAAATCGGCGAGGACGTGGTGGAGGTGACGTTCTTCAAGCATCCCGGGGACGCGATCCGGATCTTTGAGAACTCCAACGACTGCGTGGGCCAGGTCATCGTGCAGGGCAGGACCATGGACGATTGCAAGGCCAGCCTGGCGCGCGTCATGGACCAGATCGGGATGGAAGTGGAATAAAGGAGCATTGCTTTCGATATGGCCGGCGATATCGTGGACAGGATCAGATACAGGCTGCTGAAGCCCGAGGCGCGGCGCATGACCGCCGCCCTCGGGAAGTTCGACGTGGTCTCCTTTGACATATTCGACACGCTGATCAAGCGCACCTACAGCGACCCGGAGAAGACCTTCGAGCTGGTTGCGGAGCGCTACGCCCGGGGGGTCGACGGGGATTTCGACTGCGCCGCCTACTGCGAAAAGCGAAAGCGGGCCGCGGCGCAGGCGAAGCGGGAGGTCATCGGCGAAAAGACGGAGGAAATCACGCTGGAGGACATCTACGAGCGCATCGATTACCCCCGGGAGACCGCCGAAAGGCTCAAGCAGCTCGAGATCGACACCGAGATCGGCAGCACCCTTCGCAACGACGCCCTCTACGACGTCTATCGCTGGTGCCTGGAAAGCGGCAGGACGGTGCTGATCGCCTCCGATATGTACCTTCCGATCCGGGTGATCGAGGCGATATTGGCCAACAACGGCTACGACGGCTACGCCCGGCTGTATCTCTCCAGCGACTGCGGGGTCAAAAAGCGCACCGGCTCGATGTTTGAGAGGATCCGGAAGGACTATCCCGACGCGCGCATCGCCCACATCGGCGATTCCTATCACAGCGACTGCGCGATGGCGCGCAAGCACGGCATCGCGCCGGTATGGATTCCGAAGAACCTCTATCCCGCCCGCTTTGACAGGAAGGCGGGCTTCACCGGGCAGAAGGCGGAGGAATACGGGCGCATCCGGGATTTCATCAACAACACCGAGAACGCCGCATGGGACGGCTACTATAAATACGGCTACGAGTGCCTGGGCCCGCTGCTGTACGGCTTTGCCAGCTGGCTGCACGGGCGGATGGCGGCCAAGGGACACGACAGGGTCTTCTTCATGTCCCGGGACGGGTACCTGATGCAGAAGGCGTATCAGGCGCTGTTCCCGGAGGCCGAGGCGACCTACATGTATATCTCCCGCAAATCCATCCACCTGCCGCTGTACAGCCGCTATGACCGCTTCGAGGATTTCCTGAAGCTGAACGGCGACAAGCGCTGGGGCCTTGAGATGCTTTGCAGCAGGCTGGGCATCGATATCGAGAAGGGCCGGGCGCAGTGGAAGGCGTGCGGCCTGGACGAGCGCTACACCTTCAAGGCCGGCGCGCAGAAGTACGACGACAGGCTGCTGGCGTTCATCGAATGCTTTGACGGGGAGATCCGCCAGAGGTCGGACGCGCAGTTTGAGGCGGCCGAGCGCTACCTGCGGGATATCGGCTTCGGCGGCAACGCCGCGATCGTCGATTCCGGGGGAAGCTACGGCACCTCGCAGCGCTGCCTCGAGCGCTTCTGCGAATTCGCGGGCCTGGAGGCGGACATGTGCGGCTACTATTTCTGGATGGGCAGCGCGCAGGACTACAATATGGAGATGTATCCCTTCCGGGATTACCGCATCGTGGGCGGGGAGACGATCATCACCGAGTTCGCCCTGACGTCCTTCGAGGGGACGACCATGGGCTACCGGCTGGACGGCGAGGGCCGCGCCCACCCGGTCAACGACGTATTCGAATACGCGGATTCCGAGGCGCTGCTGCATATCATCGGCCAGATCCAGGAGGGGGCCCTCGATTTCGTCCGCCGGTTCAAGGCGGCGGGCCTGCTCTCTTCCGTCGACCCGGAGGTGGCCTACAGCCGGATCAAGCGGATATCGACGGACCCCACCCTGCGCCAGGCGAAGATGTTCGGCGACATCATGTTCTGCAGCGACGGCCAGCGGACCTGGCTGGCCAGGCCGAAGTCCTGGCCGCACTACCTGGCCCACCCCGGCGACCTGAAGTATGATTTTCTGATCACAAGGTGGGGCATCGGATTTTTGAAGCGCCTGTTCGTGGTAAAGCTGCCCTATATGACGCTGCTGGAAAAGCTGAGGAGTGTGTACAAGAGCCATGGGAAACAGTGACAGCACATTGGTTTCGGTTGTCGTTCCCACCTATAACCGGGCGGGCAAGCTGATGGATTGCGTCAACAGCATCATCCGCCAGACGTATGAGAATCTGCAGATCATCATCGTCGACGACGGCTCGACGGACGATACCGAGGCGGTCGTAAGGGGCATCCCGGACGGGCGGATCGTCTATGTGAAGCAGGAAAACGGCGGGGCCTGCGTCGCCCGGAATAACGGGATCAGCCATTCGGAGGGGGCGTACATCGCCTTCAACGACAGCGACGACGTCTGGAAAGAGGACAAGATCAGCAGGCAGCTGGCGTTCATACAGAATTCGGATTATGATATGATATTCTGTGGGATGAACCGCACCGTCAACGGCGCGGCGCAGTTTTTCCCGCCCGTCAGGGAGAAATACGAGGCGCTGACCCTCGAGCGTGAGCTGGCCGTGAGCCAGGTCAGCACGCAGACGATCATGATCAGGACCGAGGTGGCCGACGCGGTGCGCTTCGACACCTCCTTCAAGCGGCTGCAGGACTGGGATTTTACGCTGCGGGTCCTGGAGAACGGCTACAGGGTGGGCTTTTTGTGCGAGGCCCTGGTGTCCGCCGAGCCGGGAAACGACAGCATCACCAACCGGGTGAAGGCGGAGGAGGCCTACCTGCACCTGATCGAAAAGCACAGGGCGTTCTATGACAAGTATCCCAGGTCGCTGGCCCGCATCTACGAGACCCTCGCCTATCGCCTGAAGGATCAGGACAGGGCCCTGGCAGGCAGGTATTTGATGAAGAGCATGAAGATGGGCTTCAACCCAAAGACGACGATGAAGATCGTGGCAAACAAATTCGGACTGTGGTAAAGGAGATATTCTTTCAGTGCCTACCGTTATCGCCATCGCATGCGCCTGCTTCGCTGTGCTGGGGTTTGTAAGATCGAAGTTCATATTCAATCCGCTCACCATCATGGGCGTGCTGTGGGGCATCATAACGCCCCTGTCCGCCCTGGGGCTGTACCGCATCAACATTCCCTCGGAAAAGACCTATCAGATCATTGCGATCGGCCTGCTCGCCTTTGCGATCGGCGAGCTTCTGGGCGAGCGGAGAAACCTGGTCCGGGTCCGGCTCTCAAGCGGGGGAGGGGTCCGGCCGAACGATGCCTACGTCACCAATTATACGTTTCTCCATATCCTCAACATCGTGTCGATAATAGTCCTGGTGATGCAGGCACTGACGGTCATCCGGCTGATCCGGATGGGCTACAGCATGACCTATATCAGGAAGCTGGGCGTCTCGGACGAGTACAATGTGCTGAGGACCTCCAGGCTTACGGCGGCCTTCCGGGGATTTATCTCCACGCCCGCCACCTACCTGATGACCTTTGTGATCCCCTTTGAGCTGTTCAAAAAGAAGAAAAACTATACGATCGTCCTGGAAGGCGTCGTGATGATCGCGCTGTGGGTCATTTCCACGGGCGGCGGCCGGTCGGTTCTGCTCTGGGTGATGATGAACTTCGTGTGCGAGTTTGCCATGAAGCGCAAGAACATCAGCAAGGCGACCTGGAGAAGGATCATCCGGCGCCTGAAATACCTGGCGCCCCTGGCCGGTGCGGGGCTGCTGGCCTATTTCCTGTACATCACCTTCCAGCGCAAGGGCAGCAGCGTCGATCTGCTGAAGGAGGCGCACATCTACTACGTGGCGCCGCTGAGCTTCCTGGACCACTACGTCAGGGAAATCGATCGACATTACGCAAACCTGTACGGCCTGGGCATCTCTTCCTTTTACGGGCTGCTCTATCCGGCGCTGTACGTGCTGAGGCTCTTTACGGGGGCGTATCCGGAGCTGGTCTCCACCATTTATTACATGTCGTTCCAGATGCTGGAGAAGGGCGTCGACATCGGCGGCGACATCTGGATGAACGCCTTTATCACCATCTTTTACCAGCCCTATCTGGACGGCAGGAAGCTCGGCGTCGTGATCATACTGTTCCTGTTCGGCTTCATGACCGGTAAGATCTTCTATTACGCAAAGTACAGGAACAACCCGAGGTGTGAATTGCTGTACATCATGCTCTTCCAGAAGCTGATGTTCTCGATGGTCAGGTTTTACTTCACCCAATCGTCCCAGGCGCTTTGCTTTATACTCGCCTTCTTTACGGTTGTGCGGCTTAGGCGCAGGGCGGAAGGTGGTCCGGCCATTGCGCAAAGAATACAATCGGGTGGTTGAAGGGGCTTATATTCGCCTGTTCCGCAGCCCTTTGCCATGTTGATTGTGGCATGATTGATACGGTACCGTCGATTAAAATGAACCGGCAGATATAATACAGTCCAGGTGACATCAGGAGGCAATATGAAAAAACAAATTCGTGCATTCATGGAAGACAAGTTTCCGGTCTTATTCTATCGTCTTTTGAGAGTAAAGAGACATATGTACGAAAACGTCAGGAAAAAAATGAGCATTGAAGAGATCAAGGCTGATGACGCAAGAATGTATTTTGAACATACCGGACACCACGTCAATTGGTATGAGCCTGCGGCATATACTGAAAAAATGCAACTTGAAAAGTTGTTTCATAATTATCCCTTGAAAACAATGTTGACCGATAAATACAGAGCAAGAGAGTGGGTCGCAAAAAAGGTTGGAGAGAAGTATCTGGTCCCCTTATGCGGTAAGGGCGTGTATGACAGTCCTTATGACATTGATTTCTCTGAGCTTCCAAATCAATTTGTCATTAAAACCAATTTAGGCTCCGGGGATGCTTCAATAGTCAGGGATAAAAGCCTTCTTTCCGCCAAGGATATCAGGCGTATAAAAGCAAAAATAAACTACTATCTGCATTTCGATTTTTCCTGGTTGGGATATGAATTTCATTATTCTGATATAGAACCCAAGGTTCTGGTAGAACAGCTGATAGAGTGTGAGGATGAAGATCTTCCGGATTATAAATTCTTATGTTTTGATGGCAAGCCTTTATATTGCTGGGTAGATAAGGGGCGTTATCATAACCACAAGAGAAACATATATGATATGGATTGGAATCTGCAGAGCTGGAATCAGCGGGACTATGGGAATTATGAAGGCGTAATAGATAAGCCAGAGAAGTTTGATGAGATGGTAGAGATTGCGACGAAGCTTGCAGAAGGATTCCAGCATGTCCGTGTTGATCTGTATAATGTAAAGGGAAAAATATACTTTGGGGAGATGACTTTTACCAACGGAAGTGGATTTGAACCAATAATACCCTATGAGGCTGATCTGATGTTGGGGAAACTGTGGAATTTGGATTTCCAATCTGGTTTTGATCAGTGCAAATGAAAACAATATGAAGAATAAGTTGAGGCTCAATACAATCTCTTCTCTGTTGTTTGAGATTGTAACGATTGTATGTGGATTTATACTGCCCAGATTGATTATGGGTCAATACGGCTCAAAGATCAACGGACTTGTCAATTCCATTACACAATTTATCGGGATCATCACATTCCTTGAGCTTGGCGTCGGAAAGGTCGTCCAATCGGCGCTGTACAAGCCCCTCGCGGAAAAGGACAACGACCAGATCAGCCGGGTCGTCGTATCGGCCAACAAGTTTTTCAGGCGCATCGCCCAGATCATGCTGGCCTACATCATCGTCCTGATCATCGTCTATCCCTACATCTCCGGCCAGCAGTTTGAATGGGTTTACACTGCGACGCTCATCGCCACGATGAGCATAAGCTCGTTCGCCCAGTATTATCTGGGCATCGTCGATCGCCTCCTCCTGACGGCGGATCAGAAGGGCTATATCCAGTATATGGCGCAGACGCTGACGCTGGTGCTGAATACCGTCGCGTGCGTGATCCTGATCAAGCTCGGGGTCAGCATCCATGTCGTAAAGCTGACGACCTCGCTGATCTTCCTGCTCCGGCCCATGTACCTGACCTGGTACGTGCGCCGCCACTATGATATCAATTACAGGATACAATACGACGAGGAGCCGATCAAGCAGAAGTGGAACGGCATGGCGCAGCACATTGCGTACACGGTCCTCAACGATACGGACACCATCGTATTGACCGTCCTGGGAACCTTCTCCGAGGTTTCGATTTACGCAGCCTACAATCTGGTGGTCGCTGGTGTAAAAAAACTCTTTACCTCCATGATGAACGGCGTGGAGGCTTACCTTGGCAATCTCTGGGCCAGGCAGGACGAGGAGGGCCTCCAGAAGACCTTTGGCATGACGGAATGGCTGGTTCACACCTCGGTGATCTACGTCTTCGGCTGCACCGGGTTTTTGATCGTCCCTTTTATCCAGTGCTATACCCGGGGTATAACGGACGCCAATTACGTCCAGCCGTTGTTTGCCGCCTTGATCGTAATGGCCCACGCCTGCCATTGCCTGCGGCTTCCCTATAACCTCATGATCTTTGCGGCGGGCCATTACAAGGAAACGCAGAGCAACTACATCATCGCCACGATCATGAATATCGTGATCTCCGTCGCCTGCGTCAAGGGGTGGGGGCTGGTGGGCGTCGCCATCGGCACCCTCGTTTCCATGCTCTACCAGACCGTCTGGATGGCCTTCTACAATGCCAGGAACCTTGTAAAGCGGCCCATGAAAATATTCGCCAAGCAGTGCCTCGTCGACGCCGTGACGGTTGGCTGCTATGCGGTCATTCCCTTTGCCAGGCAGCTGAGCGACGTCAACTACTTCTCCTGGCTGATTCTCGCGGTAGAGATGGCCGCGGCGTTCATGGGCGTCTCCATCGCGATCAACTTCATTTTCTACAGGGAGTTCCTGATGGGGCTTCCCAAACGGCTCAGGCGGGGCAGATGAGCCCCGGGTCGGCTGCTGCGGGAGGACACAGACCGGGCGAGGCGTAAAGCGCTTCGCCCGGTCTGTTTTACCGGCGGGGCGGAACAGTTGTGTAATAGCTTGTAACGATAACGCAATACCGATTGCGAGGGTTCCCCTGTTTCATGGGTTGTCTTCTTAACAATATCATGATACACTATCATCAGGTATATATTGTTTGACAGTTCAGGCGATGCAGGGGGCGACAGCCTCCTGACAGCGCTATCAATGAGAAACGGAGGGATATTATTGGATAGGGATGAACGTCGAAAGGATGAGGTTTTGTCCGTCGACAGGGACGCGAACATCAATGTCGTCGTCAATCAGCCGTCGACGGAGGTCGAAATCGACCTGAGGCGCGTCCTTCACAACTTCAAGCTGAGAACCCGGGCCTATGCCTGGCTGATGATCTTTTGCATCGTCGCGGGCATCGCCGGTTCCCTGGTGATTCACCAGTTTACCGAAAAGCCCTACAAGGTCTCCTCGGTGGTCACGCTGAATTACGAGGTTCCAAACCCGGAACTCGAGGAAAAAGCCGAGGAGCCGGCGACCATTGTCTTCGGCCCTGAAACAACAGCGCGCCCTCGGGTAGACCCCAAGGCGCCGGCGACCGTGCCTGTGGCAGACCTGACGGCCCCGAATGGAAGCGGCAACCTGGATCTCAACCAGATTACCGGCTCCTATGTGCTGAACAACGCGTTGAACAGCATGGAGCTTTCCCAGCCGGTGACGCTGAGCGCCCTGCGCAGCAACATCAGCATCGACCGCATCCTCACGGAGGACAGCCGGCGCCAGCAGGAAATCGCCGCCAGCATGGTACAGGACAAGAACAACAACGCCTACAACCAGGTCAAGGACATCCAGCTGACCTATGACAACCGCTTCGTGGTATCCCTCACAAACGGCTTTGGCGAGGAGGATTCCAACAAGAAGTACTACCTGACCGACGAGGAGCTCAGGGAGCTGCTGGACCGGGTCCTGGCCGCCTACAACGACTACCTGGTGGTCACCTATGCGGATACCAAGCTGCCGGACGACGAGATCTCCGTCATCGACATTGAGAACCTGGACATCCTCGAGAGCCTGGACCTGCTGCGGGACGCGACGCAAAACCTCTATAATTATTGCGACAAACAGCCGGATACTGTTAAAAGCTACCGCTCCTGGAGGACCGGCCGTTCCCTGAACGACCTGATGGAGGACCTGCAGACGGCCACAGAGGTCAATGTGGATTACCTCTATTCCTATGCCTACACGAACAGCATCGTCAGGGATCGCCAGTCCATGATCACCAACTACCAGTTCCAGCTGAACAACGCCCAGACCAAGCTGGACAAGGTCAATGAGAACATCGCCACCACTCAGACGATACTGGACAACTACAAGAACGACGAGATCTTCGTGTCCATGCAGGAGAGCGACACCGCGAAATCCACGCAGACCACCACCGACTACTACAACGCGAAGGTACTCCAGCAGACCGACAATTACGAGGCGGCAGAAAAGCTGGAGGTCATGATCACGGAGCTCACGGGCAAGCTCGAGTGCCTGAAGGCCGACAGCGACCTGGCCGACACCGAGCAGGCCAGCGAAGAGCTGGAAAGCGCCGTCCGGATCTGCCAGAACGCCTATCGGCAGATCAACCTGCAGATGCAGGAAATCATGACCAGTCCCTTCTATACCACCTATGCGGATCACTCCGTGGCCCAGGGCAAGGACGAGAGCGTCTTCGCCAAGGCGGGAAAGAAGATGGTCATCGGCGGCGTGCTGGGCGCGCTCGTCGCCCTGGCGCTGTGGATCATCAGCGCCCTTGCCCCTGAGTTCCGCAGGAAACCGGAAGCGGAGGCAGGCGTGGACGGGGCGCACAGGGTAAAGGAGGCGATCGAGGCATGACTTCCAGCAAAACCAACTGGCTTCGAAGGACGATCATCGTCCTCGTTGTCTGCGCCATTGTCGGCCTGGCACTGACCGCCGCGCTGTTCTTCGGCAAGCCGGACAAGACCACCGCCAGCGCCAACATACAGTTCACCTTTGAAGGCGCCCCGGCGGGCCTCGCGCCCAATGGCCGCCCCTTCAATGTCTCGGAAATCGCCTCCGACGAGGTGCTGACCGCCGCCCTGCGCGAGGCGGGGCTGGAGGGCGCCTATACGCCCGAGCAGCTTCGCCTCTGCCTGACGGCCAAGGGCGTCTATCCCAAGGATATGACGGACCAGGTTACCAGCTATGCCTCGCTGCTGGATTTCACCACCAGCCGCTCCGCCGAACTGGGCGATTATCACCCCACCGTGTTCGATGTCTCGCTGAGCAGCGATTTTGACAAATCCATCTCCCAGGACAAGCTGGTGGCCCTGATGCAGAACATACTGGTTGCCTTCAGGAATCGCTTCGCACAGGTTTACGCCAATGGTCTGCAGACCGATAGCCTGCTGTTTACCCTGGAGCAATACGACTATCCCCAGCAGCTGGAGATCCTCCAGAACCATTATGGCATGATCTCTGCATACGCCCTGGAGGTTTACGAGTGGAAGCCCACCTTCCGTTGGCAGGGCGTCGGCTTCAACGACATCAGCGTCAGGCTGAACAACCTGATCAACAGCGACATCGGTCGCCTGAACGCCGATTTGACGATGAACGCGCTGGCCAAGGATACCGTGCGCCTGCTGACCCGGTATCAGTTCGAGATCCGCGAACTGAGCAATCAGCTGCAAAAGCAGACTGAACACCTGAAGAAGATGGACGCGATCATCGACAGCTATAAAAAGAACGGAATCATCTACCTGAGCACCGCTGACACGCTGACCAAGATCGACGGCAATACCTCGGCAACCTATGACGCGCTGATCGAAAGGCGTCAGGAGATGGCCGACGACATCGCCGACATCAACTCCAGGATATCCGAGTACCAGCTCAAGCTGGCTGCCCTGATCGGCGAAGACGCCTTTGCAGACCAACAGGCGAATGTGATAAGTGTGGAGGCGGATGCGGCAAGCGCGGCAGCGGATGCGGCAAGCGTGGAGGCGGATGCCGGGCAGACCCCCGATCAAGCCCTGACCGATGTCGTCGAGATGACCGAAGAGGAAATCGCAAAGGCAGCGGAGAATGCCGAACGCGAGACGCAGGCGCAGAAGGACGCCCTTGAGAAGAACCTGAGCACCCTCGTGGAGAAGGGACAGGTCATTCTCAACGACTTCAAGGCGATGCTTGAAGCCTTCAACCAGGAGCAGATCAACGAATTGAACCTCGCCGCCACGTCGGTGCGCTACGATGCCCCGAGGGTTTTGTCCGGAGCCTTTGCCAAGAAGGCCGTCATGGTGGCCGGACCGATTTGCACGCTGGGCTTCCTGGCCTGCATGCTGATGATCTTCATCAGCCGCAAGCGCGAGGGAGGGTTCTGACAGGAGTATTTCCATTCGACCGGGCGATCTTCGGATCGCCCAGTCGCAGTATATAACCGCATGCGCGTGAAGGAGCGGCTTCGCATCGTCAATCCTTACGGATTCCTCTGGGACAAGGGGACGGTTCTCTTGTCCCACTAATTTCTCCCTTCTCCCCGAAAAAAACGCCCTCCGGTCTTGTCGGAGGGCGCGCTTGGTTTTGGGGATTACTTCGTCCTGATCTCCTTGGTCTTGGACCAAGCGGAGTAGTAGAGGACGCCGCTGACCTTTCGGTAGGTGCGGATGCGGACGTAGTAGGTCGTTTGGGATTGCAGGTTCTTCAGGGTCAGCTGGGTGCGATTGATGCCCTTGACGGTCTTCGTCTGGCTGCTGAAGAAATCGGCGTCGGTGCTGTAGGCGATCTCATAGCCTTTGTTCAGCTTGCCCTTCTTCCATTTCACGGCGATCTGGCCCTTGCCCGCGGTCAGCTTCGAAATGGCGGTGGGCTTCAGGACGATCCTGAAGGTGAGCTTGCGGGTGCCGGTGAAATTGCCCTTGCCGGTGATGGTGACGGTGGCGTTGCCGAGGGGCTTGTTGTGGCTGTAATTCAGCCTGTAGGCGGTGCCCAGCTTCAGCCTCTTGCCATTGAAGCGCAGTACAGGCTTGGGCTTGATGGCCTTGCCGGTGAAGGTCTTGTCGGTGACCGTGCTCACGGTTATTTCGGAATCGCCGATATCCCGGGGTTTGATGGTGAAGTATCCCTCGGCCACCTTGAGCTTGAAGTTGCTGCCGAAGCTCAGGGTGCCCCTGGTGACCCGGTACTTGCCCGCCTTTTCACCGGCCTTGCGGCCCAGGAAGCCGGGGAAGAAATCGCGCTCCTTGAGCTGGGCCTCCTTGATCAGGTATTTCACGTTCGTCAGCTGGTCGCTGGTGAAGGTGGGAACGGCATAGGTCGGCAAGCCGGAGACGTCCTGCTGGACGGCGATTTCGCCGTTGGTGTACCTCAGGATGAAGTTCGTGCCGCTCGGGTAGACCGGGTCCGCGGCGCCGTAGGCCTTGACGAGGTTCTCGCGGGGGCTGACGGTCACCACCCGGCGGGTGATCCTGGCGGGAACCTTCACGACGGGGTTTTTGAGGGTGTACCAGGCCGCGTCGTCGCCGGTCAGCGACAGGGTGAACTCAAATGTGTACTTGCCCACGTCGGCGGCGTCGAACTGTTTGGTGAGAGTCAACTTGAAGCTCACGTTTTCATGGCCCTCCACCAGGGTCTTGCCCTTGGCGGGGGTCAGCTCGAACTGACTCAATATGGTCTTCAGGGCTTCGATCACATAGATGATTTCGCCGGTGTTTGTATCCTTGACCGCGCCGTACTTGTTGCAGTCGTAGGCCTTGGACAGCGTGCCGCCGGTGTAGCTGGCCACCAGCGTCACCACGTCCTTGGGCGAGGGCGTCTCCTGGGAATCCCCGGATTCGGTGTCGCCTGTGTTGGAGAGGGCACCGCCGCCCAGATCGATGGGCCCGGTTTCGCCGGCGACGAGGTCGTCGTCCAGGGCCAGGTCGCCCAGAAGGTCCAGATTGGGCAGGTCCAGGTCGGGCAGGTCCGGAACGGCGCCGTCAAAGGCTTCGTTCATCTCCAGCTCGAGGGCGTCGTCGGCCAGGTCATTGACAGTCAGGCCATCCGCCTCCGCCAGCGCAAAGGTGGGGCACAGCAGCGCGGCGCACAGCAGCGCCGCCACCAGCGCGCGCCAAAGCATGTGTTTTTTCATGGGATTATCCTCCTTTTGGGTTTTACACGGGCATATCCACCCATGTTTATTACGAACATATTACAACATAAATGCATCGGTGTCAAGTCAAATTCTGATTTGTCGCGCTGAGACAAATCAGAAGTTATCCCCCCCATACGCATCCAGATCGATATAGTAGCGGTCGTCGTCGGGGTAGTCGCGCTGGGCGTAGTTCAGGGCGGGGTTGGCGGGGGCGGGTTGGGCGGCACGGGAGATGGGGCCGGCGGCGCCGCGGGCCTCCCACTGGCGCAGCTTGGCCTGCCAGCTGCGGATGGGATGACCGCCCGATCTCCAGCCGTTGGCCTGATAGTGGTTCCAGAAGATCTGGGGGTCGGTCTGAAGCCCGTTTGCCCTGCAGAAGTCCACGACGTCCTCCAGCGCGGGGGTGTGGGGCGCGCCAGCGCCCGGAACCACACACTCTTTTTCTTTGTCTTCGTATTCGTCTTTTTCTTTGTCTTCGTATTTGTCTTTGTATTGGCTTTTTTCGGTTTCCAAAATAACCGTTGGGTTTATTTCGTCATTTTCGTCACCTGTATCCTTCCTTGGACGGCCACCCTTCCGGCCGTTGACGGCGTTTTGCAGCACGCGCGCCTCGTAGGCGTGGTTATCCCGGTCGATTTGCAGGCGGAACAAGGGAAAGATATGGCGCTCGCTGCCAACGAGGGCGGATTCGGGAACCTCTCCGCCGCGGGCGTATTCCACCATGGCCTTTACCAGCCGGCCGCACTCCGCATCCGACAGGCTCTGCGTCGCTTCATTGAAATCGTAATGCAGCATGATGTAGTTTTTCGCCATATCGACACCTCCGAAATGATTTCTGTATTGTAATTGGCAGGTTGCATGGGACTTCTGATTTGTCGAGCAACATCGCGACAAATCAGAAGTCCCCCGCCTGAACAGATACCCTATATATAATAATAACACGCCAAAAGTGTTTTTTCGTGTCGAGTTATTGGAGAAGACAAAATATGACCGGGGGACGGTTCTGTTGCCATAGGATGCGCTTGACTTATGGCAAGGAGAACCGTCTCCCGGCGTCATGCTATTTCGGCGGTCAACCGGCGAATCGGAGGTGCTTCACGACGTCCCCGAATATGGCCGCGGTCATGTCGTCAAACCCTTCGGGGCTCCAGTCGTATTCCCAGTAGGCCCGGTTCTTGTTGAAGTGATAGATGTAGTCCGGACGGAGGGGATCCAGCGCGTCCAGCTGGCCGTAGAAGGTGTCCCCGAGCACGTGGGGGCCGCCCGGGTATCATGGGGACGGCTCTGTCGTCACGTGACGCCCGTGACATATGACGAGAGAATTGTCTCCCTTGTCTCACTGAGCTGTTGGGACAGGAGAACCGTCCCCTTGTCCCAGAAGAACCGTCCCCTTGTCCCACAGGTTGTTGGCTTCAGTGCCCGCACGCTTCGCAATCGCCACCGCAGTCGCTGCCGCACTCGGAACAGTCGCCGCCGCAGCCTTCGTGGGCGGTGCACTGGATGTTGGGGTCGTATTTCAGGCCGCCCTGGATCAGCGCGGTGATGGCCTCGTCGGCGTCGCCGACCACGCCGGCGTAGAAGAGTATGCCGGCGTTTTGCAGCGCCTGCATCGCGCCCTGGCCGATGTTGCCGCAGATCACCACCCGAACGTCCATAGAGCGCAGCAGCGCGGCCACGGCGTCGTGGCCCTGCTGCTCGACCTCCACCACCATCTCCATCAGCACCTGGTGGTTTTCGACCTCGTAGACCTTGAACTGGGGCGCGTGGCCGAAGTGCTGGAAGATCTTGTCCATATAATAGGGAATCGCTATGCGCATGGGATTACCTCCGTGTTTTTGTCTTGTGAATTGAGGATACTACATGTTGGCGGGGTTGTCAATGGCGGAGGGGGGAAATTTCCCCTCCGAAAGATTTTTAGTATTTTTACAATTACGATGATGAATGTGACTTATACGCATGGGGGGGATGTGATATAATTAAGGCGTATGAGATTGTTGCCGGACCGGGGCGCCGGTCCGGGTGAAGCGATAGATTTGGCTTTTATTGGACCTTCTTTGGGAGCATTGATTGTGACCAGCGGGAGTTATACGGAAAATGGCAATCGTCCCGGAATGGGCGCGGGTCGAACGTCGACTGCGGGCCGAACGTCGGCAGCGGGTCGAACGTCGACTGCGGGCTGGGCTTCGGCAGGGGGTCGGGCTCCGGCAGCGAGCCGGGCTCCGGCAGCGAGTCGGGCTCCGACTTCGGATCGCCCATTGACTCGGAATCGGGCGTCGGCAGGCAATGGCCGGCGCGGTTCCTATGGCCGGGAAACGGCGCGGGACGATCGGCGCGGCCCCTATGGACGTGAGCCGGTATATGGCCGTACTTCGGGCCGTGGGACGAGTGCGGGCCGTGGGTCGGCGGGATACGACCGGCGGGATGGCTATGGCCGCGAGGCGGAGAATCGCCGCGCGCCGGCGGGCTATGACCGGCGGGATGCGCGCGGCCGGGGGCAGTCGAACGGACGGACACCGATGCGGCAGGGCTTCGGCCGGTCAAACCGCCGCCGCGGGGGAATGTCCCCGAAGCTGCGGCTGGGGCTGATCCTGGGGCTGGCGGCCATCGCGCTGGCGGGCCTGGGCGTGGGCATCGCCCGGACGGTGGGCGACCTGCGGGCCTCCTCGGTGGAGCGCTTCCTGGACAATGTATACGTCAACGGTGTGGACCTGTCCGGGCAGACCTACGAGGACGGCGTCGCGCTGGTGGCGCAGGAGAAGGACCGGCGGCTGAACACCACCTACGCGCTGACCTACGGGGACAGGAGCTGGGATTTCAAGCCGGCGGACTACGGCGCATCCTTTGACTACGCCCAGGAGGTGGACCTGGCCTGGAACCTGGGCCACGTGGGCAGCCGCGCGGACCGCAAGCAGGTGGCGGACAACCTGAAGGACGCCCCGGCGAAGTTCAACAGCGAGATCACCTACGACGAGGATGCCGTGGAGGCGTTCGTGGACGAGCTCTACGACGAGATCTACGTGGCCCCGGTGGACGCCGAGGTGGCCGTGACCGCCACCCGTCCTGAGATCATACGGGCGTCGAAGAACGGCGTGGAGCTGGACCGGGAGCGGGCCCAGGACAACCTGGCGACGCTGATCGAGACCGGCGAGGGCTCGACGGCGCTGCCCGTGGAGCCGCTTTTGCCGGCGGTGACCTCGGACAACATGGAGATGAAGGTGGTGGCCAAGTTCGCCACGGACGTCACCTTCCGAGGCTCCGACAGCCGATCCAACGTGGCCACGGCGCTGAGCTTCTTCAACGGCTATGTGGTCTATCCCGGCGACACCTGCGATTTCAACGCGGTGGTCGGCCCCCGCACCATCGGGCGCGGCTTCAAGGAGGCCCCTGAGTACGCCGGCAACGAGAAGGTCAAGGGCGTGGGCGGCGGCGTCTGCCAGGCGTCCACCACGCTGTACGACGCGGTGCTGATGGCCAACATGACCATCCTGGAGCGCCACAACCACAAGATGACCGTCAGCTACGTGGAGCCCAGTCAGGACGCCGCGGTGGAGTACGGCACCAACGGCACCGACGGCAAGAACTTCGTGTTCCGCAACGACACCGAGCACGCCATCTACATCTACACCAGCGTGGACCGGGAGTTTGCCACCGTGACCATCTACGGCACGCGGCCGGAATACCACTACCAGCTGGAGTCGGTGGTGCTGGACGAGCAGAAGTCCACCCGCAAGCGCTACGAGCCGGACTACTCCGGCAAGGAGGTCTACTACATCACCGACAAGCCCAAGCTGAAGACCAAGGGCCACGGCAGCTGCCACAGCGAGGGCTGGCTGGTGGCCTACGACTGGGACACCAAGGAAGAGGTCAGCCGCGAGCAGATCAGCTACGACGCCTACGTGGCGGGCATGAACGTCTATTGGCGCGGCGTGCACGACGAAAAGGGCAACGTGGTGGACCCGGAGGCCGAGAAGAAGGACGAGAAGGGAACGTAGCCAGCATAACATGCAAAGGAGCGTTGGGGGATATGTTTGAGACCGCGAATATTTCCATCTTTGCCGGCAGTGGGGGAAGGATCTTTGCCGAGCGTATGTGCAATTACATGAACAAGCAGCTGGGATCCTGCGAGGTGATCAAGTTCTCCGAGGGCAACACCTTTGTCCGGGTGAACGAGACCGTCCGCGACCGGGACATCTTCCTGGTGCAGCCCATCGGCATGCAGTCCAATGACGAGTTCGTCGAGATCCTGTTCTGGATGGACGCCTTCAAGCGGGCCAACGCGCTTTCCTGCACGTTGATCATGCCTTACTTCGGCTACGGCAAGGGCGACAAGAAGGACGAGCCCCGGGTCTCCATCCGGGCGCGGGTGTGCGCCGAGTGCATGGAGCTGGCGGGGGCGGACCGCTTCGTGACCATGGACCTGCACGCGCCCCAGCTGCAGGGCTTCTGGAAGAAGCCGGTGGACCACCTGTACGCGCTGCCGATGCTCACCGAGGTGATGAAGCGGCTGGATACCAGCAACGCCGTGGTGGTGTCGCCGGACGCAGGCTTCGCCAAGCAGGCCCGGAAGTTCGCCGACGCGCTGGGGCTGCCCATCGCCATCGGCGACAAGACCCGCACCGACCACCACGAGAACGCCCAGATCCTGGAGGTCATCGGCAACGTGAAGGACAAGGACTGCCTGATCGTGGACGACTTCACCATCTCCGGCGGCACGCTGGTGAACCTGGCCGATTCGCTGAAGGCCCGGGGCGCGAGGGATATCGTGGCGCTGCTCAGCCACAACATCGTCTCCGCCGACGGCGTCAGGAAGATCAACGACAGCCCCATCAGCCGGGTCTATTCCACCGACACCGTGGAAAACCCCAACATCGTGGGGCAGGAGAAGTTCCGCACCGTCTCCGTGGCGCCGATGTTCGCCGAGACCATCATGCGCTACTACAACTACCAGTCCGTCAACGCCATGTTCAGCGAGCTGCCCGAGCGGGTGGTCACCGCGGGCTTTGGCTTCACCGGGCTGGAGCTGTGAGGAGAATACATACACGGATAAAAGGGCCGCGAAAGCGGCCCTTTTCCCGTTTATCGCGCCGTATGACGGTTTTGCCGGGGAGAAGTGGGACAAGGGGACGGTTCTTCTGTCCCACATTTCTCCGGTTGTCACAGCGACAGGATTGCTGAAGTCCCATGTCCCACGCAGGATCGAGTAAAAAATGGGACAAGAGAACCGTCCCCTTGTCCCAGAAGTTGAGGGGTTAGGGGTCAGGCTTCAGGGGTTAGGGAAGGTATAGTGTCATGGGGATGAATTCGTGAGTTTTAATTGACCTTTTGCGCCTTTTGGTGTAATATGGTCGCGGGAACGAATATCACGTAGGAGGCTAGGGGCATGAAGCGCAACGTGACAAGGCTGATGGCGGTGCTGCTGGCGGCGCTGCTGCTGGGCACGGCTGGCCTGGCGGAGGCGGACATCGTCGTCGAGGCGGCGGACGTCGAAATCGAGCTGCCCGGGGCCCAAGCGCCGGAGGCGCTGGCGCTGGACGGGGCGGCGCTGGAGATCGACGGGGCGGAGGTTGCGGACGTCGAGGGGCCCGCGGAGGACATGACGGCCAACGCGGCGGTGACGAAGGTGACGCTGGGCGTCGGGCAGAAGTACAAGATCGACCGGAAGCCCCTGGGCAGCGACCTGAGCTTCCAGTCGTCGAAGCCAAGGGTGGCGGCGGTGACCGCGAAGGGCGTCGTCACGGCGAAGAGGAAGGGCTCGGCGGTCGTCACCTGCTTGAGCGGCAAAAAAGTGGTGGGCCGCTGGAAGGTGACGGTGAAGGCCGCGCCGAAGAAGGTCAGCCTGAACGTGAAGCAGCTGACGATGGGCAGGGGCGAGCAGGTGCAGCTGGCCGCGAAGACGACGAAGAACACGGCGACCCGGCTGACGTGGCAGTCGTCGAAGAAGTCGGTGGTGGCGGTGAGTGCGGACGGCCTGGTCACTGCCCGGCGCAAGGGCACGGCCACGGTCACGGTGACGACCCACAACGGCAGGCAGGCGTCCGTCGAGGTAACGGTGAAGGCCGCGCCGAGGAAGGTGACGCTGAGCGCGGACCGGCTGGAGCTGAAGCCCGGCGCGTCGAAGACGCTGGCGGCGACGCTGCCAGCCAGCGCGGCGTCCTGGGCCATGACCTGGAGCAGCAGCGACGAGACCGTGGCGACGGTGAGCGCCAAGGGCAGGGTGAAGGCCGTGGCCGAGGGCACGGCGACGATCACCGCCACCGCCTTCAACGGCGTCAGCGCCAGCTGCGAGGTGGAGGTGGCGGAATATTTCTACATCCCCATCGACAAGGCCCACTTCCCGGACGATAACTTCAGGGCTTATGTCGCCATGAATTTTGACCCGGACGGCGACATGCGGCTGTACCGGCAGGAGATCAGCGCGATCAAGAAGATCGATCTGGACTTTGATGACGATGAAACGCACGACGACGGCATACTGACGCTGAAGGGCATCGAGTATTTCACGGTCCTGGAGGAGCTGCGGTGCGGCAATCACGCGCTGGAAGAGATCGACGTCAGCCAGAACAAGGCGCTGAACTACCTGAGCTGCGTCGACAACTGCATCAGGACGATAGACGTGACCCAGAACACCGAGCTGGAGTTCCTGGACCTGACTTGCACCTGGGACCTCGAGTGCCATCTGGATCTGAGCAACTGCCCCAAGCTGAAGGTGCTCGCCTGCGAGGAGAGCGGCCTGACGGGGGTCACGATCGCCAACCTGCCGAAGCTCGAGGTGGCGGATTTCCTGTGGTGCGACGGCATCACGAAGCTGGACATCAGCGGCTGCGGCAAGCTGAAGCGCCTGCGGGTCCCCGGCGGCGACGATTTCGGCGACCTGGATTATTTGAACATCGACGGCTGCGTCAGCCTGGCGGAGATGCATTGCGTCAACAACAAGCTCAAGACCCTGGACGTGAGCCACTGCCCCGCGCTGGTGGCGTGCCTGGAGAAGGGTCCCGCCGACGAGGGGAACATCTGGATCAAGTACGAAAACGGCGACGACTACCTGACGATAGACAAGGACATCGTGCTGACGCCCGCGCCGAAGGCGTGAGGCGGCCGGGATCACGGTCAAATTGAAAAGCGTATAAAGGCAGCACAGCGCCCCGCGGTTTGCGGGGCGCTGTGCGCTGTTTGTTGGGGGATGCGGACAGATGCAAATACTGATTTGCCGAGCTGACACGGCCTTCCAAAGCCTTCCCCAGGCAGCGAAGCTGCCGGTTCAGGGTGTGCGTAGCCATGCCCTTGGGCGGAAGGTGGATTTCGGCGAAAACGCTTGCGTTTTTGCCGAAAGACGGATGAGGTCGTTTTCCTGAGAGGAAACGCCCAAACTATCGTTACCGCAGGGGGAACGACCTCATCCGACCCGCTACGCGGGCCACCTTCCCCTGAAGGCAATGTCATCAACTTAAGAGGAAAGGGAAGGAGGCAACAAAAAAATAACAAACAAACTGACAACACTTGACAAAACCGCGCAAATCGAGAAACGAGACCGCATCATCTGAGAGGCGG